>CAYFFS010000024.1:0-19985 GCA_964342765.1 uncultured Nitrososphaerales archaeon | reverse complement strand
TGTGCTGCCCATGCACATATTCCAGTACTTCAACCCGAGCGAGGTCGCGACCTCGACCAGCGCCATGGACACCACGGTGCCGCTCGTCCAGATATCAGGGCTCAGCAGCTACCTCAACTCGCCCAACGAGACGCTGCCCGAGTGGATGTACTGGCTGCCGAACCTGGAGGTCGGCAGCGGGCCATTCGTGTTCCAGAGCTGGAACAAGGTCACTAACACGCAGGTGCTCACGAGGAACGTGAACTACTACAGGTCGGCGTGGTGGGCGTGGATGTCTACCGTGACCCAGGGCAACACCTACAACTACAAGGTCAACGTGGAGGAGGAGATATACAACCCGACGTCCAGCGCCTTCGAGGGGGTCGCGCCCGGCTCGACCGGGTACATACCGATAACCAACGCCACAGGCGTCGTCGAGGTGGTGGAGCCCGGAGGGACCGTGGTCGCGTCGTACCCGCTGAGCAGCGTGGGCAACGGGTCCTACACGGCCTCCATACCCACGTCCAGCCTCTCGCCGGGCGTCTACGAGCTGGTGGCCAACCTGACCTACACGTCCTTCGGCCTCAACAGGGTGTGGTACAGCTACAGCGGCCTGACGGTCTCAGCGCCCGTGACCTCGGCGCCCCTGGTGATAACCGTGGTCAACCCGAGCGGCCTGCCAATAGCCGGGGCGAACGTCAGCGTCGACGGGCAGAGCGCCGTCACGAACTCGTCCGGGATGGCCTACTTCCCGAGCGTGCCGCTGGGCACCTACACGGCGACTGTCTCCGCGCCCGGGTACTACGCGACGAACATCACCGTGACGGTCTCGGCCCCGTCCGCGACGGCCACGGCAACCCTCACGCCCCTTCCGGCGAAGGTTCCAAGCGTTAACTACACGCTGCTGTACGCGATAATAGCGGTCGTAGTGATCATAGTCGTGATAGCGGCGGTCCTGGCGGTGCTGCGCCGTAAATAGCGAAGTATAAATCCCCCTCCTCTTTCCCTTTTTCAGGTTGAGCCTTCTAGGCTACGTTCTGAGGAGGCTCGCTATAACAGCCATAATAATGGTCATAATCGCGGCGATAAACTTCCTTATCTTTCAGGTGATGCCGTTCACCCTCCTGGGGATAAACCCGGAGACGTGGTACGTGCCCGCCCTAAGCACCTCCCACAACCTCCAATACATAGAGAAGATAAGGCAGGAGGTCATATCAGAGCTGGGCTTCAACCTGCCCATCCAGTACAGGTTCCTGAGGTACATGGAGTCGCTCTTCACGTTCCACTTCGGCTACAACGTGGGAGGGGTCCTGAGCGGGCCTGTCTCGGCCACGATAGCGAGGTTCGCGCCTTACACAGTTCTCCTCCTTGGGGGCTCGACCGTGGCCTCCTTCATAATAGGGGAATACCTGGGGGTCTTCTCCGCCAGCAGAAGGGGCAGGCCCTCGGACAAGGTATCCTTCGTAACGCTGCTCTTCCTCTACTCGATGCCGTCGTTCTGGATAGGCGTCATGCTCCTGCTCGCCTTCGCATACTACCTTCACCTGGCGCCCACGAGCGCGGCCGCCTACATCTCGCAGTTCAGCGGCCCCTCCTTCTACTTTGCGGTCCTCAAGGCCATGGCCCTCCCGTTCCTCTCGCTCACCCTGATAAGCATAGGCGGCTTCTACCTGATAATGAGGAGCTCCGCGCTGGAGGTCATGTCCGAGGACTACGTGCTCATGGCGAGGGCGAAGGGGCTCAGGGAGAGGGACGTGCTCTACAGGCACGTGCTGAGGAACGCCGTGCTTCCCGTGATGACCGTGTTCGCGATATCCCTCGGGTTCGTGCTCTCGGGCGCCGTGATAACTGAGACGATCTTCGGGTGGCCCGGGCTTGGCTATTGGACCTACATGGCGATAATAACGCAGGACTTCCCGCTGGAGCAGGCGATATTCTTCATAATATCCCTGATGGTGGTCCTCGCGAACCTGATAGCGGACCTTCTGTACGGATTCCTCGATCCCAGGATAAGGAGGTGATCCGTTGCCCAGGGAGAGCGCCGCAAGGCTCCTCCTCCGCAACAGGATGGGGATGACGGGCGTCGCCATAATACTGTTCTTCGGGCTCATGGCGCTCCTCGCGCCCTACATAGCCGGGCCGAGCCCCTCGCAGACCTACGTGGCCGGGCCTTGGGCTGTGCCTTCCTGGGCGACCGTGTTCCCCCAGTACAGGGGGCTTCCGCCCAACCTGGAGCTGGCGCCTCCATCGCTGTCGGGCTGGAGGGCGTCGGCCGGCCCCGGCGCCGCCTACGGGCTCGTGAGCGCAAGCGTCCCCCAGGGCCTGCTTTCGAGCACGGGCTACGGCGCTGTTCCGGCCGAGGCCGCGCTCATCAACGCGTCCGTGCCTCCCGGATCCGAGGACGTGGTGTTCACGGCCAACTACACGTTCAGCTACGGCTACAGGCCCCCCTACGACTTCAAGTTCGGGGTCCTCGTGATGCCGATATCTGTCGAGAACCTGACGGACTTCTACGTGCGCTTCCTGCTCGTCAAGCCGGATGGGAGCGTCGTACACCTGACGTCCTACCAGGTGATGTCCAGCTCGTTCGAGGAGGACATCAGCTACCAGAACGGGTTTAAGCTGGGGAACTGGAACCTAGTATACCTATCCACGGAGCTCCCCGACGTGAACCTGGCGGCATTCGGCCCATCCGGCCTCGGGATGACCAACACCGGCCTCAAGATACTGGATGAGAAGGGCAACTACACGCTCATCCTCCAGGTGGTGGCCCTGGGCGGCTCATCCCCCGGCAGGCTGAGCGTGAAGCTGGCCTACCCGTTCCTCTTCGTCTACGGGAGGCAGTACGGGCTCCTGGGATCCGACAACCTGGGGCGCGACCTCTGGTCCCAGTTCGTCTGGGGGTCAAGGATCTCGATGGAGGTGGGCCTGCTCGCCGCCCTCTTCACCGTGGTCGTCGGCATGTACATAGGGATAGTGTCGGGGATCTTCGGCGGCGCCGTCGACGAGGTCCTCATGAGGATAGCCGACATATTCCTGGTGATCCCGTTCCTCCCCCTGGCGATAGTCATCGTGTTCATGATAACTCAGTCCGCGTTTCTCGCAAAGGAGCTCTACCTGTGGCTCATAGTGCTGTTCACCGTGCTGTCGTGGCCGGCCGTGGCCAGGGTCATAAGATCCCAGACCCTGACGCTGAAGGAGCGCGGCTACGTGGAGGCCTCCAGGGCCCTTGGCGCGGGCAGGTGGCACATAATTAGGAGGCACATAATGCCCAACGTGATGAGCCTTGTCTACGCGAACTTAGCGCTGAACGTCCCCGGGTTCATACTCACCGAGGCCGCCCTCGACTTCCTGTTCCCGGGCGCCTCGACGGTGCCCACATGGGGAAGGATGCTGTCTAAGGCGTTCGACCACGCGTCATCCGCGGTGTACTACGGGTTCGGCTGGTGGTGGTTCATATTCCCCGGCGTGGCCATAGTCCTCCTCTCGCTCTCGTTCGTCCTCCTCGGATACGCGCTCGACGAGATCTTCAACCCGAGGCTGAGGCAGAGATGAAGCGCGCTCACGCGGCGCTCCTAGCCGTAGCCGTGGCGGCGGCCGCCCTCTACCTCGCGATCCAGGGCGCGCGCGGCGCGCGGCCCCCGGCGCCGGCGACGGCTGTCAGGCCGGGGTACGACGCGATATACAACTATACGATAACAGTGTATTCAGGAGGGGTGCCCCTGGGCTCCTCCGTCAACGAGTTCGAGGTCAGGGTGACGTCAGTGGAGGGGGACGTGGTCCGCTTCTACTACAGGCAGCTGGTCTCGGACAACGCGACCCTCGCTTATTCGCCGGAGACGCTCAACTACACATATGCCCTTATCCCCTCGAACCTGACGACCTACTACGCAGGCTTCGGGATGCCCCTCTTCGTGTCCAGCTCCGCCTCCCCCGGCTCGGGCTCCGGGCAGGAGCTGGTCGAGGGGTACAACATCACATATAAGTACGTGGTGACGAAATCCGACGGGTACGTCTTGGTGTCGCTGAGCGCCTCAACTTACAGCGGCGGCAACCTGGTCTCCGCGCAGTACTGGGACTACGTGTACAACGGGTCGACGGACGCCCTGATGAGCGCGAGCGGGGTGCTCCTAGCCCCTCCCTTCTCCTATCGCTTCGAGTACGAGCTCGTGGAGGTGAAAGGAGCTGGCCGACGAGGTGCTGCGCGTTGAGGATCTGACGATGTACTACAGGACTAAGGAGGGGAACGTCAGGGCGGTCCAGGACGTGAGCTTCGAGGTCTCTAAGGGCGAGACGGTCGGCGTCGCGGGGGAGTCTGGGAGCGGCAAGTCATCCCTCGCCCTCACAATACTGAGGCTCCTCCCGCCCTACTCGGTCGTGGAGAGGGGCAGGGTTCTGCTGGATGGGCGCGACCTGCTGGCGATGGACGAGGAGGAGCTCAGGGGGATCCGGTGGACGAAGGTCGCGTTCGTACCGCAGGCGTCCATGAACTCGCTGAACCCCGTGTTCACGATCGGCAGCCAGATAGCGGAGGCGGTGCTCGCCCACAGGGACGTGGGGAAGGATGAGGCGGTGCGCCTGGCCGGCGAGGTCCTGGACATGGTCGGCGTGGGAAGGGAAAGGCTGAACAGCTACCCGCACGAGCTCAGCGGGGGCCAGAGGCAGAGGGTGGCAATAGCTATGGCGCTCGTGAACAACCCGGAGCTCCTCGTTCTGGACGAGCCCACGACCGCGCTCGACGTGATAGTCCAGGCCCAGATACTGAAGCTCCTGGAGGACCTGCGCTCGAGGACCCACATGAGCATGATCCTGATAACGCACGACCTATCCGTGATAGCGGAGCTCGCGGATTCCGTGATAATATACTACGCCGGCAGGGTCGTGGAGAGGGCGCCCGCCGTTGAGCTCTACAAGAACCCCCTACACCCGTACACTCAGGCCCTGCTCAAGGCGTTCCCCGACATAAGGGCCAAGAGGCAGCGCTTCTCGTTCCTCCCAGGCTCCCCGCCCAGCCTCGCCAACCCCCCGCCGGGCTGCCCGTTCCACCCCAGGTGCCCATACGCGTTCGACAGGTGCAGGACCGAGGTGCCCAAGCTGAAGGAGGTGAGCCCGGGTCACTGGGTGGCCTGCCACCTCTATCGAGGTGAGGGGCGATGGAGGAGCTGATATCGATCAGGGACCTGAAGGTTTACTATCCGTTCTACACGGGCGTGCTCAGCAAGATACTCGGGACCAAGCTCTACGTGAAGGCCGTGGACGGCGTGGACCTCTCGATAGGGCGCGGCGAGATAGTTGGGCTTGTCGGCGAGTCGGGGAGCGGGAAGACCACCCTCGGCAGGGCGATCGTTCGCCTCGTGGAGCCGACCGGCGGGAGCATAATTTACTCGGGCGTCGACCTGGCCAGGCTGCGCGGCAACGAGCTCAGGAGGTACAGGAGCAGGCTCCAGATGATCTTCCAGGATCCCTACGACTCCATAAACCCCAGGATGAGCGTCTTCGACATAGTGGCCGAGGGCCTTGTGATAAACAGGCTCGCGGAGGGGCGTGAGCTCGAGGAGAGGGTGATGCGCGCCCTCGAGGACGTCAAGCTCCTGCCGCCCGAGGACTTCGCGAACCGCTACCCGCACGAGCTCAGCGGGGGCCAGAGGCAGAGGGTGGCAATAGCTAGGGCCCTGGTCATGCGCCCCGAGTTCATAGTCGCTGACGAGCCCGTGTCGATGCTTGACGTCTCGATAAGGGGGGAGGTCCTGAACGTCATGCTAGACCTGCGCGAGAAGTACGGCATATCGTTCCTCTTCATAACGCACGACCTGGCAATAGCGAAGCATATGTCGGATAGGATAGCCGTCATGTACCTGGGGAGGGTCGTCGAGGTGGCGGAGTCCGAGGAGCTCGTCCGGAACCCCCTCCACCCGTACACTCAGGCCCTGCTCGCAGCCATACCGATACCCGACCCGACGGCGCCAAAGGTCCAGGTTAAGGCTAAGGGCGAGATACCGAGCGCGCTGAACCCCCCGCCGGGCTGCCCGTTCCACCCCAGGTGCCCATACGCGTTCGACAGGTGCAGGACCGAGGTGCCCAAGCTGAAGGAGGTGAGCCCGGGTCACTGGGTGGCCTGCCACCTCTACTGAAGTAACCTCTTTAGGATCCCGCGGCGGTGGCAGGGCATGCTCCCGTTCTACTACCTGCCGGCCATCTCGGCGCTCGACCTGCTGAGCTCCGCGGTGGCGCTCGCGGTCGCGTACGCCGCGTACAAATACAACAGGCTCGTCAGCGGCTCCGTCCCCGCGTTCGTCGGGATCAGCTTCTCCCTCCTCGGCATGGGCCTCCTCCTGCAGGGATCCCTGGCCGCCGCGCTCTTCCTCAGCCCGAGCGTGGAGGGCGCCAGGCTCTTCATAATATCCTCCTACCTATACTTGTCCCTTCAGGTGGCCTCCTACCTAATACTCGCCGTCGGGTACGTGGGCGCGGCGTACTCCGTGGAGCCGGCGCTGGCGGCGCCCATCCTGAGAAGGGCCCTCGAGGTGAGCCGCGACTTCTTCGACTTCGTCCAGCTCCTGTCCGCCGTGCTCCTGGCCCTCGTGGTGTTCAGCGCCATACAGCTGAGGGCCAGGGGCTCCTTCTCCTCGCTCGTCCTGGGCGCGTTCATCCTGATACTGCTGGGGCACGTGTTCATGCTGGCGTCGGCCGTGGGGCCCCTCTACTTCTACGCGCTGGGCAGCGTAGTCAGGTTCGCGGGGTTCGCGCTGCTCCTGGCTTTCCTGGTGAGGGGAAGGCACATTGCCTAGGAGGAAGCCGAGCAGGAGCAGGCTGAAGATATACCTGGACTTGTTGGAGGCGCTGGAGAAGGAGGGGGGAAGCGCGAGGTTCACAAGGCTGTTGAGCGCCTCCAACGTGCCCTACGACAGGTTCCTGAAGTACGAGGAGGAGCTCATCAGGAGGGGGCTGATATCGGAGCGCAGGGACGGGGACGCCAAATACCTGGAGCTGACGCCCGAGGGGGCCAAGTTCCTGGAGGAGCTGAGGAGGGTGGAGCGCTTCCTTCGCGGCCTCGGGCTGGGGCTCCGAGAACAAATTACACCATCATGTAAATTTTAAAGGCACGACTTCGTGAAAATTAATTAGAAGCTGAATCATAAGGCGCACGTGGTCCTGAGGAGGGCGGACGAGCTCAGGCTGAGGATGGCCTCGGTGGAGGCCCTCAAGATACTGAAGGGGAGGATGCGCTACAGCGAGCTCTCCCCCACTTTGGGGCTTCCTCCCACGGTCCTCAGCCGCTACGTGAACGGCCTGGTGATACCCGGGCTCGACGTTGCGAAGAGGATAATGTCTGTCTTCCGCGCCGAGCTGGCCAGAGAAGTGGAATCGAGGATAAGGAGGGACGACGTGGGCGGGGTGGACGTGACCGACGTGACGCACGACCCGCTCCTCCTGCGCAACGTGGTGGAGTCCCAGCGCGAGTGGTTCTCCGGCCTCAAGGTGGATCACGTGATGACCATGGAGTCCGACGGGATACCGGTCGCCTACCAGTTCGCCGAGGCCCTGGGGGTCCGCATGGCCGTCGTGCGCAAGAGCAAGAAGCTTGGAATAAGGGACTTCATAGAGGCGCGCCAGGTCTTCGAGTCGGGGGCCTATCGCTATATATACCTGCCCAGGAAGGCCCTCAGGAGGGGCGACTACGTGCTCCTGGTGGACGACGTCATAAGGACGGGCACCACGATAAGGGCGATGTCCATGCTCTGCGAGCTGACGCGCTCCAACGTGGCGGGCGTCTTCTCTATAGTGGGGTTCCGCCAGGCGCTCGAGAGGCTCAGGGAGGACCTGAGGGTTCCCGTCGCCTCCTTCCTCACCTTGGACAGGTGAGCGCATTGGAGGGGGTCCTGGTCCTCGACTTCGGGGGCCAGTACACTCACCTCATAGCCCGCAGGGTCAGGGAGCTGGGGGTATATTCCGAGATAGTGCCCGGCGACTCGCCCGCCGAGGCCGTCCTGTCCAGGAGGCCCGGGGCCCTGATACTGTCGGGGGGTCCCAGGAGCGTGTTCGACGACGGCGCCCCCCGCGTGGACCCGGGGATACTTAGGTCCGGCATACCCATGCTCGGGATATGTTACGGGCACCAGCTACTGGCGCACGCCCTGGGAGGCATCGTGCGCAGGTCCCCGAGGGCGGAGTACGGGAGGACGAGGATACGCGTGGTGGGATCCTCTAGGATAATGGAGGGGCTGCCCGACGAGTTCTCGGCCTGGATGAGCCATGGCGACGTGGTCCTGAGGCCGCCGGATGGGTTCTCGGTGACCGCCACCTCGGATTCCGGCCTCATAGCGGCCATGGAGTCGCCCGAGAGGAACATGTACTCGGTTCAGTTCCACCCCGAGGTCAGCCACACGGAGCACGGCCGCGAGATTCTGAGGAACTTCCTGTTCAGGGTGGCCGGCCTACGGGCGGGCTGGAACCCGGGATCCAGGATCCCCCTGATGGTGGAGGAGGTGGCGAGGGAGGTCGGCCCCGACGGCCGCGCGATCTGCGCGGTCAGCGGGGGCGTCGACTCCATGACGGCGGCCGCCATAGCGCACAGGGCCATAGGGGATAGGCTTCACGTGGTCTTCGTCGACCACGGCCTGCTGAGGGAGGGGGAGGCGGAGGAGGTCCTGGGGACGCTGAGGTCCTTGGGGATCAGGAACGTGCACTTCGTCGACGCCTCGGAGCGCTTCCTGTCCGCGCTCTCCGGCGTGAAGGATCCCGAGGGAAAGCGCCTGGTGATAGGCCGCCTCTTCGCGAGCGTATTCGAGGAGGTCGCGTCAGGGATAGAGGGGGCTCGCTACCTGATACAGGGCACGATTTACCCGGACCGCGTTGAGAGCGGCGCATCGGGCAGGGGGACTGATCGCATAAAGAGCCACCACAACGTCGCCGGCCTCCCGGAGAGGTTCGGGCTCCGCGTGGTGGAGCCGCTGAGGGACCTCTACAAGGACGAGGTCAGGGCGGTTGCGAGGGAGCTCGGCCTCCCGGAGCGCATAGTGAGGAGGCACCCCTTCCCGGGCCCGGGGCTCGCGGTGAGGATAGAGGGGGAGGTGACGCGCGAGAAGCTCCAGGTGGCCAGGAGGGCCAACGCGATAGTGGAGGAGGAGTTCATGCGCGCCGGCCTCTACGACGCGGTGTGGCAGGCGTTCGCCGTCGTGACGGAGAGCTCATGGGTGGGGGTCAAGGGCGACAGGAGGGAGCTGGGCCGCGTCATCATCGTGCGCGCGGTGACGAGCGAGGACGGGATGACCGCTGACTGGTTCAGGATACCTCACGAGCTCATGGAGACGATATCCAAGAGGATGACGGAGGAGATACCGGGCGTCGTCATGGTGGCCTACGCAGCCACCTCCAAGCCACCTGCCACGATAGAGCCCTTCTAGGGCGTTCTCTCCCTGACCGCCTGGCCCGTCAGGCGCCGCGCCCCCTCATCCCAGTACTCGCGGAGCTCCATCACGCTGAACTCCAGCCTGCCCTTCATGTACTCCTCTATCGACGTGGCCAGCTCGGCCGCCAGGTCGCGGTTGAGGACCACCGGCACGTTGTGGTCGACGGCGGCCCTCCTGACGCGGTAGTCCAGCTCCGGCATGTAGCCGTCCGTCATCAGGAGTCCCACCTCGCCGCCCTTTATCGCCCTCACGGCGTCCTCCGGATCGAGCTCCGCGCAGCCCCTTAGGGACAGCCCGCGCAACGAGACGCAGCCGTACCCGGCCCTCGCCATCGCGCGCTGGGCCCTCCCGAGGCCATCCCCATAGATCAGGACGTTCTTGTCCGGCTCAGGCACGCGGTTCGGGGTCGCGGAGAGCCAGCTCTTGAGGAGCGCCTCCCTGAAGCTCAGCCCCATGGCGGCCACCTCCCCGGTGCTCCTCATCTCCGGGCCGAGGAATGGGTAGGCGCCCCTTATCTGGGCCCATGAGAACTGGGGGCTCTTGACGCTCCATATTCCCACCTCCGGCACGTGGACCCCCGGCCTTATCTCGAAGTCTGGCCACCTGACCTCGATCCCCTTGCCGGAGAGCACGGACGCCGATATCCCCATCAGGTTAACGCCGTAGGACTTGCTCGCGAAGGGCATCGAGCGGCTGCTCCTCAGGTTGAGCTCCAGCACGTGGACTTTCCCGTCCTTGACGATGAACTGGACGTTGAATGGCCCCTTGACGCGAAGCTCGCGCGCCAGGAGCGCCGCCGCGTCGGCCATGTCCGCGAGCTCCCTCGGCGTCAGCCTCCTGGTGGGTATGCTCATCGTCGCGTCCCCGCTGTGGACCCCGGCTCCCTCCACGTGCTCCATGGGGAGCATGACCACGTCCCTTCCGTCGGAGACGCAGTCCGCCTCCGCCTCTATCGCGCCCTCTATGAACTTGCTGACCACGACCGGCTTTCTTGAAGCCGCCAGGACGCGGCGCATAAGGGACTCCAGCTCCTCCCTGTTCCTTATCACGAACATCGAGGAGCCGCTTAGCACGTAGCTCGGCCTGACTATCACGGGGTAGCCGACGGACTCAGCGAAGGAGACCGCGTCCTCGACGGACCTGGCCCAGGTCCAGGGAGGCTGGGAGAGCCCGAGCTCCTCTATCAGCCTCCCGAACTTTGACCTGTCCTCCGCGCTCGCTATCTGGCCCGCCCCCGTCCCCATGATGCGCAGCCCCAGCCTCTCGAGCTCCTCCGCCACGTTGTTCCCGAGCTGTCCCCCTGCGAACACTATAACATCCTTGGACCCGTGCTTCCTGGCCACCCAGAGTATCTGATGGGGCTCCAGCTCCGCGTTGTAGACGCGTTCCATGAAATCCCAGTCGGTGGAGACAGTCTCCGGGTTGTAGTTGACGACGCCTATGTGGAACCCCAGGGACTCCAGCGACTTGACGAGCTCCACGAGCGACCAATCGAACTCCACTGAAACGCCTATGCGGAAGCCTCCGGCCCCCAGGGCCACGATCCCGCGCTCCACAGGCCCCACGTCGTCCTCCTGCCCGTTCTGCGTAAGGTATAGGTAGCCGGTCCTCGCGGGCCTCTCGCCCGCCAGGGTGTCCACGTCCTTCACGACCGGCCCGGCCACGTCCTCCAGCCACACCTCCACAGTCCCCTTGTCTATCCCTGAAAGCCTCGAGATCTGCTTGGGGGTGAACCCCAGGCGCACGGCCTTCGCGAGGAGCGCCCTCCTGTGGGCGTCGTCCAGCCCGGGGAGCCCCATCAGCTCCTTCCCGACGCGTACGACGTTCGCGACCGCCCTCAGGAAGAGGGGGGCGACGCCGGTCAGGTCCGCTATGAGGTCAGGCGACACCCCAAGCGCTATCGCCTTCGCCGCGTCGAGGAGCCAGTATGGCCTGAAGGACCTCAGGCGCTCCAGGAGCTCCTGCTTGTCCCCGCCCGAGTAGGTCTCCGGCCCCACAAGCCCATCCACCCCTATGTCGAGCATGCGGTAGGCCTTCTGGAGCACCTCCTCCAGCCCCCTGCCCATGGCCATTACCTCGCCGACGCTCATCATCTCCGAGCCAAGCCTGTCGTCCACGGGCCAGAACTTCTGCAGGTCCCACCTGGGCGACTTTATCACCAGGTAGTCCAGGCTCGGCTCGAAGAACGCCGTTGTGTCGCCGGTCACCTTGTTGAGGACCTCGTCGAGGGAGTAGCCCAGCGACAGCTTGGCGGCCACGTAGGCCAGGGGGTATCCGGTGGCCTTGCTGGCGAGCGCGGAGCTCCTCGACATCCTGGGGTTCGTCTCTATCACGTAGTACGCGTCGCCGAAGGGGCGCAGCGCGTGCTGGACGTTGCACTCGCCTATCAGCCCTATGGAGGAGGCCACCTTCATCGATGCCCTCCTCAGCTCCTGGTACTCGCGGTCGGTGAGCGTCTGGCACGGGGTTATCACCGTGGAATCCCCGGTGTGAACGCCCATGGGCTCCAGGTTCTCTATGCACGCCACCGCCACCGAGTTCCCGTAGCGATCCCTCACCACCTCGAACTCTATCTCCTTCCACTTCTCCAGATATCTCTCGACCAGCACCTCCCTTACGGGCGAGTGCGAGAAGGCCCTGCTGAGGCCCTCAGACAGCTCCTCGCGGCTCCTGGCCACGAAGCTACCCCTTCCCCCCAGGTTGAAGCTCACCCTGACTATCACGGGATATCCCACGTCCTCAGCCGCCCTGAGGGCCTCCTCGACGCTCGTGGCCGGAACGGACGGCGGAACCGGGAGCCCCCTCCTCGACATCAGATCCCTGAAGGCACCCCTGTCAAGGGCGCTCACTATGCCCTCGACCGGCGTCCCCAGGACCTTCACGCCGTACTTATCAAGGGCTCCCATGCGGTGGAGCTGGACGCCCAGGGAGAGCGCGCTCTGGCCGCCGAACCCCAGCAGGATTCCGTCCGGCCTCTCCTTCTCTATCACCCTCACGGCGAACTCGGGCGTCAGCGGCACGAAGTACACGCGATCCGCCAGCCTGTGCGACGTCTGTATCGTCGCGACGTTTGGATTTATCAGCACGGTCCTTATGCCGTCCTCCGAGAGGGCCTTGAGCGCCTGGCTGCCGCTGTAGTCGAACTCTGCTGCCTCGGCTATCTTTATCCCGCCGGACCCCAGGACCAGGGCCTTAGACACGCTTTCCCTCAACGACCATCGCCCTGAACTCGTCGAACACGTATGAGGCATCCCTAGGGCCGGGGGAGCCCTCCGGGTGGAACTGCGTGGTGAGCAGGGGCAACTTCTCGTGCTCCATGCCCTCCACAGTTCCGTCGTCCACGTCCACGAAGCGCGGCCTCAGGCCAGTCCCCTGGAGGCTGGAAGGGTCGACGGCGTACCCGTGGTTGTGGGTGGTTATGGACAGGCGCCCGCTGGCCAGGTCCCTCACTGGCTTGTTTATCCCCCTGTGGCCGAACTTCATCTTCTCGACCCTGGCCCCGAGCGCGAGGGCCACGAATTGGTGCCCGAGGCATATGCCGAGCGTGGGCAACCCCTCCTCCAGGAGGCCGCGCGCCAGCTCCACCCCCTCGCGGACCGCCGCGGGGTTCCCGGGGCCGTTCCCCAGGACCACGCCGTCCGGGCTAAAGGAGAGGATGCCCTTCAGGCCCCAGTTCCAGGGCACGACCGTGACCCTGAAGCCCCTGGCTACTAGCTCCCTGACTATGCCGCCCTTGAGGCCGAAGTCGACCACAACCACGTGGTAGCCGCCCATCCCCAGGGTGGCCGGGCCCAGCGACGGCCTAAGGAAGTCCGCGGATTCATAGTCGAAGCCCCTGGCCGCCTTCAGGAGCGCCTCCACGTCGATCTTCGAGGGGTCCTCGGAGACCGAGAGGGCGCCGGCCATGACGCCGAAGTTCCTTATCCTCTTGACGAGCGCCCTCGTGTCCACGCCCTCTATGCCAGGAACCCCCTCCTCCTTCAGCCATTCGTGGAGCGACTTCTCGGACCTCGGATGGCTAGGCTCCGTGAGCTTGGAGATGACGAGGCCCTCCACCTGGATCCTCTTCGACTCGAAGTCGGGAGGCACCCCGTAGTTCCCGACGAGCGGGTGCGTTATGGTGAGTATCTGCCCCCTGTACGAGGGATCCGTGAGCGACTCCGTATAGCCGTTCATCGCGGTCGTGAAGACGACCTCCCCTACCCGCGTTCCGGGGCTTCCGAAGCCCCGTCCCCAAACCACGGTGCCGTCCTCGAGCGCCAGCGCCGCCAGGGGTCCCTCCTCGAGCGCGAGGAGCTCGCGGAGCTGCTCGGTCAAACTGGCCTTCAGCGATCAGAAACGCTTATATGCGTTTTGGCCCAAGATGGCCAAAACAGGTATACATTGTACCAAAAACGGACAATCTCATCGTACGTCAGGAAGCTCGTCCAGATGGATCCATGCATCAGCTCAGCGCTGAGGCTGGGCATCGCGAACGCGTCGGCGGTGGCCAGGGCCCTCCGCCCCAGGGTGGAGTCCCTGGTGGGGGAACCCGTGAGCGAGGAGGCGGTGCTCGCGGCCCTCAAGAGGATGAAGGGCTCGGGCGGCGCCTCGGTCGGGGACCAGGTGGCGCGCGTGCTGGCCGCCAGCAACCTCGACATAAAGACTGGGCTGGAGAAGGTCGTCATAAGGCGCTCCCGCCAGTCCGCCGACGCCCTCGGGGAGCTCTCCTCGAGGCACAGGAGGGCTTTCCTCCAGGTCCTGCAGGGGATCTCCTCATACACTGTGGTCTACGAGTCGAGGCTGAGGGAGGAGGTCCTGGCAAGCGTGCCGCCGGGCAGCGTTATAGAGGGCTCCCCGGGGCTCGCGGCGCTCACCGTGATAAGTCCCCCGGAGATAGCCAGGACGCCGGGCGTCGTCTCGGCCATACTCCAGCGCCTCGCGTTGAGGGGGATAAACGTGGAGGAGGTTGTGAGCTGCCACACGGACACCATAGTGATAGTGCGCGCGGAGGACGGCGGCAGGGCGTTCGACGCGATACAGGAGCTGCTCTCCGAGTGCAGGGCCCTAGGGCAGGCGCGCAAAGCTTAACCGCGCGCGGCGTCCCTCCGCGGCGTGAGCTCGGCCTCCGTCGCTGTCCTGGCAAGCCACTCCGCGCTGGACGTCCTGAGCGGCGCCAAGGAGGAGGGGATGCTCACGATAGCGATAGCGAGGAGGGGGAGGGAGAGGGCCTACCGCGAGTTCCCCGTGGTCGACAGGCTCATAGTGCTTGACGACTACGTGCACATGATAAGGGACGACGTGGTGTCCGAGCTCAACTCCTCGGGCGCGGTCTTCGTGCCCAACAGGTCCTTCGCCGTCTACGTGGGGTACGACAACATAGAGCGCAGGTTCCCGGTCAGGATCTTCGGAAACCGCTACCTGCTCAGGTGGGAGGAGAGGACGGGCGAGGCGAACTACTACAGGCTGCTGGACGAGGGCGGCATAAGGAGGCCGAGGACCTATCGCTCTCCGGACGAGGTCGACGGGCCCGTCATAGTGAAGCTGCCAGAGGCGGCCAGGAGGGTGGAAAGGGGATTCTTCGTCGCCAAGGACGCCAGGGACCTACTCGAGAAGGCCAGGAGGCTCGCTGAGAGGGGGATCATAAGGCTGGAGGACCTGGCGCTGGCGTCCATAGAGGAGCTCGTCATAGGTGCCCACTTCAACCTGAACTTCTTCTACAGCCCCCTGCGCGGGAGGCTGGAGCTCCACAGCATAGACAGGAGGATCCAGAGCAACCTGGACGGGCTATACAGGTTGCCCGCGGCGGACCAGCTGGAGCTCGGCGTGGATGCCCGGTACGTGGAGGTTGGCCACGAGCCGGCCACAATAAGGGAGAGCCTCCTGGAGAAGGTGTTCGACGCGGGCTACAGGTTCCTCGACGCGGCGCGCAAGCTGGTGCCGCCCGGCATCATAGGGCCCTTCACGCTGCAGGCCATGGTCACGCCCGAGCTGGAGCTCGTCGTCTTCGACGTCTCCCCCAGGATAGGGGGAGGGACAAATGCCTACATGGGGATAGGGGGCCAGTACAGCTCCCTCTACTTCTCCCGCCCGATATCCATGGGCAGGAGGATAGCCATGGAGATCAGGGAGGCCGCCGAGACCGGCCGCCTGGGAGAGGTGGTGACTTGAGCGCCGTCGAGTCCGCGCTGAAGGGCTACGACGCCGCCGGGCTGACGGTCGCCACGATAGCCAGCCACTCGGCCATCCAGATACTGCTCGGGGCCAAGCGCGAGGGCCTGAGGACCCTGGCGCTGTCGCCGCCCGGAAGGGGCTGGTTCTACTCCAGGATGTGGTTCGTGGACGACGTCTGGGAGGTGGACCTGGGGGATCTGCGCTCCATAGCCGGGAAGCTGTTGTCCAGAAACGCTATCCTAGTTCCGCACGGGAGCTACGTCGAATACGTCGGCTGGCGCACGGCGCTAGAGCTGCCCGTGCCCACGTTCGGGAACCGCTACCTGCTCGAGTGGGAGGCCGACCAGCATAGGAAGATGGAGCTTCTCTCATCGGCCGGCCTCAGGATACCGAGGACCTACCGCTCTCCGGACGAGGTCGACGGGCCCGTCATAGTGAAGCTGTATGGGGCGAAGGGCGGCAGGGGCTACTTCTTCGCCCGCGACCCGGAGGAGCTCAGGAGGAAGCTTAGGGGCGTCCAGGGCCCCTACATAATACAGGAGTACGTCGTCGGGGTGCCGGTCTACAGCCACTTCTTCTACAGCCCCCTCAGGAACCGCGTGGAGCTCTTCGGGTTCGACGTGCGCTACGAGTCCAACGTTGACGGGAGAACCTTCGGCCTCGCGGATCCCACGTTCGTCGTGGTCGGCAACAGGCCGCTCGTGCTCAGGGAGTCAATGCTCCCCGGCGTGGCGCGCGACGGCGAGTCCTTCTCCTCAGCCGTGGCCGAAAGGACCGGAAGGCCCCCCATAGGGCCCTTCTCCCTGGAATCCATCGTTAGGGACACCCTGGAGATAGTGTACTTCGAGTTCTCGGGGAGAATAGTCGCGGGCACCAGCGTTTACATGGTCCACGGCAGCCCCTACTCCCTCATGTACTTCAGGGAGCCGATCGACATGGGCAGGAGGATAGCCATGGAGATCAGGGAGGCCGCCGAGACCGGCCGCCTGGGAGAGGTGGTGACTTGAGCGGCGGGAAAAGCGAAAATAGCGCGCCTTCCGGGGCAGCGCGTGCCCGGATCCGGGAAGCGCCTCCGCAAGCTAGTCCCAAGGCGCTATAGGCGCCTATTCGACCTGCTGGCAAGCCTGAGGAACTGGTACGTAGTGGTGTTCGTGCTTCTGGCAGCCGGCCTGGTTAACTACGTGCTCACGGGGTTCAGGGTGCCTCCGCTGGCGTTCGTGCCCCCGCAGTACATGGAGCAATCCATAGGCGAGACCGTGACCTTGGCGATACTGCTCGGGTTCGGTGTCTACTTCGTCCTGCTGACCGAGGGCTCCCGCAGGTCGTCGCACGAGGGATGGGCGCTCGCGATCTCGCTGATCGCGGCGTTCCTTCTGGTGATATGGTACTTGATAATATTGGCACTTGCGCACGTCATATGAGCGCCTCTCGAGGGCTCTATCCACAACTTCACGGGGTCAGCCGGCTTTCCCCGCGCTCGTTTAGCGTCCAAATCGCCACGATCTTAGGCAGCGGGCACGGGGCGCCTCAAGCTTTTATAGTCCTACCCCCCTCGGCCGGGCCGTGGAGGCCCCAGCTGAGGGTCAGAAGCCGGAGGTTCAGGTCCTTAGCTCGCGCGAGAACAGGCTCCTGGGCAGGATGGAGCTCGAATACCTGATAAGGGGGGCCTCCGGGAAGTTGAGCAGGGCCGATCTGGCTAAGCTAGTGGCCGAGATGCTATCCGCGAGCCCCGAGCGCGTGATCCCGGTCAAAATGCTGCCGATAACTGGGACCAAGGACCTGAAGGCGCTGGTCTACGTCTACGCGAACCCCGAGGAGGCCAAGAGGCAACTTCCCGATTACGTGTTCCTGAGGATGATGGGGAAGGAGGAGAGGGCCAAGGTCCTTGAGGAGAGGAGGAAGGCCAAGGCCGCGGAGAGGGCCAAGGGCAAGCAGGGCTCCTGACCGTTTCACGTCGTTTCACGGCGTTCCTCATAAGTCAGCTCCGACAAGGCGTTGGCGATGAGGAAGTGGGCGATAGCGGCGATAGCTGTAATCGTTGTGGCGATAGCGGCCGGGGCCGCGTGGGCCGCTATGACCTCGCGCGCCCCGCCCGCGCCGAGCACTAGCGCGCCGTCCGCGCCAATCGAGTACGCCGTCGCGCTCACGGATCCGCCCGAGGTGCCCTATGGCACCACTGCGATCCTGCTCAACTACAGCGGCGTCGCGGTCCACACCACCGAAGGGACCTGGTACTCGAACGCGAGCGCGTCCGGCACCATCAACCTGATGGCGCTCCAGAACCTGAGCGTGGTTATAGCTAACGTGAGGATCCCGGCCAACGCGACCGTCAACGTGGTGAGGCTCTACATATCGAACGCCACCATAGTGATAAACGGCACATCCTATCCGCTCCTCCTCCCGAGCGGCGAGCTGACGATACCGATCATCAACGCGAGCCGCGCGCAGGGCGCGCTCGTCGACCTCCAGCCGCGCGTGACCATAGCATACGTCGGCGACCAGCCCGTCTACATAATGGCGCCGGCCGCGGTCGCCGTGCCGCTCAACTACACTGCCCCGCCGGGCCACGCGTTCGCGGTGCCCAAGCACGTGCGCGACGAGCTCGAGCGCTTCAGGGCTAACCTGGTCATAACCTCCGCGAGCATATCCGTGAACGGCAACGTGACGACGATAACGATAACCGTGAGGAACGAGGGGAACGAGACCGTCGAGATATACGGCGTGAGGGTTCACGGCCCGTGGTCGATCAACGTGCCGCCGATAACGGTGAGCTCCAAGGACTTCACGGCCAGAATAATAGTAGAGGGGGCCCGCGCGAACATGACAATGGTGTTCTTCGTCAATGGAACGCAGCTCGTGCCCGCCCTAAGGCTGGCCGCGCCCCACCTGAAGGTGGGTTGGCCGCTTCCGCCGGGGGCGCACAGCAGGAAGGTGGAAATCTACTGGTCCGGGAACGCGAGCGAGTTCAATGGCATGATGGGCAGATGGGGAAGGGATCTGGGGAAGGAGTCTTGGAACAACCTGACAATATCGGGTCCGAGCGCATCTGGCAGCTGGTCCTGGGGGTCCGGCCCCTTCGGCTCCCCGCCCTGGGGACAGGGCCCGCCGGGCCAGCAGGGAAGGGGTCAGCCCGGCGATCCGAGGGACGCCTACGAGGCGCCGCACATCAGAGGCTACGAGCTCCAGCCCGGGCAGAGCGTGACGTTCACGTTCGAGGGCACGCTGGGCCTCGGGCCGAGGTTCGAGGGGTACGGCTCGATCAACATAACGGTGGTGCCGGTTGCGGGCGGCGAGTACTTGATATACGTGATGTCGGCGCCCTCCTCCAACGCCACGGCAATAGCGATTGCCGGTTAGAACGCCAACCTCCTTTACTTTACTTTTTTTATATTTTTATTTTTCGCCCTCAGACCGGGTTCTTACACCTCATCCGGCGGTCGGCCTAGCCCAGGACTTCATCGGGCATCGCAAGCTACTTCCTGGGGGAGTTAATGTTTTCCCGGCGCGCCGGTGCGCTGGGAAAGGTTAATTCGGCTCGATGCCTGCAGCGACGGGCGGGGGCATTTGATAGATCTGACGGAGGTCGACCGCCACCTCGAGCTCGAGCTCATACCGCGTTCCGTGGCGGACGAAATCCGCTCCAGGTTGCACGTGCTCGAGGAGGCCATAAGGGACGTGGAGAAGGCGTCTGAGGTTCCCTATCCGCCCTCCTCGGTCGCCCCCTATTTAGTCGTGATAGTATATCGCACGGACATATCGATTGAGTCCAACGCGTACGCCAGGGTCCTCGTCAAGCCGAGCGAGGAGACCGGGATCGACATCTCCATAGAGTTCACGGCCCCCCTGATCCTCTACGGATCCAGGAGGACCATTGAGGCGGTCGTGGCGCACGAGCTCACGCACTACCTGCTCTACGTGAAGAAGTTCCACGAGCTGGGGGCGGTCCAGCTCCTTCCTCCTCAGGGCTACTTCGAGGCGTTCGGCGTGGACGAGGAGCTCGCGATACCGCCGGAGCGCGTGTTCCGCCCCCGCAGCAGGTTCATCAGGATCCTCAGGGAAAGGTTGGTCGAGGGGCTGGCCGACCGCGCGCTGGACGAGAGGACGCAGAGGCGCTGGGTCGCGAGGGGCCTCCCCGTGATAAGGCTCACCCAGAGCCAGAACCTGGTGAGGATACCCGTCGAGTACGCCGCCAAGTTCAAGGCGGACGAGCGCCTGCTCAGGAAGCTGAGCTCAATATGATCCCGATCCCCGAGGAGGCGGCGCGCGAGGCCCTGGAGATAGCGTCGTCCCTCCCCGGGGGCCTTCTTGCGCTCGTGGCCTACGGATCCCAGGTCGCGGGCTACGCATCGCCCGGGAGCGACTACGACCTGATAGCCGTGACTGGGGGAGGGGCCCCCAGGTACCACTACGTGAGGGGGAGGGGCGGCAGGTACTTCTCAATAC
>CAYFFS010000023.1:0-20212 GCA_964342765.1 uncultured Nitrososphaerales archaeon | reverse complement strand
GGGCGGGGCCGAGCCTCCCCAGGGCCTCCACCAGCGCCTCGGGGTCCCTGACGCCGGACATGTCTATCACCCTCACCCTCCTCCTGAAGGCCTCGGCCTCCTCCGGGCTCAGGTTCCTCAGCCTGATCGGGCGGCCGCCCACCACAAGGGAGCCGTCCCGGCCCAGGCCGGAGCGGCCCAGCTCGACTATGACCGGGGCGACCGGCTCCTCGGAGTCGCGGCCCGCGAGCACCAGGTAAGCTATGTTCGGGTTGGAGACGACGTTGCGCACGAGCTTCTCCACGCCTATGTTGCGCGTCCTCGTAACCCCGAGGATCGCGTAGGCGCGGCGATCCAGGCGCGCCTCCAGCTCGCGCATGAGCTCCTCGTCCGATAGCGTGCACACCGCTATGGGGGACGATGGATCCCCGATCACGTAGTCCCCCGGCTCCACGGGCCACTCGCCGGACACGCGGGGAAGTCCGAGGCGGGGGCCCTTTAAGCGTGCGGGGGGTGGGATTTGAACCCACGAAGCCCTGAGGCAGCAGATCTTGAGTCTGCCCCCTTTGGCCTGGCTCGGGAACCCCCGCGGGCCCCTCCGAGGAGGTCGCGGCATTAAAGCGTAGCGCGGGCTCCTTCGGGTGATCGGGAAAGGCTATAAGAGGGAGCGGCGGAAGGCGCGTGAAGCGCGGGGGTTGCCGAGCGGCCAAAGGCGCGAGGTTCAGGCCCTCGTCCCGTAGGGGTTCGTGGGTTCGAATCCCACCCCCCGCACCACCTGAACGCTTTAGAGCGGGCGGCGCGCCGGGCGGCCCATGGACTGGCAGGAGGCCGTGGCCGCCGCCGAGCTGCTGTCCCTCCTGGCCTTCCTCGCCCTTCGCGTCAGGCGCCCCCAGCTCCCCATCTGGGCCTTCATGTCCCTCCTGGCGTTCGTGAGCGTCGTCTCGGGGCTCGTCCCCGTGGACTCGATCGGCTCGGCGATAGACTACGACGTCGTCCTCTTCCTGATAGGTATGTTCAGCCTCGTCTCCATGATGGAGGCCTCGGGGCTCCTGGAGTACCTCGCGTACCTCATGTCCTCCCTGAGGGCAAGGGGGCTGGCCTACCTGACGGCCCTCTCCCTCTTCTTCGGCCTCCTCTCGGCGCTCGTGGTCAACGACACGATGGCGATGATGGGCGTCCCCCTGGCCCTCTCCCTGTCGTCCGCCGCCGGGGTGGACCCGGAGCCCCTGGTGCTCCTCCTCGCCTTCTCCCTCACGATAGGGTCCGTCTTCACCCCCATAGGAAACCCGCAGAACGTCCTGATAGCGGTGGAGTCCGGGGTCAGAGCCCCCTTCACGACGTTCGTTAGGTACCTCGCGGTCCCCACGATCCTGAACCTCCTGGTCCTGCCTCCGCTCCTGGCGCTCCTCTACCCGGAGCTAAGGGGGATGGGGGGAGGCGCCCTCCCGAGGCCCCAGGTGGACCGCAGGGACGCAGCGATATCGGCGGCGGGGATCGCCGCGGTCGTGGCAGCGCTCGTCGCGAACGACTACCTGGAGCTCAGGGGGCTGCCGCACTTCCAGAACGTGGGGTTCATACCGTTCGTGGTGGCCGCCGGCGCCTACACGTTCTCGCGCGACCCGAGGAGGGTGATGCGCGGGGTGGAGTGGGGGACGATAGTGTTCTTCATATCGATGTTTATAACCATGTATGGCATATGGAGGAGCGGGCTCCTCCAGCTCGTGTTCGGCGCTTTCCTCCCGCGCGCCGAGGGGGGCATGGGCGGCGTCCTGGAGATAGGGGCGGCCTCGATAGTCCTGAGCCAGCTGACGAGCAACGTGCCCTTCGTGAGCCTCTTCATAGACTACATGAGGAGCCTGGGCTACGGCCCCGGGGCGGCCTGGGCTTGGATGGACCTGGCGTACTCGTCCACGATAGCCGGCAACCTGACGATACTTGGGGCTGCGTCGAACGTGATAGTGCTCGAGGCCCTCGAGTCGAGGGGGAGGCGCACAGTGTCCTTCTGGAGGTTCCTGAGGGCGGGGGCAATTGTGACCGCCGTGAACTTCGCGGTCTACACGGCGTACCTCCTGGCGATCCTCAGATTCTGATCCTCCTGAAGAGCCACGTCTTGAGGAAGTTGTTGGCCACCAGGAACATGGCGGCCGAGGAGAGGAACGCGAACGCTATGGCCCCGGACGGGAGGGCAGGAAGCTCGGGGATTCCGAAGTGCGTGAGCAGGGCCGCCGCGACCACGTCGGCGGACATGGCGAGGAGCATCGTGCGGCTCGGGGCGCTCCTCCAGAAGTCCCTGCGCTCGCGCACGTTAAGCAGGGTGAATATGTTGCTGTAGAGGAGGAAGAGGAAGCCGAAGGTGGGGAGGTTCGCGGCCGTAACGCCGAACCACCTGAGGGCGGCGAAGGTCGCGAGGAACGCCTCCGCTATCATCGCGGCCCCGAGAGTGGCGGAGACCCTCATGAAGTCGCCTATGCGCCAGGAGACGGGCCTGTCGGACCACCAACCAACGTAGTCCGTGGCCTGCGTGAGGGTGACGAAGTCGAACATGAAGAGGAGGAGCAGCATCCCGAGGGCGTTTATCACGTAGAGCCCGAAGAGGATGGCGGCCAGGGCGACGAATATGACGTTCTGGAAGAGCCTGGAGAGCCTGCTGAGTATCCAGGTGGCGACCCTCTCGTAGACCTGCCTGCCTATCCTCACGAGGCTGACTATGTTGTCGAGCCCCGGCTTCGTCAGGACGACGGCCGCGGCGCCCTTGGCGACGTCCGTGGCGTTGCTCACCGCTATCCCCACGTCGGCCTGCCTGAGGGCGGGGGCGTCGTTGACCCCGTCGCCGGTCATGCCGACGACGTGCCCCCTGCTCTGGAGCCCCCTGACCAGGGTGAACTTGTCCTCCGGGTAGGCCTCGGCGAAGCCGTCGGCCTCCTCCATCAGGGAGGCCGCGGACAGGGCGTCGGAGGCGGCGGCCTCCTTCACCTCGGACATCCTCACGACGTTCTCGCCCAGCCCTATCTCGGAGGCGACGGAGCGGGCGACGACCAGGTTGTCGCCGGTCAGCATCTTGACCCTGACGCCAAGGGACCTGAGCTCCTGGATGAGCCTGGGGGTGTCGGGCCTGGGCGGATCCCTGATGCCGACGAGCCCCGCGAGCTTCCAGGGGCCGCCCTCCGAGTAGGCCACCGCCAGGACGCGCTCGCCCTTCGCCGCCAGCGGGGCGGCCATGGGCGTCGCGTCCCTCCCGTGGAGCCTGGAGATTACCTCCACGGCCCCCTTCGCGACCTTCAGCTCGCGGCCGTCGCACCTCACCGTCGCCTCGGTCCTCCTGGTCGACGGGTCGAAGGGCGTGAACGAGAGCTGGGCGCACCTCGAGAGGTCCAGGTTCCTCCTCCTGGCCTCCGCGATGAACGCCAGGTCTATGGGGTCCTGGTTCGCCTCCTGGGAGGCCAGGGCGCCGTAGAGTATCACGGTGTCCTCGTCCACTGAGGCGGGGACGACCTCGCTGACGGTGAGCTGGTTGAGCGTTAGGGTCCCCGTCTTGTCGGATATCAGGACGTCCATCGTGGCCCCTCCCTCTATCGACTCGAGCCTAGTGACCAGGGCCCCTGAGTCCGCGAGCTGGCGGGCGCCTATGGCCATGCTCACCGAGAACATGGCCGGGAGAGCTATCGGTATGGCCGCGAGGATGAGGACGAGGAACAGGGGGAGGTCGGCCAGCACGTTCTGCCCCCTCAGGAAGCTCACGGCGGCTAGGAGCGCTATCAGCGCCATCGCGACGGACGCCATCCAGACGGTTATCCTGTTCACCACCGCGGCGACCCTCGGGCGGGGCCTCGCTATCTTGACGAGCTCCGTGGTCCTCCCGAAGTAGGTGTTGACGCCGGTGAGGGCGACTATCCCTGTCGCCTCGCCCCTCCTCACCACGCTTCCTGAGTAGACAAGCCCGTCCTTCCCCTTGGTGACCGGGAGGGATTCCCCGGTCAGCGCGGACTCGTCGACCTCGACCTCCCCGGACGCCAGCTTGACGTCGGCGGGCACGAAGTCGCCCATCCTTATCCTGACCACGTCCCCCGGGACGAGGAGCTTCGCTGGCAGCTGCACCCACTTCCCGTCGCGCAGGACCCTCGACTGGACCTGGAGCTTGCTCTTGAGGAGCTCCAGGGCCCTGTTCGCGTTCTCCTCATGTATCCAGCTTATGAGCGCGTTCACGAAGAGCAGCGCCACGACCACGTAGACGTCCAGGAAGTTCCTCAGGATACCGCTCACCAGGGCGGCCGCCATAAGGACCCAGGCGCCCGGCCCCCAGAACTTGCGGAGGAAGGACGCGAGGGGGTTCCTGCGCTTCTCAGGCACGTCGTTGGGGCCGTAGCGCCTGAGCCTCTCCTCGGCCTCGGAGGAGGGGAGGCCCTTCTCCAGGTCCACGCCGAGCTCCCGGGCCAGCTCCTCCGCGCTTGCCCTGAGCACGCGATCCTTGTCCAGCTGGCCGGCGGCCATGGGGAGCCGGATCACGTTGACCCGGATATACACGTATCGTGGACCGGGCGGGACTCGAACCCGCGGCCTCCCGCGTGCAAGGCGGGCGTTCTACCCCTGAACTACCGGCCCTGCAGGCGCGGGGCGGCGGATCGATTATCCTTTTCGCCGGCGCCTCCTCCGGAGGAGGGCAGCGGCCCCGAGCGCCCTCGCCCGCATGCTCGCGCAAGCGTTAGAGTATATGCCATGGAGGATCGACGAATGGGCCCGCACCCTTCCTGCCCCTCCGGCGTTGCTGCCTTCTAGCAGCGCGCGGCAGGCGGGCTCAGCCCGCGCATCATTAGCGCGATATCCCTCGCGGTGAATGATCCAGGAGGGGCCATCGGTGCCAGCGGCGCAAGACCTAGTTAGGACATACCTGTACTCGCTGTACATAATACTTATTATTTGACCGCCGCCTCGAGCTTCTAAGGTGGGCGGGGTTGCTGGAAAGCGCGACCGACCTGCTTATAGTGCTCATAGTGGCGGTCGTGCTCTTCGCCGGCGCCGGCAAGATACCCGAGATATTCCACGCCTTCGGGAGGGCCGTTGGCGAGTACAAGAAGGGGAAGCTGGAGTCCGAGATGGAGCTCAGCAGGATGGCCCAGGGCGCCCAGAGCTCCCAGGGGCAGGCCTCCCAGCAGCAGGGCAAGGATGAGAGGGTTAAGCAGCTGGAGGCCCAGATCGCGGAGCTCCAGAGGCAGCTCCAGGAGCTCAAGTCGGAGAAGGGCTGAGGGGACGGAGCAGCCAAGGGCGAGCTACGAGGTTCCGTACCCGAGGAGCTGAGCGTGCTCGGTAAAAGTGAACACGAAGGGGGAACAGATGCTAAATCTAGGGCGTGCCAGTCAACAAGGGGCTGGCGGTCGCGAACTGCGGAGGCCAGACGACCTGCGTGTAGATGCTGTTGGACGTCGAGCTCCAGAACGCCTCAATCATCATCGGCTGGAACGTCGCCTCGTAGTAGCCGTTGAACAGAGCGCCTGCGGCGTTGGGACGACGGGTATCACGAGCTCGTGCGGATCCGGTCGCGCACCTTTAACAAGGAGTATGGCAGGAACACAATATGAGCAAGCGCTAAAGATAGGGCAGTCTGGGCTGAGCGCTAATCCACGGCTCGTGCCTGCAACCGGGCACAACAAGCACGCTGAATGTAATGGTTTCAGAGCAGAGCAGCGCGGACAATCATCTTGAACTCGTTAATCCTATCCCTGGCCCCGGGTGCAAGGCCGTCCACCACGGTGGCCCCGAGCCTCTCGAAGTAATCCCTTGCCTCCTCCGGCACGGGCTTGAGGGATGCCAATACGAAGGATCTGGGGCTAAACCTCCTCACGTACTCGATCATCTGAGTGTCCACCTCCGTCCCCCATGATCCGAAGTCGTCCTCCTTGCACTCGACCAGCAGGTCGATTGTCTTAAGGCGCTCAATGCCAACGTGATGGCCGCGTGCAATGACTACGTCGGGCCTCACGTACTCCCTCATTCCAGTGAACATGCCGCGGAGGTGGGCCATCCTGTCCAGCTGGAACTCAAACCACGCCGAGAACGGCCCGGCCGGGGTCTGAAAAACGCACGCTGGAACGTCCCCACCCTGCTGAATGCGTATGGAGGGATTTCCATATGGGTCTCTAACCGAGATGGCCCCCAGCCCCTCCCCTATGAGCACCAGGATCCAGAGCTGATGGATCCACCTCGCCGCCTCCCTCAGGCAGAGGAGCCTGCTCCTGTCTCCGGGCAGGGAGAGGCAGGAGTAAAGAGCGACCAGCGGGTCCTTCAGGGCCTCCCAGACCCTTTCGGCGTGTCCCCAGAACGATATGGAGAAGCCCGTGCTTTCGGCATATGCCCTTATTTCACGGACCATGCGAGCATAAGCCGACTTATACTCCTCCACGAATGAGAGGAGGGATGGATCGGAGATCTCGAAGGAGTAGCCCATCAGCATCTGAATAGCGTCCTTCATCGAACCGTAAAGTATGCCGCTTTTGAACCTTGGATAACCCTCGTACTCGCTTCCAACGAAGTCCTCTATGGCATGCACCTCCACGAATGAGTAACCGGACCTGCTGAAGCTGAACTCGATTATCGGCTTCCCCCTGAGGATCTCGATCGGCGCCTCGTAGCAGTGGGTGGTGCTCTTCGGCCCCTTCTGTGGGCGCCCAAGGGCCTCGCGCACGCTCCGGCTCAGCGCGGCCCTCATGCTATCCTCGCTCACCTTCTCAATATAGGAGCTGGCCGAATACGCGCTTATGTGCCGCAGGAGGGTGCCCTCAACCACATAATAATACTGGCCGCCGTGGGTGCCTTTCCAATCCTCGCAGACCCTTACGAGCATCCCCAAGTAAGTAGCATCCTTAAGCGCAGAAGTAAATTTTTCCATCTAGGGCATTGCGCATAAAATGCGGCATAAACTGCCGCGTAAGTTATCCCCTAATATACACCCGATCGGGGATCCTCGCCTCTCGCAATCCCGAACAATATGCACAGCGCTCTGGCTCAAAGGGCGAGGAGATATGCGCAGGACGTGCCCTGCGTAGCCCTCGAGTGATCCAGTACGACTCCTACAATGTTCTTGTCAACCCCTATAGCACATTACATCGTGTGCGCGATAGCAACACGAATTGCGAGCGCGCTCGAAAATCCCAGGCATAGGTCTCAGCTTTCTTAAAACATCTGGACGCACTTAATTTCTTATCCCGAGCTACTGTGCGCCCCAACGAACATCGTTTCTCCTTCAAGTACTCGAGGGCCTGATCCCGCCATCCCCTCGCGGCCGCGCCCATCACCATGGTGATACAAGGCATTACGTGATAGGCTTCCTATCCCCCGGCTGGATGGAAATCGACACATGTTGTCCGAGAAATCGCCAATTTTTGGAAAGATCCGTCCTGGTGCGGCGGGCGGGATTCGAACCCGCGATCGCTGGCTTGGGAGGCCAGCGTCCTAGACCAGGCTAGACGACCGCCGCGCGTATCCCGCTACGCGAGGACGGGGATAAATATCTTCTCACTCCTTGTCCAGGAACTCGTCCGGCGAAGGTATGGCGGGCGGGAGCCCCTTGCGCTTGCGTATGGACTCGACCAGCGGCTGAAGGAGCCCCGAGGGCACGGGCCTCCAGGCCTTGAAGTGGGTCGTCCACATGGCCTTGCCCCCTGTGGCGCCGCGCATGACCTCCGAGAGGTCCGACGTCTCGGCAGCAGGTATCTCGCCTACGACCACGGATAGGTACTCCTTCTGAACTATGTCGAGAACCTTGCCGCGCTTGGACGTTATGACCCCGGCGACCGTGCCTATCAGCTCTGGCGGGCTCGAGACCTCTATCCCAAGTATCGGCTCCATGAGCGTCGGCTGCGCCAGCAGCATCGCCCCTATGACGGCCTTCCTCATCGCCGGCATCAGCTGAGCGTACGTCCTGTGGGCCGGGTCCTCGTGGGGGACGAAGTGATGGAGGATGACCTTTGTCCCCCTCACGTACTCCTGCGCCAGGGGGCCCGCGTTCATTACGTCGAGCCAGCCCGCCTTCAGGTAGTCCATGGACTCCTGGAGGAACTGAACTCCCTTCGTCGCGTCGACCAGTATGTTGCCCCTCTCGTCTATCGCCACAACCCCTCTCGCCTCCTCCGCGTCCCACCCGTAGTCCCTGAGTATCTTGGCTATCTCCCTCTTGTCCAGGTTCTCGTTGAGCTTCCCGGTCCTTATCGCCTCTATCACCTCCTCGGAAAGGGGCTCGATCCTTACGTAGACCTTGTTGTGGCGGTTGGGGCTCTTAGCCATCACGGGCCCCGCCTTCGAGAGCACCGTCTCCCTGTAGTTTATCACGGGGCGGCTGGCTATTACGTCGAGGTTCTGCTCCGCGAGCATAGCCAGCACCACCTCAAGGTGGAGGACACCCATCCCGCTGACCAGGGTCTCACCAGTCTCCTCGTTTATCGTGACCACGAGGTTCGGGTCCTCTATGTGCATCCTCTGGAGGGCCTCCACCAGCTTCGGCAGGTCCCTCGGGTTCTTCGGCTCCACGGATATGGTCACCACGGGCTCCGCGACGTACTTCAGGGACTCGAACGGGACCACGTCCCTCACGGACGCTATCGTCTCGCCCGCCCTCGCCTTGTCGAGCCCAAGGAGGGCCGGTATGTTGCCCGCGGGGAGCATGCCCACGACCTCCCTGTAGGGGCCCATGAACATCTGGACGCTCTGTATCCTCTGCGTGGTCCTCGTGTTGACCAGCCATACCGTGTCGCCCTCGTGGACGGTCCCGCTGAACAGGCGCCCGGTTATCACTATGCCGGCCTGCGGGTCGACGACCGCGTTGGTCGCCATCATGACGGTCGGCCCGTCCGGGTCGCACTCGAGCATCGCCTTCCCTATCTCGCTGTTGAGGTCGCCGCGCCAGATCTTTGGTATCCTGTACTTCTGGGCCACGTGCGGGGGCGGCACGTGCTTGATTATCATCCTGAGGATGGTCTCGTGGAGCGGGGCCTTCCTCCTGAGCTCCTCTATGTCCCCGCCCGTATATATCTCGTAGACGTCCTTGAACGATATGCCGGCCTCCTTCGCCACGGATAGGTTGAACCCCCAGCGGTCCTTGGCGCTCCCGAATGCCACGGTGTCGTCCTGGACGCTCACCTTCCACTTCTCCCTGTACTCCGGCTCCGCGTATGTCTCTATCAGCCTGTTGAAGTCGGATATTATGTTGCCGAGCCACTTCTGCATCTTGTCGGGGGTGAGGCGCAGCTCCTTGACGAGCCTGTCTATCTTGTTTATGAAGAGGACGGGCCTCACGCGCTCCTCGAGGGCCTGCCTCGTGACCGTCTCGGTCTGCACCATTATGCCCTCAACGGAGTCCACGACGACGACGGCGCCGTCCAGGGCCCTGAGGCTCCTCGTGACCTTCCCGGTGAAGTCTATGTGCCCGGGCGTGTCTATCATGTTGAAGACGTAGGGCGTGCCGCCCTGCTCGTAGTACAGGGTCACGTTAGCGGCCTTTATCGTCATGCTCCTCTTCTGCTCCAGCTCCATGTAGTCCAGGACGAGCGCCTGGCCCGCGAGGTTGGGGGAGACCATGCCGGCCGCGAGGAGCAGGTTGTCGGACAGCGTGGTCTTACCGTGGTCCACGTGCGCTATCACGCCGAAGTTCCTTATCTGATCCTTCTGGTTGACGACCTTCAGGGCCTCTGCTACGGTCTTAAACCTCGGCATCCCTCGGCTCCACCTGCCTACCGCGCCCCGGGTTTCGCTTTTAAACGTTAGCGTTCCCTCGGGGGCGTGCAGGACCTGAGGCTGGAGGACAACGACAGGCTCCTCAGGCTTAGGGTGGAGAGCGAGGAGGACCTCTGGGCGCTCTACGCCCTGATAAGGCCCGGGGACCTCGTGGTCTCGAGGACCTCCAGGGAGCTGAGGGGGGAGGGGGGCAGCAGGAGGAAGGCCATGACGCTCGGGGTCCGCGTGAAGGACGTCGAGTACCAGCCGTTCACCAGCAGGCTGAGGGTCAGGGGCGTGATAGAGGTGGCGCCGAAGGAGCTGGACCTGGAGGGGCAGCACCACACGCTAGCCATAGAGCCGGGCATGGAGGTGGCCGTGCGCAGGGAGGGCAGGTGGAGGAAGGAGGACCTGGAGGAGCTGAGGAGGCTCTCGGGCGGGCTATCAGCCAGGGCCCTGGTGGCGGCCATAGACGACGAGGAGTACGCCGTGGCGCTGGTGAGCGGGGGAGGGGTTCAGGTGATCGAGGAGGGGGAGATAGGCCTTCCGGGGAAGGACGCGCCGGACGCCAGGGAGGCGGCATGGCGCAGGGCGATAGCTAAGGTGGCGGAGGTCGTCCGCAGGGCGGCCTCCGAGCACGGGATACGCCACGTGGTCGTGGTCGGCCCCGCGCACTGGAAGGACGACCTGGCCTCCGAGCTCGGCGACCTGGGGGCCCGCGTGATCGTGGACAGCGCCTCCTACGGCGGCATAAAGGGGGTCTACGAGGCCCTGAGGCGCGACTCCATGAAGGAGGTGCTCAGGGACGCGATCCTCAGGGAGGAGCTGGAGCTGATGGATAGGATAAACGCGCTGGCCGCCAGGGATCCCGACCTCCTGGCGTACTCGCTCGAGGGAGTCGAGGACGCGGTCTCGAGGGGGGCGGCCCAGGAGGTCGTGGTCGACTCCGACGCCCTCAGGTCCCCCGACCCCGAGGTCTCGGCCAGGGCCCTGAGGATATTGGAGGGGGCGAGGCGAACGGGGGCGGCCGCGGTCATACTGGAGTCCAGGCACCCCGAGCTTCGCGCCTGGATCTCCGGCCTGGGAGGGGCCGTGGCCGTCCTGAGGTACCGCCCGCCGCGCAACGCGCGCTAAGGTTATCTCCGTCGAGTATCCACCGACCGCGTTGGTCGCCCCCTACGACTGCGTCGTCGTGCACTACTCGGAGATAGCGCTCAAGGGGGGCAACAGGGGACTCTACGAGGAGGCGCTGAGGAGGGCCGTCGCGAGGGCGGTCGCCGACCTGGGGGCCGAAGCCCTGAGGCTGAGGGGGCGCATCCTCGTGCTCACGGGGCCGGAGAGGGCCGTGGAGGCAGCAGGGAGGCTCTCGACGGTCTTCGGCGTCTCCTGGGCAGCGCCCTGCTCGAGGTCCTCCCTGGACATAGAGGAGATGAGGAGGAAGGCCGTGGAGGTGGCAAGGGGCTGCGGGCCCCCGTCCACGTTCAAGGTGGAGGCCAGCAGGGACAACAAGGAGTTCCCCATGACCTCCATCGAGATAAACCGCGACCTAGGGGGATACGTGGCCGGGGCTCTTGGGCTCAGGGTGGACCTAGAGGGGCCGGAGGCGGTGATAGGGGTCGAGGTGCTCAGGGACCAGGCGCTCATATGCTGCAACAGGGTGAGGGGCCCGGGCGGCCTGCCCGTTGGGACGTCTGGGAGGGCCATAGCGCTGCTCTCGGGCGGCATAGATTCCCCGGTGGCGGCCTGGATGGTCGCCAAGCGCGGTGCGGAGGTCGACCTGCTCCACCTTCACCCCTACGATTCCTTCGACGAGCACAAGGTGGACAAGATAATCAGGATCGCGCGCTCCCTGACGCTGTACCTCGGCAGGACGACGCTCATCGTTGCCCCCTGCAGCCCCGTCAGGGCCCGCGTCGGCCCCGAGCTGAGGAGGTACGGCCCCCTCCTCCTGCGCCTCTTCGCGCTCCGCCTCGCCGCAAGGATCGCGAGGGAGCGCGGATACCTCGCGGTGGTCACCGGCGACAGCATAGGCCAGGTCGCCTCGCAGACGCTGCACAACCTGTCCGCCACCTACCCCAACGCGGGCATAGCCGTCATCGCCCCCTTGGCGGGGATGGACAAGGAGGAGATAGTGGGCCTGGCGAGGTCGATCGGAACCTACGAGATCTCGATAGAGGATTACCCGGACTGCTGCCCCGCGCTCGCCAGGGGACACGTGGCCACGAGGAGCACCGCGGAGGCCCTCTGGAACATGTACCAGAGCGCTGGCCTTGACTCCGGGATAGACGATGCCATCTCGGAGGCCGTGGAGATAACGTTCGAGCGCAGGGGAGCGGAAGTCGTGCGCCTGCGGCGACGAGTAACTTATTATCCGGCGCGCCAGCGGCCTTCGCGCTGGCCATGGGGATGACGATAACCGAGAAGATACTGGCGCGCGCCTCAGGTAGGGAGCGCGTCTCGGCCGGCGACGTCGTCGTCGCAAGGGTCGACCGCGTCATGATGCACGACGTGGGGGCGCCCGGCGTCTGGGAGGTCTTCCAGGAGCTGAAGTCGAGGGGCTTCGACGTGAGCAGGCTGTTCAACCCGAGGATGGTCTGGATGACGGAGGACCACTTCGTCCCTCCCCCGGACGCCAAGTCGGCCGAGAACCTGGAGCTCATGGAGGAGATGGCCTCCATGTACGGCATCGAGGAATATTACAGGTTCGGGCTGGGGACCTACGGGGTATGCCACACCCTGGCCTACGAGGAGGCGCTGGTCCTGCCGGGGCAGGTCTACGTGGGGACGGACTCCCACACGGTGACCACGGGGGCGCTCGGGGTCTTCGCCACCGGGATGGGCCACACGGACGTGGCGTACATACTGTTGAAGGGCAAGAACTGGTTCAGGGTCCCGGAGAGCCTGCTCTTCCGCCTCAGCGGGTCGTTCAGGGACGGCGTCATGGGCAAGGACCTAATACTGAGGATCCTGGGCGACATAGGGGCGGACGGCGCGAACTACATGGCGATGGAGTTCACTGGAGAGGGCGTGCGCTCGATGCCGCTGGAGGACCGCATGACTGTCACCAACATGACGGTGGAGGCCGGGGCAAAGAACGGCATCATGGCCCCGGACGAGCAGGTCATAGAGTACTACAGGAGCAAGGGGAAGGAGGGGTTCCCAATCCTGAGATCGGACCCCGACGCCGAGTACCGGGACGTCCACGACTACGACCTGGGGTCCCTGGAGCCCATGGTCGCCAAGCCGTACTCGCCGGCGAACGCGGTGGAGGTCTCGGAGGTGGAGGGGACGGAGATCGACGAGGCCTACCTGGGCTCGTGCACCGGCGGCAAGTACTACGACATGCTGCAGGCGGCGAGGGTCCTCAGGAGGGCGGGGCGGAAGGCCAGGGCGAGGTTCGTCGTCGTGCCGTCGAGCACGAACGTCTACCGCAGGATGCTGAGGGAGGGGCTGCTGGAGGTCTTCCTGGAGGCGGGGGCGGTCATAGGGCCGCCGACGTGCGGCGCCTGCATAGGGGGCCATATGGGGGTCCTCGGCCCCGGGGAGGTGGCGATCTCAGCTACCAACCGCAACTTCCCGGGCAGGATGGGGCACAGGACGTCCAAGGTCTACCTGGCCAGCCCGGTCACCGTTGCGGCCTCCGCCCTGGAGGGCCGCATAACCGATCCGCGGAGGATCCTGGGGGGTGCGTGAGTTGGAGCCGCTCAGGGGAAGGGCCCACAAGCTCGGGGACAACGTGGACACCGACCAGATAATACCCGCCCCCTACCTGAAGGACCTGAGCCCCCAGAACCTGGCGGCCCACGTGCTGGAGGGCGCGGATCCGTCGTTCCCGAGCAGGATAAGGCCGGGGGACCTAATAGTGGCCGGGCGCAACTTCGGGACGGGATCGAGCAGGGAGCACGCGCCCATGGCGCTGCGCTACGCCGGCGTCAGGGCGGTGCTGGCGCTGAGCTTCGCGAGGATATTCTACAGGAACGCCGTGGACGGGGGCCACCTGATACCGGTCATCATAACGGAGGAGGCGTACCGCGGCGTGCGGGAGGGCGACGAGCTCGAGGTCGACCTTGACTCCAGCGTGGTGAGGAACCTGACGACCGGGGCGGAGTACAAGGTTGAGAGGTTCCCGAAGCTTATAGCAAGGATAGTGGAGGCAGGCGGGATATTCAACGTGGGCGACCTCTCGGAGCTGGAGGAGCGAGGCGGCTGAGCCCCAGTTTATAAGGGCGCCGGACGGCGGGAGGACGTGCCCGGTGAGGGACTGAGGATCAGGGCCCTCGCGCTCCTCACATCACTGATCTCCCTCATCGGGAGCGTCGTCTTCTCGGTTGCCGTCACGAGGAAGCTGCCGCTCGTGGACGTCGGCTTCCTCAACATATTCACCGCGGCCGTCTCCCTGGGCACGATACCGGCGACCGTGATATCGTTCGCGTCGCCCAGGCTGGCCGCCAAGTACCGCGCGGCCGAGGTCGGCGTGCTGGCGGCGAGCGCTGCGCTGAGCGCCGCCGGGGCCGCGGTGGGGGTCGCATACCTGCTCGGCCTAGGCCCTAAGGTCGCCGGCCGCTACCTTGACCTGATGCTTATCCTCTCCTCCCTCAGCTCCTTCACGTCGTCCCTGTCAGCGGCGTCCGCGGGGTTCCTCGTCGCGCTCGACAGGCCAAGGATGCTCTACACGACCCTCGTGACGTCGATCGTCAAGCTGGCGTCCATATATTACATAATGGAGTCGTCCTGGAGCCTGCAGTCGGTCCTCATATCGTCGTTCGCCATATACGCGTCGGGGCTCGCGTACTCGATGGCGGCCGCCTCCCCCTACTTCTCCGCGTCGATGGGTATCCGCAGGCCGCTCAAGGAGGTGATGTCCGGCGCCTGGGTGCCGCTCCTCGGCTACGCCTCGAACAACCTCAGGTCCCTGGACACGATGTTCATCGCGGCGCTTGGCGGGATAATCGACAACGCGATCTGGCAGGTCATCTACATGGTCGGGAAGGTATACGGGTTCGTCGGGAACCTGATAAACGTGAGCTACGGGGAGCTCCTCACGAGGGAGGGCAACCGCATATACTACGACCTCCTCCTGATCCTCTACACGACGACGGCCATATCGCTCGCCGTCGTAGCGTTCGAGCCCTACGTCGTGGAGTTCCTGAGGCCCAGGGATCCCTACCTAATACCGGAGCTGGCTGCCCCCATAGCCCTCTGGGCGGCCGGCAACGTCCTCGGGTCATTCTCCCAGTTCGTCTCGGCCGTGATGCAGGGCGTGGACCGCGTCGACATGGGCGGCGAGATAAGCGCAAGGACCTACCTCGGATCCCTGGTCCTCCGCGCCCACAACGCCGAGCTGCTGATGACTCTCTCCTACCTTGCGCTGATATACCCCTCGATGGAGGCCGCGAGGGCCGCATCTTTGAACCTATACGCCATCTACGGAGTCGTCATCGCTGGGATAGCGGCCAACGCCGCGGCCACAGCATACAGGCTGGCGGGGCTCAGGAACGCCGCCGAGATCCTGGGGGTGCGCGGGCTGCCGAGGGACTACGCTCTGCCAACGGCCGTGGCGGCCGCGGCGCTCGCGGCGCTCAGGGGGCCCATCATGGCCGCCATGAGGCCTACGCCCTCCGCGGCCTGGGGCGCGCTGGAGCTCGCCGCGGCCTTCGCAATAGCGGGCGGCGCCTACCTGGCCGGGGCGGCCACGTCGCCCAGGGCGAGGCGCCTGATCTCGCTGGCCCTCAGGAGGGCCGGCGAGCTGCTTCCCTGATCGCGTAGGCCGCGGCCAGGAGGGCGGATAGCATGCCCCCAAGGGCGGGCACCGCCGCGTAGTCAGCCGCGGCCACCGCGGACGAGGCCAGGTAGCCCGCGAGGAAGGTCGCCGCCTGCAGCGTCGTGAGGTATGAGTAGAACCTGACGCCCGGCGTCCCTGCCCCGTGGGAGACGTACGCTATCGCGAAAGGTATCACGGATTCCCAGAACCCGAACGCGACGCCGAACGCCCAGGAGATCCTGATGAGGGCGGTGAGGGAGAACCCCGCCAGGGCGGCGCTTAGGGCCCACCTGCGGCTCCTGAGAAGGAGCGCGGACGCCATCCCCACGGCCTCCCCCGCCGACGCTATGATCCCCAGCTGGACGTCCGAGAGCCCATATGCGCGCTCCAATACAAGGAACACGTAGGGGGATTCGAGCGCCACCGGGATCATCGCGGGTATCGCAAGCGCCCAGCCGCTCCCCTCGCCGCCCCCCTCCTCGGCCCTCAGGCCGGACGCGGCAGCCACGGGGACCGCGGAGGACGCTATCAGGGCGCCGGACGCCGCGAAGAGCGCCCTGAGCCCCAGGCGGGACGCGACCAGGCCGCCGAGCGTCGGCATGAAGAATGAGGGGGCCACCGAGATGGCCCACGTGAGGGGTATGTACGAGGATCCCTCGGCCGCGAGGGCCGCGTAGTACGACGGCAGCGCCGCGTAGAATGCCTGGTTGAGGGCCAGCGAGAGCGCGAACCAGGGCATGCCCTGTCTCGCCCCCATGAGCGATATGCCCGCGCCGGCCACGGCCATCCAGAGGACTATTGACCCCCTGGCGCCGACGCGCCTGTAGGTGAGGAGTCCAATCGAGGGATATGCTATGGCGGCCGCGCCCGCGAGCGCGTAGATGCGCGATATGTCGGGCGGCGGGACGAAAAGCGACATATACGGCGACAGGTAGGCGAAGTAGAAGTAGTACCCGACGCCCCAGAGGAACCAGCTGGCCACTATGTGCGGGACGTGCGTCCCACCGCCCCTCGAGGCAGCCCTCAACGCGCGCCTGGGGGAGGACCTGGAAATAGCGTTTCCCGTCCAGATATATGATACATTATATAAATCTCTAAAATTTTAATAATATATTTGCGCTTTACACGACTAGGTCGTGCCCCGCCAGGCTCCTGCCGACGGTCTCGAAGCCCTTGATCCACCAGATGATCGACAGTATCACCGATAGTATGAACACCGCCATGACCGATCCGGCCGCCAGGTCGAACGGCATCTGATACATCGTGAGCACGCCGGTCACGACGCCCGCGACTATCCAGACGACGGCCCTGACGGCCGATATGAGCCTTCCCCTCACGCGGGTCGCGAACAGCTCGGGCTCCAGGACCGCCCTCGCCGCCCACGTGAGCTCGACCGGGAGGAAAAGCATCGTCATGATGGCCAGGAGCAATGGGCCGCCCGTGGCGTGGGTGGCGTCGACGTAGGCCCAGAGGACCCCCCAGAGGACCGCCATCATGCCGAAGGACAGCACCGCGAGCGCCTTCCTACCTATCCTCTCAACGAAGAGAATGCCGAAGATTATGCCCACGATCACCATCGTTAGCCCGCCGATGATGGGCACCACGCTGGCGACGTCGCTCGAGAAGTAGGAGTAGGTGACCCCGTAGGTTATGTAGACGAACCCGACGTCCTGCGCTATGCCGAGCACTATGAGCACCAGGAGCCTCAGCCAGAGGCCGGCCGTCGGCTCGACGGGCTCCGCGCCGCCGTCTATGCTCCTCCAGGCGGACTTCACGTCGATCTCGGACCTGCCAGAGACGGCCGCCCAGGGCAGGGACTCCCCGGCGGCCACCAGAGCGACGACCAAGGCCGCCAGCGGCGCGACTAGGAGCAGCGCTATGGCAACGGTGTCCGTTACCCCGGTGAGCCCCAGGAACAGGGGCACGAAGGTCAGGGCCACCCCCAGGTTGCCGAAGTTCTGCACTATGACCAGCAGGTTTCCGCGCCACTTGGCGGGGACGGCCTCGGACAGCATAGCCAGTATCGGGCTCTCGAGGCCTATTGCGGCCATCCCCACGAGGATGAAGGAGAGCAGAAGGAGCCACACCAACCTAGCCTGGACGGCGGCCGGCTCCTCGCTGTAGATGATGTAAAGGGCGACGCCCGCCACTATTAGGGCGGCGGTCACTATGAACGAGTTCTTCCTTCCGATGGCATCGGCCAGCCACCCTGAAAGGAGCGCCCCGAAACCCCCGGCTATGAACGGCAGGCTGTACGCGAGGAACGCCAGGTTAGACGGTATGACGCCGCCTACGGCGCTCACGGGGCCGTAGCTCTCGGCTATCCCGTAGACGAGCATCCCCAGGGAGAGGGCTACCACCACGGCCCACGGTATCCCCAAGGAAGAGCCTTGCCCAAATGCCGCCTTCTCGTTCCTCTCTGAACTCATTCGTGTCAACCTCTTTCGGAACAATTTATAAACTTTCAATAACTATGCGTTGATATTTTACACAAATGTGTAAACCCAAACCGTTGCGCCGGAGAACGCGATCCTTGATCGCGCGTTCATAGGAGGGAGTCGCCGCTTATTCCTATTGCTTCAGGCCACACGCTTCTGGCTCCGTGAACGGGAAGGGACGAGCTTGGCTAGCCTTGCGCTGGGACCTGGATCTTAAGCTCCGGCCTCTTTGACTCCTGCCTCATCGATATGAATGTCTCCGTGTGCTCGACCCCGTCCAGCATCCCTATACCTTGGGACACCACGTTGTGCAGCTCCTCGAGGCCCCTGGCCCTAAGGAATACTATGAAGTCGAACCTCCCGGTGACCTCCGCCACCTCCCTGACCTCCGGGATCCCCAGCAGCCCGGAGCGCACAGATTCCCTCTTCTTGGAGTCCACGTTGACCCCCACGTAGGCGGACACCGTGTAGCCGAGCTGGGATTCATCGATCTCCACCGTGAACCTCCTTATGACGCCCCTCCTCACGAGCCTCTTTATCCTGCTGTACACGACGGACGTGTTCACGCCTATCTTCTTGCTCAGCTTGGGTATCGACTGATTCGCATCGTTGGACAGCTCGTTCAATATCTTCAGGTCTATTTCATCAAGCTTAGCTGCCCCACGCGCCATCACATGAAAGAAATTCAGGAGGCATATTTAAGTATTGTCATCAACTGCCCAGGAGGCCTGCGGCACGCTTTTAACTCGGCTCCCGCCCGGGAGAGGGCGTGAGGGGCAAGCAGGTTCAGGTCTGGAAGTACTACAAGGTGGAGGGGAACTCCCTGGTCAGGCTGAGGAGGGAGTGCCCCAGGTGCGGGCCGGGCGTCTTCATGGCGCAGCACGCGGACAGGCTCTACTGCGGAAGGTGCGGCCACACCATATGGCTCAGCCAGGGCCAGCAGGCGCGCGCCCCTGGCAGGGGAACCGGGAGAGGGCGGCGCTGAGGGCGGCCGCCTCCCCTGGCCTCAGGAGAGGGCTCAGCACCGCCAAGTACTTGGGCGAGGTCGCGGAGCATATGGCGGAGGGATCCCCCGTCGACGCGTAGCCATCCAGGAAAGCGTTAGCGGACCTCCTGACGGCATCCCACCCGCGCCTCCTAGAGAGCGGCGCCAGGAAGTACAGGAAGCTGGCGACGTCCCACGCCGGGCTCCCCCCAACCATCGCCTGCTCGCAGTCTATCAAGTATATTCCATCCCCGGACGATATGAAGTTCGAGGGCTTCACGTCCCCCAGCGTTATGCCCGCCGAATGCAGCCTGCCCATGAAGCGCCCGACTTCCCTGAAGGGCCCCTCCTCCCCCACCGCGTCCTCCAGGATCTTGCCCTCCACGTATTCCTTGATCATCATGGGCCTCTCCGGGTCCACGAGGAGCACCCTAGGCGACAGGAGGCCGATGGAGCGGATCGCCCTGGAGAAGGAGTATTCGGCGGCCATCCTCTCGAGCGGGGTCAGGCGCATCTCCCTTATCCCCGCGGCGACGGCCCTGACCGCGAACCACTTAAGGGCCCAGGGCGACGAGTAGTCCTTGAGGACCGCCCTGAGCCTCCTCCCCCCGCATTCGGCCTCCAGGAGCCTCGTCGTCGAGTAGAACTCCCCAATCGCGCGGGAAGAGGTTCCTGAGCAGCCGACGAGCAGCGGCGAAACGCCCTCAAGGGACAGGAGGCCCTCGGGTATCGATAGAAGGCGCTCAGGCCTCTCGAGGACGTCGAGGTTCCCGGCCGAGCCCGACCTCCTGGCCTTGGAGGTGAGCTCCTCCAGGAAGACGCGTGGGGATACGCGCCCGGAGGACGCGTGCGTTATGTACTGCCTTATCGCGAGCCAAAGGGTCCCCAGCTCGGGCGGGCGCGCGGGGAGAGGGGGACGGAGCGCCCTGTAGAGCCTGCGGCCCCCCGAATCCACCGCCTCGAGCACGCCCTCTGAGGCGAGCGAGTCCATGGCCCCCGAGATCTTTGAGGCCGAGAACTCCAGGTTCCTCCTGCCCTCGGGGCCCGAGTAAGTCTTGACGTAGCTGTAGCGGGCTGGAGGATATATCCTCGCCCTCCTCCTCAGCTTGGAGAAGAGGACGTACTCCGGGGGTATCAGGAGCTCCAACGAAAAGGCGCCGTAGCGGGCGGCGAGCCTTGAGATCTCCTCTAGGACCACCCTCCTCCTGTAGGCGAAGGCCGCCCGCTCCACTACGTCCTCCCCCAATATGACCTGATAGGGGTTCAGGAACCTCCCGATCACGAACTCCCCCAGCGCCCCCCTTTCCGCGTCGGCTGCGAGCTCGCGCGCCCCCACGCTCAGTATTGAGA
>CAYFFS010000022.1:0-20778 GCA_964342765.1 uncultured Nitrososphaerales archaeon | reverse complement strand
TGATCGCCCGTGATCCGTGGGCGAGGTCGAGGTCCCTGCCGCTTCGGATCGCTACAGTTTCAGCGGTCTGAGGCGAAAGGGACGAGCGGTCGCGCGCAACGGATAAAAGGAGGAAGGCCGAACGGTCCGGCGGCTTGTCGGGCTACGACTCGGTCGCCCTCTACAGGATAAGGAGGCTCGTGTCTCGACTGGAGGGCGTGAAGGGACGAGGAACGGAGCTGATATCGCTCTACGTCCCCCCGAACAGGCCGATACACGACGTGATGAACACGCTCCGCCAGGAGTACAGCACCGCGTCCAACATAAAGAGCGACACGACCAGGAACCACGTCCAGGAGGCCCTCACGAAGATAATGCAGCGGCTGAAGCTCTACAGGAAGCTGCCGCCGAACGGGCTCGCGGTCTTCTGCGGCGCCATACCGGCCCCGGGGAAGGACATGGAGGAGTTCGTGCTTTACGAGATAGAGCCGCCGAAGCCCGTGCCGACGTTCCTGTATCGATGCGACGATCACTTCCAAGTGGACATACTGAAGGACATGCTGAAGGAGACGGACCTAGTGGGCATACTGTCCATGGACTCCTCGGAGGCCTCCTTCGGCGTGCTCTCCGGGAGCTCGCTCCAGATAGTCGAGAACATAACGTCGGGGGTCGGGGGGAAGCACAGGCAGGGCGGCCAGTCCGCCAGGAGGTTCGAGAGGCTAAGGGAGGTGGAGCTGAACGACTTCTTCCGCAGGGTCGCGGAGCACGCCGCGAAGATCTTCCTGGAGCAGTACAGGATAAAGAAGCTCATAATAAGCGGGCCAGGCCCCACGAAGGAGGAGTTCTACAAGGAGGGCTACCTGGACTACAGGCTTCAGAACATGGTGGTGGGCGTCGTCGACACCTCTTACGCGGGGGACGAGGGGGTCCGCGAGACCCTGGAGAGGGCCGCGGACCTCCTGCGCGACGTGAGGCTGATGGAGGAGAAGGAGCTCGTGGAGGAGTTCCTGAGGGAGGCCAGCAGGCCGAACGGGCTCGCGGTCTACGGCCTCAGGGGCGTCGTCGAGGCCCTCCTGGCGGGGGCGGCGGAGAAGGTCCTGGTATCGGAGGACCTGGACATGAGGAGGCTCGAGTTCGTCTGCAACAGGTGCGGATACGTCGCCGAGAAGTTCGTGGAGTCCAGGGAGGAGCCGGCGGCAACGGCTGCGGGCTCCCAGGAGAAGTGCCCGAGGTGCGGGGCCACCGACTGGTCCTACGCCTCGGAGGACCTGGTGGACTACCTGGAGGCCAGGGCGCACGAGACGGGCGCCAAGGTCGAGATAATTTCCTCGGCGACCGAGCACGGACAAATGTTTAAGAGCTTTGGGGGCATCGGCGCGCTGCTGAGGTACAGGGCACAGGGATCCGTCGATGAGCGCCTACAGGCCTAGGATAGAGGCGAAGCGCTGGGACAAGTCGATCGAGGCCGAGCTGATAGCGGATTGGGAGAGGTCCGGCATCTACTCCTTCAGGGCCGACGCGGAGGGGCCCGTCTACTCGATAGATACCCCTCCACCCTACATAAACTCGCCAATACACATAGGGCACGCCTACACCTACGTCTGGATGGACGCGATAGCCAGGTACAAGCGCATGAAGGGCTACCGCGTCCTATTCCCGCTGGGCCTCGACAGGAACGGCCTCCCCATAGAGGTCCAGGTCGAGAAGGAGATGGGTATAAGCCCGAGGGACGTGCCGAGGGAGGAGTTCCTCAGGAGGTGTAGGGAGCTCCTGGACAAGTACGAGGCCGTCACGATCGATTACTTCAGGCGCCTGGGCATAAGCTTCAACAGCTGGCGCAGGTCCCACGAGCTGGGCGGGCTCTACGAGACGGACGACCCGGAGTTCAGGAGGCTGACGCAGGAGACGTTCATAGAGCTATACAGGAGGGGGCTGATATACGAGGGGAGGAAGACCGTCAACTACTGCCCCAGGTGCGGCACTACGATATCGGACGCTGAGGTCGAGTACGAGGAGAGGGAGACGGACCTCGCCTACATACGCTTCCAGCTCGAGGGCGGAGGGGACGTAGTGGTCGCGACGACGAGGCCCGAGCTCCTCGGGGCCTGCAAGGCCGTGATCTTCAACCCCCAGGACGAGCGCTACGCGGGCCTGAAAGGGAGGAGGGCCGTAGTTCCGATCTACGGGAGGGAGATACCGATACTCCCCCACCCCTACGCCAAGCCGGACTTCGGAACCGGGCTCGTGATGATATGCAGCTACGGGGACTCCGCCGACATCCAGATATTCAGGGAGCTCGGGCTCGAGCCCACATACCTGATAGGGGAGGACGGGAGGATGACTCCTGAGGCGGGGCCCTACGCGGGCCTGGAGGTCAGGGAGGCGCGCGCTAGGATCCTGGAGGACCTGAGGAGGGCGGGGGCCCTCGTCAAGGTGGAGAGGATCAGGCACAGGACGCCCATCTGCTGGAGGTGCAAGACGCCGATAGAGTTCATAGCGAGCGACGAGTTCTTCGTGAGGCAGGTGGACCTCAAGGAGGAGCTCCTGAGGGCGGTCGACGAGATGGAGTTCCACTCCCCGAGGAGCAAGGAGCTCCTCAGGAGCTGGATAATGAGCCTGAGCGAGGACTGGCCCATATCCAGGAGGCGCTACTACGGGACGGAGATTCCCCTATGGTACTGCAGGAGGTGCGGGGAGCGCATAGTGCCTCCCCCAGGCAGGTACTACCAGCCGTGGAGGGAGGGGCCGCCCGTTGAGTCGTGCCCCCGCTGCGGCTCCAAGGAGTTCGTCGGCGAGACGAGGATCTTCGACACGTGGTTCGACTCGAGCAACACCGTCGAGTACGTGCTGGGATACCTATGGGACAGGGAGTTCTTCGAGAGGAACTTCCCGGCATCGCTGCGCCCCCAGGGCAAGGAGATAGTGAGGAACTGGCTGCACTTCACGCTCCTCAAGTCGCTCCTGCTCTTCGGGAGGGCCCCGTTCAGGGACGTCTGGATACACATGCACGTCGTGGACGAGGAGGGCAGGAAGATGGCCAAGTCGCTGGGGAACGTCGTGGACCCTGGGGAGGTCCTGGAGCGCTACGGTGCGGAGGCCCTCAGGTCCTGGGCCTTCCTGGAGGGGGACATAACGGAGGGCGACATCAGGTGCTCATACGCGAGGATAGAGGGGCACTCCCACTACCTGACGAAGCTCTGGAACATAGCCAGGTTCATATCGTCCTTCCCGGCTGAGGACGGGTGCAGGGCCTCCGTGGACACGGACCTCTGGATAATCTCCGAGCTGGGGGGCCTCGTGGAGCGCGTGAACGCCCTGAACGACGCTTACGACTTCCACGCTTCGATGGAGGCCATAAGGTCCTTCACGTGGGACGTGTTCGCGGACCACTACGTGGAGATGGTCAAGGAGAGAGCCTACGGCCGCGGCTTCGGCGAGGGGGAGCAGAGGTCCGCCTGGTGCGGCCTCCACACAGTCCTGAGGACCCTCCTGATACTCCAGGCGCCGATGCTCCCGTTCATCACGGACGCGATTTGGCGCCAGCTGTACTCGAGGGACGGGGGCTCGATACACGCGCAGCGCTACGTGGAGCGCGTGGACCACGACCCCTCCCTGAGGTCCTACACCCCGATGATAATAGAGTTCAACTCGCGCGTCTGGACGGAGAAGAAGAGGAGGGGGCTGAGCTTCCGCGACCCGATAGAGGTCGAGATACCGAGCGAGCTCAGGAGGTTCGAGCCTGACCTGAGGGCGCTCCACAGGATCAGCGCCCGAGCCCCCGTATCCTGAGCCCCAGCCCCCTCGACTCCGCCTCCCTCATGGCCCTGAAGGCCGTCGCCACGTCCAGTATCGCTATGCCCGTGGAGTCGAAGACCGTTATCTCGTCGGGCGACGTCCTCCCCGGCTTCCTCCCCGCGACTATCTCGCCCAGCTCACCGTAGATCATCTCCCTCCTGAGGATCCCCTTCGATATCGGCACGTTTATCTCACCGGAGTGCATGCACTGCTCGTAGTCGTCCACGACTATCTTAGACCTCAGCAGTATCGCGGGGTCGAGCTCCTCCTTCCCAGGGGCGTCCGCGCCTATCGCGTTTATGTGGGTCCCCGGCCTGACCCACTCGTCGCGCACTATGGGCTCCCTGGCAGGCGTGACCGTGACAAGTATGTCCGCGCGCTCCACGCACTCCTTGGGAGAGGGCGCGGCCTCCGCGCGGATGCCCAGCGAGGAGGCGTAGCTCGCAAGGCCCTCCGCCGCCTCCCTCACGACGTCGTATGCCGCGAGCCTCGTTATCCTCCTCACGCGCGATATGGCCTCCACCTGCCTCCTCGACTGGGCCCCCGCCCCTATGACGCATAGGGACTCGGAGTCCTCCCTGCTCAGGTACTTGGTCGCGACGGCGCTCGCGGCTCCCGTCCTGATGGCGGTTATCTCGGTGCCGTCCATCAGCGCGAGGGGCCTCCCGGTCTCTGGGTCCACGAGCTCGACGACCGCCATGACGCTCGGGAGCCCCCTCGCCCTGTTGCCCGGGTGGACGTTCACGACCTTCACGCCCGCTATCCCGAGCCTGGGGAGGTAGGCGGGCATTATCCTCAGGTCCCCTCCCTCCAGGAAGAGGTACTGCTTCGGCGGCATCTGTATCGCGTTCATCCCCTTCTCGCGGAACGCCTCCTCCACAACCCCTATCTCGTCCTCCATCCTGAGGACGCTGAGCACGTCCTCCCTCGTCAGCAGGAGAACGCCTTCGTCCATCGGGGGCGGCGCGCCCCGCGCTCTTATAATCCCTTTCCCGGCCTAGGCCTGGAGGACGCTGACCCTGGCCTCGTGGGGGTTAAGGCGGGCGCCGCAGCGCGGGCACGAGAAGTTGTGCGGCCTCAGCACGAGGACGAGAGACCTCTCCTCGTCCGACTCGTAGATTACGTGGCCGCAGCGCGGGCAGACCACCCTGAACAACCCGCGTCCCTTGGGCGCGGGGGCCGGTAAGCGATTCGGTTAAATCGGGTAGACGTCCTCGTCAGCTCCGCGAGATCTAGGAGTACTGGCGCCACGTGTAGCCGCACTTCGTGCACCTGTAGAATATGGTGGGGGGCTCGTCGCCGCTCCTCGTCTGGACTATCCACCAGTAAGCCTTGTCGTTCCCGCACTTCGGGCACTCGACGTCGACCGTGGGCATCGTCTTCAGGTTGGCTATGTCGGAGCCAACGACCTGCAGCGCCATCTCCTTGCTCCCCCCTCCCGCCTGGACCGCCATCCTCTCCTTCTTCGCCTCCACGGTATACCCGCAGCTCGGGCACTGCCAGACCACCTTCCTCTCCTTCCCGCTCTTGACCTGCTTCAGCAGCATCTTGGTGCCGCACTTAGGGCAGAACATGTCGCTGCACCCCCAGCCCCTTCGAGAGGGCCTCCGCTATCTCGCCCGCCCTCGAGCGCGCGCGCCCGAGGGCCCTCAGGAGGGCCTCCCTCGGGTCCCCCTCCCTCGTGCGCACCACGAGGAAGTACTTCCTCTCCAACGGGTGGGACCTCCTGTAGGCCGCGAACTCCACGGAGCCGTCGCCCAGGAGCTCCGCCTGCGCTATCTGCATGAGGGAGAGGTCGACGTCCTCGACCGCTATCTCGAGGAGGTTCCCCTCCCTCCTCACGATCCTGACGTTCATTCGGGCGCCCCCTGCGGGGGCCCTTCCCTCAATTTTAACGTTTGGGCGCCCCCTGCGGCCATCACATTATGGCGTCCACGGAGAGGAAGTCCGGGGCGAGCCTGCGGTACTCCCTGTTGCCGCACCTGAGGCACTTCACGTATCCCCCGTGCTGCCTGGCGACCTTCCCGCCGCACCTGCTGCACCTCGTCCAGAGGACGCCGCACCTGTCGTCCGAGAGCGCCGCGAACACTATCCCGTCGACTATCCCTATGACCTTGGCCCTTACCACGTCGTTGAGCTCCACCGGGGGCCTCCCGCCGCGCCCCCTCCCGGCTATCAGCACCGCCTCTATCCCGCTCCTGGTCTCTACGTCGTTTATCTTGTATATGGTGACGCTGTAGAGGTCCTCGGGCAGGTCCTCCTCGACTATCCCAACCACGTAGTCGCCCGCCTTGGGCATCTGGCTCCTCATCGGGACCCCCTGGACCCTCAGCTCCTTCAGGAGCGCCCTGAGCTCGTAGCTGGAGACCTTCGTCGCGCGTATCACGCCCAGCGGGTCGACGTAGAAGTCGCCCTGCGGGGTCGCCTCCTCTATCACGGCGAGCCCGTCGCCGGGCGTCGCCCTGCCCTCCCTGTCGCCCGGAGCCCTCGCGCCCGTAGCCAACCCACGCCCACAGCGGCATCCGGAGCATCCCCTCCATATTCAAGCTTTTGCCCCTCAGGACCTGGAGGAGCTGCGCGGCCTGGGGATAGGAGAGCACGGGGCGGCCGTCCCCCGGGTCGTCCAGCCCTATCCTGGGGCACGCGAGCACGATGAACGCGTCGACGCAGCGGGCCGCCGCGAGCCTCTCCGGGCTTATCTCGTATGCCGCGTAGTAGTAGACCCTCCTCCCCAGGGACTCGAGCGCCCTCCCCAGGGCCCTGGCGAGCTCCAGGTACCTCTGGCCGCTCCTCTCGCCCGTCACTATCCCGAAGGACCCCGCCTGGGCGGCCCTGTAGACGGCCAGCGCCGCCCTGCGGAGCGCCGACGCGGCCTCGTCCTCCACGTCGACGACCTCCCCTGAGTCCGGGTCCAGCATGACCGTGCGGACCCCAGTGGAGAGCCTGAGCGCCACGGCGTGGAAGCGGCTGGCCCCCAGGAAGGCCAGCCCGTCCACGCGGGACCTGATAGCCCAGGCGCCCGGGAACATGCAGCCCGTCACCTGCCAGTTGTAGAGGGGGCCGATGGGCTCGGGGCGCTCGGGGAGAACCTCGAGCCCCCTTCCCCTGAGCAGCCCCGCCAGCTCCTCCCTGGCCCTCCCGTAGTTCGATATGGAGAGGAGCCCGACCCTCCTCCAGCCGAGGCCCGCGAGGGAGTCCGCGAGGGAGGCGAGCCTGTCCCGGGGCACCAGGTACTCGACGTCCACGAGCGCGGTCCTGCCGGAGCGCGCTATGGGGGACCAGTGCCCCAGGTTAAGGACAAGGTCGAGCCCGAGGGCCTCCGCCTGCGCCTCCTGGAGGTCGCAGAACCCGTAGACGGGGTCCAGCAGGATTATCGCCTCGACCCCCGAGGAGGCGAGGCGCTCGTAGACCGCGCGGGCAGCGGACCTCAGCCCGTCGGGCGCGGCGACCCCGACCCTCCTGGGCCTCAGGTCCCTCACTAGCCTGTCCACGGACTCCAGGTCAACGTATATCCCGGGGCTCCCGCTCAACCCGGGGAAGGGACTCGCTGCCGCTTGTCCCTTTCGCTTCAGACCGCCTGAAACCGCAGCGATCCGAAGCGGCAGGGACCTCGACCTCGCCCACGGATCACGGGCTATCACCGTGGGGCCATGGGTCGCCGTCGAGGCCAGCGGCATGGGCCTCCCATCCACGGGCATCCCGCCTTGGCTCGGAGCAGTGCTCCCATCGCCGAGGCGATCATTCGCGCGGCGCCGCAACCCACTAGAGTGTTATAACATGATATATTTAACCATTACTGCCCCTGCCCCTTCAGCTCCTCTACCCTTATCGTCGTCCTGACGGGCAGCTTGTTCGAGGCGACCTCGAGGGCCCTCTTCGCCAGGTCCAGGTTCTGGCCCTTCACGCGTATCTCGAGTATCTCCGTGCCCTGCTCCACGCGCGCCGCGAGCCCCACGGGCCTCCCGAACGCCCTCCTCATGCCCTCCTGAAGCCTGTCGGCGCCCGCGGTCGCTATCATCTTGTTCTCCCTGAGCACGACGTGCGGGTAGACCCTGACGACCAGGTAGTAGTTGCCCTCGCCTATCGCCTCCATGACCTTGTTTGCGGCCATCCTCGCGGCCTCGAGCGCGTTGTGCCTGACCTGGGCCCTCTCCTCGCTCACGAGCGCCAGCCTCAGGTCGTAGTCGCCGTGCGGGTTCCCGGTCGTGAACTTGCTTATCTTCGGCTGCGGGGCCCCGTGTATGTACTCCCTCCTAGTGTACGCCATCCCCCTGGCTATCCGGTAGTTGCTCCCCCTCAACGCTGCTGCCGGTCGCGCCGGGGCGATTTAAGCGTTCCCGGGAGCGCCCCTCGAGGAGCCTCCTCAGGACGCCCATGAGGGCGCGCACCTCGGACCTGTCCCCCCTCTCGGCGAGCCTCCTGATGAGCAGGGACACCCTCTGGGCCCTCCCCTCCTCGTACCCCAGGGCCCTCAGGGCCCTCCCCAGGATGCCGTCGAGCGCCGAGATCTCCTGGGCGCCTGGGGGCTCGAGCCCGTAGAGCCCGCGGGCCCCGTGGTACCCCTTGGCCACCTCATACAATATTATGGCGAGCGCGTGGGACACGTTGAGGGTCGGATAGTCCGTCCACGTCTGGACGTGGAGGACGTAGTCGCACTGGGCTATCTCCTCGTTCGTCAGCCCTATCGTGTCCCTGCCCAACACTATCGCCACGTCCCTCCTGTCGCGGGCCACCTCGATGAGCTCGTCCACCGATATGGGCCTCCTCAGGAGCCTCCTGGAGGACCCCTCGACCTTGGCCGTCGTCGCGACCAGGAGCCCCCTCTCGCCGCGCAGGGACCTCAGGGAGGGCACGACGCGCGCCCTCTCCAGGATCCCCGATCCGTGGGACGCGAACTTCCTCGCCGCCAGCGTGCGGAGCTTCCCCCCGCCGGACACGAGCACCAGGTCGCTCAGGCCGAAGTTCGCCATCACGCGGGCCACGTAGCCGACGTTGATGCTGTAGCGCGGCTCGACCATCACCACTGCCCAGTCCCTGTAGGCCTCCTCGCCCACGATAGCCATCCGTAGCCGGGGATATTTACGGTTCCGCTGCCAACCTTAATATCTGCCCGACGGGCCTCGGGCCCAGGGCATGGTGACGAACCTCCCCGACGAGGTGAAGGCCCTCTGGTCCAAGGCGATACTGGCCAAGGACCCGAGGGAGAAGCTGGAGCTCCTGAGGCAGGTGTACTCGAGGATGCCGAAGCACAAGGGGACGGAGAACCTCCAGATGAACCTGAAGCGCCAGATAGCCAGCCTTGAGGTTCTGATAGAGGAGCAGGAGAGGAAGGCGAGGAAGAAGGGGAGCGGGGGGCTCGAGTGGGCGGTGAGGAAGACGGAGTTCCCCCAGATCTCCGTCGTGGGGACCCTCGGGACCTCCGCCCGAGCCTTCGAGCTGATGACTGGCCTCAGGCCCGAGCCCTTTCGCCTCTACGAGTCGCCCATCGTCGGGGTCTACGAGGCGGGGGACGTGCCCTTCCAGGCGGTCTGGGCGCCCGTGGTGGGCGTTGGGAGGGCCCTCCTCGCCAGGATAACGGGGCTCCTCCAGAACACCGACCTCCTCCTGATAGCGTCGAGGGACGAGGGGGAGCTCGGGGAGGTCACGTCCGCCCTGGAGGGGATGGGCGTGGTCCCGAGGAACGAGGACCTGGACGTGGAGGTAAGGCCGACGCCCAGCGGCGGCATAATAATCAGCGGGACCTCCGACCGCGTCTCAGAGGAGGAGGTGAGGGAGTACCTGAGGGGGCTCAGGATATACAACGCGATCGTGAGGCTCGGCTCCCACAGCGGGCTGGACGACCTGGAGGCGGCCCTCCTCGGGAGGCGCGTCAAGAGGTTCCTCATCGTCGGCCGCGGCGGGGGCCTCGAAATGGAGGACCTCTCGTCCTCCCGCGACCGCGTGGCGTCCGAGGTCCTCGGGGTCCTGGGGCTGATAAGGGTGTACACGAAGCCGCCGGGCGAGGCCGTGAGGAAGCCGCCCCTCGTCGTGCCCGCCGGGTCCACGGTCCGCGACGTGGCCCTCAGGGTGCACAGGCAGCTCGTCGAGACGTTCAAGTTCGCGAGGCTCTGGAGGGGAGGATCCTCGAGCAGGGTGGGCCTGGACTACGAGCTGAGGGACATGGACGTCGTCGAGATAAGGGCTTGAGGATCTCCAGCACCACGAGCTCCTCGAAGAAGAGCCTCCTCGAGCACCTGACCCCTCCCTCGAGACCCAGGCGCCTGGCCTCCTCCAGAAGGTCCCCAGCCCCCTCGGCCCTGACGAGCGCATAGATCCTTCCCCCGGGCCTGAGGGCCCTCGCGGAGGACCTGAGGAACTCGAGCGCCACCTCCACCCCCTTCCCGCCGCCGCAGAGCTCCGGGTCCTCCCCCGGGTCGCACGGGAGGTAGGGCGGGTTGAAGTAGACGAGGTCGAACGCGCCCTCCCTGAAGGGCTCCGCCGAGTCGCAGACGATGGGCTCGAGGGCCGTCCCCCTGAACCTGGAGGAGGCCTCGAGGGCGGCCTCCTCGCTTATGTCCCCGCAGGCCGCGAGGCCGAGGGAGCCGGCGTCGAGGAGGCCGCGGGCTATGAACCCGGTCCCGCACGCGACCTCGAGGGCCCTGCGGGGCCTTCCGGCATGCCTGCGGACGCACTCGAGGAGGAGCTCGGAGTCCTCGCTGGGCGGGTACGCACGCCGCAACGGCCATCGCCTCCCTGGGCCCCAGGTCGCCGACCCTTCTCTCGGCCGGCCACGGCCCCCCGCACCCCAGCTCCCTGCAGATCCTCCCGAGGGTCGACCTCCTGCGGGAGAACAGGGCCCTAAGGCGCGAGATGGCCCAGCGCGCCTCGCGCTCCGACATGAGGACCCTCGGCCTCAGGAAGACCACGCGGGAGGTGACCTTGGGAGGAGGGGAGAAGGCGGAGGGCGGGACCCTGGCCCCGAGCTCCGCGCGGAACGCGAGCCGGGCGAACGCGGATATCGCGCCGTACCTGTCCCCGCCGGGCCCCCCGAACGCCTTGCGGGCGAACTCCTCCTGGAGCAGGAGGGACGCGGCCTTGAAGGGCATCGAGGAGAGCCAGATGAGGGTCCTCGACGACTCCGAGTACGGGGGGCTCGAGACGAGGTAGTCGAACCTCCTGAGGACGGAGTACGCGTCCCCGCAGACGAGCTCGAGGTTCCAGGGCCTCCCCCGCCAGAGCCCGCAGAGGCGCTCGTCGAGCTCCACGCTGACCACCAGCGTCCCCATCCCCGCTATGCCGCGCGTGAGGGCCCCCCTCCCGGTCCCTATCTCTGCCACGACCTCGTGCGGCCTCGCGCCCTCCAGCGGCCCGAGGAGCTCCTCGACCGCGCGGCCCGATCTGAGGAAGTGCTGGCCGAGCCTCCTCACGGCCTCTTCACGAACAGGTACGTCTGGGTCCTGCCCTCCAGCTCCTCCAGGATCCTCTTCGCCACCTGCTTCTGGACGTCCTTCAGGCCCACGCGCTGCTCTATGTCCTTGTAGGACTTGAAGGGCGCCTTCTCCCTCTCCTCGAGTATCTTCCTGAGCATCGCCTTCCCTATGCCGGGTATCAGCTCCAGCGCGTGCATCCTCGGCGTTATGGGCTGGGAGTTGTTGAAGAATTCGACGAACCTCTGCTCCTTCGCCTCCACTATCTTCTCCACGACCTCCGGAAGGACGCTCCTGGCCGTCGGCGTCAGCTCCTCGTACGAGAGCCTTCCCAGCACGCTGCTCACCTTGTCCCTCGACTCCTTCCCTATGTACAGCCTCTCGCCTATCGTGTAGAGGACGCCGTCCACGCCCAGGAGCTCGAGGAACGTGAGGTAGTCCTCCCCAAGGGACTGTATTATGACGCCCTCCCTGCCCCTGACGGTCCTGGCCCTTCCCTTCATCTGGATGTCGAGGACGTAGGCGTACTCCTCGTACCTCTTGGCCGGCTGCGGGCGCTGCCCTGCTGGATACATGGCTCGATCTTCGAGCAACTTAGTTAAGTGCGTTTCGCGGTCGCTTCCCCTTCCTCTCCTCCGAGAGTATCGACAGGATCCTCTCCAGGACCTCCGTCCCGAGCATCTTGCGCCAGCCGTTGACGATGGTCCTGAGCTCCTCCACGCTGCCGGGCAATATGTTGACCACCTCGACCGCCTCCTCCTCCGTGAGGCCGACCTCCGAGACGAGCCTCTCGACCATCCTCCTCGCGGTCGCGCCGTCCACCTTGGAGAACTTGTTCAGGTAGTCCAGGGTCCTCATGAGGAGCTGGTCGGACTCGAGGTCGGCGGCGCTCACCGACCTCTCCAGTATCTCCTTGGCCTCGTGTATCGTTATGGGCTTCTTCGAGACGACCCTGAAGGACATGCCCTAGGACCCCGCCGGCACCACGTGGTCCAGCCTGACTATCAATATCTTCTCCTCCCTCGGGCTTACGCGCACCCCTACGACGAGCGACCTCCTCCTGACCTCTTTGACGACCCCCACCCTCCCCTGGTAGCGCCTGTGGGGCATCCCCTTGTGTTGCGATGGATTTATATTTATTATTACGCGATCCCCCGGCTTGTACTCCTCCATGAGGCGGGAGAGCCCTATCGGCTTCTCCAGCCTGAGCACGTTCCTCGTCTTCCTGCGGGGCCCCTTGTGCTTCGGCAAGCCTTCACGACCCGGCCCGCGCTCGTTATTAGCTTTTCGCGCCGCGCGACGCGCCCGCTAACGCTTAATAATGAGGGGCCCCCAACGAGGGGCAATGTCCGAAGAGGCGTCGGGCGCGGACAAGGACTACCTGATCGTGACCGACCAGAAGCCCGTGTCCGCGTACGTTGTATCGGGGGAGGTCCAGCTGAACGCCTCCGGGAGGCTCGTCCTCCTGGCCAGGGGGAGGAGCATAAGCCACGCGGTCGACGTGGCCAACCAGATATTGATGCGCTCAGGCGGCTCCGCCGCGGTCTCGGACGTCAGGGTGACGACCGACAAGCTCCCCAACGGGAAGTTCGTGTCGAGGATGGAGATAACGATAGAGAGGAGGCAGTAGGGCGCTCCGGCCCGCGGGCCCAGCGGCGGGCTCATCGTAAAACTTTTAGAAAGGATCCGTCAGGGCCCGCGGCATGCTCGGCAAGTACCCCGCGTTTCCTCCGACCGATCCGGACTTCCTCGACCCTCCGCGCTCCGACGAGTACGACGTGGTGATAGTCGGGGCCGGGGGGGCCGGTTACCACGGATCCTTCGAGCTGAGCAAGGGCGGCAAGCGCGTCCTGATGGTTGACGACAAGGGGAACCTCGGGGGCAACTGCCTGTACGAGGGATGCATACCCTCCAAGGCAGTCGCCATGACGATCTACCTCCTGGACAAGGCCCGCGGAATACTCGAGGGCGTCGGGAGCAGGAACGCCGGGGCCCCCGCGCTCAGGGCTCTGTGGGAGGACGCGATCGCCCACAAGGACGAGGTCCAGACGATAAGGTACCACCAGCACATAAGGGAGATAAAGGAGCACGAGAACCTCGAGTTCGTAAAGGGGCTGGCGAGGGTGCTCGACGAGCACAGGGTGCTCGTCGAGGCGCCCGACGGGTCCTGGAGGAAGGAGGTCAGGGGGAGGAACCTGATAATAGCCCAGGGATCCGTCCCGATCGAGCCCCCGATAGAGGGCTCGGACCTGACGATAGGGAGCCTCGAGCTCTTCGGCTACAGGACGAGCCTGAGGAGGCTGCCGGACTCGATCGTCGTGATAGGCGGAGGGTACATAGGGGTCGAGGTCTCCCTGATGGCCGCGACCGCGGGCAGGAGCGTCACCCTCCTCGAGATGCTCCCGGAGATAATGAGCGGCTGGGACGAGGAAGTGGTCAAGCTGATCAGGTCTGAGCTGGAGTCGCGCGGCGTCAAGGTGATGACGAACTCGAAGGTCGTGAGGGTTCGCAGGGAGGGGGGACAGAAGGCCGTCGAGTACGAGCGCCCCGACGGCTCCCGCGGCGTCGCGGTCGGGGACGAGGTCGTGATGGCCGTGGGGAGGAAGCCGTACGTGGAGGGGCTGGAGCACCTTGGAATAGTGGAGAAGGGGCACGTGGAGGTCAGGCCGACGATGGAGACGAAGGTGAGGGGCGTCTACGCGACCGGCGATATACTGGGCAAGTTCATGCTCTTCCACGCGGCCGTGAAGGAGTCCACGATAGCGGCCTGGAACATACTGCACGGCCACCCGGTGTACGAGGTCAACTTCAACTCGATACCGGTGGCCCTGTTCACCGAGCCAGAGGCCGCGTACGTGGGCGTCACCCCCTCGGCCGCCAGGGCCGCCGGCATACCCCACTCGGTCGTCAGCTACGACCTGGCGGACGACGCCTACGCCCAGATAATGGGCGTCAGGAAGGGATGGGTCAAGGTGGTGGTAGAGGAGGGGACCCAGAGGATAATAGGCGGGCTGATATTCGGAGAGGCAGCTTCGCTCATAATAAACGAGCTGGCCCTCGCCGTCGCGGTCAACGCGAGGGTTAAGGACGTGGCCCTCCTCGCCCACCAGCACCCGACGATATTCGAGTCCATCGACCGCGCCGCCATAAGGTTCACCCTCTGAGGCGCCGGGCCAACGTTTTTTTGACGGCCCCTCCGCGGGCGCCCGATGGGCGAGGAGGGCGGCATCCCCGTAAAGGTCAGGGAGATAGCGGCTGCCGCCGCCAAGTTCGAGCGCGTGGGGGCCCACGCCCACATAAGGGGGCTGGGCCTGGACGAGTCAGGCAGGGCGATAAGGATAGCCGACGGGCTGGTCGGCCAGGTCAGGGCGAGGGAGGCGGCCGGCGTCGTCGTCCGCATGATAAAGGAGGGGAAGCTGAGCGGCAGGGCGATAATACTCGCGGGGCCGCCGGGCACGGGGAAGACCGCGCTCGCGGTGGCGATATCGAAGGAGCTCGGGGTCAACGTGCCCTTCATACAGATCAGCGGGAGCGAGATCTACAGCACGGAGAGGAAGAAGACGGAGGTCCTGATAGACGCGATGCGCCGCTGCATAGGCGTCGAGATAAAGGAGAGGCGCGAGGTATTCGAGGGCGAGGTCACGAAGCTCGAGATAATAACGGCGCCCCACCCCTACAACCCGTACCAGAGGGTCCCCGAGGGCGTCAGGATGACCCTCAGGACCACGGAGGAGGAGAGGAAGGTGGAGGCGGGGCCCGAGGTGGCGATGGAGATACTTCAGATGGGGGTCAGGGAGGGGTCCGTGATACAGATAGACGCCGAGACCGGGAGGGTCTCGCTCCTCGGGGTGAGCGACGCCAGCGAGAAGGGGAAGAGCTACGACGTGCGCAGGGGGTTCGTCGTCCCGAGGCCGGAGGGCAAGGTGAGGAAGGAGAAGGAGTTCGTCTACAACGTGACGCTCGCCGACATGGACGAGATAGCGGCCGCGAGGGGAGGCGGCTCCCTCGCCTCCCTCCTGTTCGGGGTCCCGCCCATGCGCGAGATAAGCCCGGAGGTCAGGGCCAGCGTGGACAAGGAGGTGAAGAAGATGGTGGACGAGGGGAGGGCCGTGATACACCCGGGCGTCCTATTCATAGACGACGCCCACATGCTAGACGTCGAGGCGTTCAGCTTCCTGAGCAGGGCGCTGGAGGGCGAGCTCGTCCCGATAATAATCCTGGCCACGAACAGGGGTAGGACCCGCATAAGGGGGACGGACGTCGAGGCGCCGCTGGGGATACCGCTCGACATGCTCGACCGCGCCGTCATAATAGGGACGGAGGAGTACTCGAGGGAGGACATACTGGACATACTAAGGATACGCGCCGAGACGGAGGGCGTCAAGCTCGAGCAGGGGGCGCTCGAGGGGCTGGCCGACATAGGCGCGAGGACGAGCCTCAGGTACGCCTCGCAGCTCCTGAGCATCTCCTCGTACGTGGCCAAGGCGGCGGGGCGCGACTCAGTCAAGGTGGAGGACGTGGAGAGGGCGGCGTCCCTCTTCATGGACGTCGGCCAGGCGGTGGAGCACCTGAGGAAGTACGAGGAGAAGCTCCTGCGCTAGGCCCTTTCCTTCGCGGTCGATCGGACGAGCGCGAGGTCCTCTGCGACCTGTAGATGCTGGCGGGCCCCGACACCACGTACGCGGCCGTCACCGCGAGGAGCTCCGCCGGGAGCAGCTGCAGGCTCCCCGTCATCTCCACCACCATGACGGTTACGGATATGGGGAGCTTCCCCGCCGCGCCGAAGACGGCCAGCATCCCGACTATGGCGAAGGGGAGGGGGGAGGGCACGGCGGACGGGAGGAGGAGCCTCATGAGCTCGCCGAAGGCCATGCCCGTGGCCGCTCCTATGAATAGCCCGGGCGCGAACACCCCTCCGCTCCCCCCGGAGCCCACCGTGAGGGAGGTGGCTGCTATCTTCGCGAAGGGCAGGAGGGCGAGCGCCAAGAGGCCCAGCGATGCTGCCCCAGTCGAGAGCAGCGCGGCCGTCCAAGAAGTGCCGGTCCCCATCACCTCGGGGAACTCGAGGGCTATTGCCCCCGCCGCCAGCCCGCCCATGGCCGGCCTGAGCCACCGCGGTATGCCGGAGCGGGCGAACGCGTCCTCCGTGGCGTTGTACGCCCTCACGTAGACAATCGCGACCGCCCCGCAGAGGATCCCGAGGAGGACGAAGAGGGGGAGCTCGGACGGGTCGAAAGGCGCCGTGTAGAAGCCGAATATGGGGCCGTAGCCCGTGACGGCGCCGAATATTGAGTACCCCACCGCCGAGGCCACGAACGCGGGGAAGACCAGCTCGTACTCGAAGTCCCTCCTGTAGAGTATCTCGGACGCCAGGAACGCGCCGCCTATCGGCGTCTTGAATATCGTGCCTATCCCGGTCCCTATCGCTATGCCCACGAGGCTCCTCCTGTCCTCCCTCCTGAGCCCGAGGGCGTCGGATATCCAGGAGACGAGCCCGGCCGTGGTCTGGGCAATGGGCCCCTCGTCGCCCGCGCTCAGGCCGGCGCCCATGACTATCGCGGACGCGAGAAGCTTCACGGGGGCGACGACCCTCCTGATGGCGCCCCCAGCCCTGTGGTAGGACATTATCGCGTGATCTATCCCGGACCCCCTCGCCTCCGGCGCCAGCTCCGTCAGGAGCCCCGAGGCCAGGCCGGCGATCGCCGCTATCGCGAGGAAGGCGAGCGCCGAGGCGCCGCGGGGCAGCAATGGGGGATACGTGCCGAAGCCGAGGGCCCCGAGCGAGATCGCCCTTATGGCTGCCATCAGGTAGTGGAGCGCAAGCGCGGCGCCCCCCGCTATCGCCCCCACGAGCGCCCCGAGCAGGAACCACCTCGCGAAGTAGGTCTGCCACCACCTAGCGCCCGTCCCGGACCCGGCGCCCACGCGCCGGCCAGCGCCCCAAGGCGGAAATAGTTGCCGTCCCGCCCATGATACCATAATACCATAGTACAAGGATAGGAAACGGGGGTTCGGGAACGGTCCCCGAGGCGCACGGCTAATCCTTTTATCGACCCGTCCCGGCCGCCCCCTCATATGGGAGCCCCAGCGCTGAAGGACCTGGAGGAGGAGGTCAGGAGGATCTGGGAGTCCGAGGAGGTCAGGAGGGCCCTGGCATCCCGCGGCGACGCGGTGGAGGGGTTCATCGAGGGGCCCCCCACGATGAACGGGGAGCCCCACGTGGGCCACGTGAGGGGCAGGATGCTGAAGGACGTCTGGTTCAGGCTGGAGACGATGAAGGGGAGGAGGGTCGTCTTCAGGGCCGGGTGGGACACGCAGGGGCTCCCCGTAGAGCTGCAGGCCGAGAGGGAGCTCGGGCTTACTGGGAGCAAGGCGGAGGTCCTGAGGAGGGCGTCCGTCGAGAGGCTCGTCGAGAAGTGCAAGGAGATAGTCCACAAGTACAACGAGTCCTGGAGGGCGGCGGACCGCCTCCTGGGGATGATGTTCGACTACGAGAACGCCTACTGGACGTACAGGGACGAGTACATAGAGAGGGAGTGGAAGTACCTGAGGAGGGCCTGGGACTCGGGGATACTGGGCGAGGGGTACCGCGTCGTCGCCTACTGCCCGAGCTGCCAGACCTCGCTCAGCCACAGCGAGGTCGCGTCAAGCTACGAGATGCTGGAGGACCCGTCCGTCTACTACAAGGTCAGGGTGGCGGGCGGCGACGGCAGGACCTACCTGGTCGTGTGGACGACGATGCCGTTCACCGTCGTGACCGACGAGCTCGTCGGCGTGAACCCCGAGGCGACGTACGCGTTCGTGGAGGTGGACGGCGAGGTCTGGGTGGTCGCTGAGGGGAGGCTCAGGGACCTCGGGCTCGAGGGGAGGCCAGTGATAAGGAGGGCGCTAGGGAGGGAGCTGGAGGGCCTCAGGTACGAGCCCCCCCTCCTGGAGGAGGTCCCGGGCCAGCGCAGGCTGGCCGAGGAGGGGCGCGTGCACTTCGTGGTCGCGGAGGACTTCGTGGACCCGACGACCGGGAGCGGGATAGTACACCTGTCCCCCGCGAACGGCGAGGAGGACTTCGAGGTGGCGAGGAGGAGGGGGCTCCCGGTCTTCAACCCGATAGACGACCAGGTCAGGTTCACGGAGGAGGCCGGCAAGTACGCGGGGAAGTTCGTCAGGGACGCGGACGAGGAGGTCGTCGAGGACCTGAGGAGGAAGGGGCTCCTCGTCAGGGCGGAGCGCATAGTCCACGAGTACCCGGTCTGCTGGAGGAGCGGGCACAGGCTCGTCTTCGTCGCCAGGCGCGAGTACTTCTACTGGATAGACAAGATAGCGGACAAGGCTCTGAGGGCCGCGGAGCGCGTCGAGTACTACTACCAGCAGCCGAGGAACAGGTTCCTCGAGATAATAAAGGAGGGGAGGCCCTGGTGCATAAGCAGGGAGAGGTACTGGGGGACCCCGCTCCCCGTCTGGATCTGCGAGAGGTGCGGCCACAAGTTCCTGGTCTCCTCCAGGGAGGAGATAGTTAGGAACGCCCTGGAGCTCCCGGACGGCCCCAACTTCGAGCTCCACAGGCCGTGGATAGACCGCGTGGTCCTCCGCTGCCCCAGGTGCGGGGGGCCGGCGCGCAGGGAGCCGTTCGTCCTCGACACCTGGCACAACAGCGGGGCGGCCCCCTACGCCTCCCTCGGCGACGAGTTCGACTCCCTCGTGCCCGTCCCGTTCCTGACGGAGGGCATAGACCAGACCAGGGGATGGGCCTACTCGCTCCTCATGGAGCACGTGATACTCACGGGGAGGGACGAGGCGCCCTTCCGCTCCTTCCTGTTCACCGGCCACGTCCTGGACGAGAAGGGGGAGAAGATGAGCAAGTCGAAGGGCAACGTGATCTACGCCCTCGACATACTGCAGCGCGAGCCGGTGGACGTGGTCCGCTTCTACCTCGTGTGGAAGGCCAGCCCGATAGACCCGATAAACTTCTCGACCTCCGAGATGAGGGGCAGGCCATACCAGGTGTTGAACACCCTCCTCAACCTGGCGATATTCCTGGAGGAGAACGGCGGCTACGACGGCTACAGGTGGAGGGGGGAGAGGATCCGCGAGCTGGCCGCGGACCCCAACCTCAGGCCCCAGGACAGGTGGGTCCTCTCGCTCCTCCAGGGCTTAATAGCGGAGGTCCTGGACGCCTACGAGTCCAGGAGGTTCCACGAGGCCGCGAGGGCCCTGGAGCGCTTCATAATAGAGGTGCTGAGCCAGAGGTACGTCCCCCTGGTCAGGCAGGAGCTGTGGGACGACAGCCCCGAGACGCTGCCGAGGAGGATGGCGATATACGAGGTGCTGGCGCACGCGATCTTCGACGTGATAAGGCTCCTGCACCCCATATCGCCCTACACGACAGACCACATATACAACAGGCTCTTCTCAGGCGGGAGGTCCACGCTGCTCCTGGAGCGCCTCCCCGAGAGGGCTCCGGAGCTCTCCGACGAGGGGCTGGAGCGCGCGTTCGAGGCATTCTGGGAGATAGTGTCCGTGGCCAACTCCGCCAGGATGAGGGCGGGGATCAAGAGGAGGTGGGCCCTCAGGAGGGCGACCGTCCTCTCGCCGGTCGAGGTGCCCGAGGAGCTGCGGGAGCTCCTCAGGTCGGCGCTCAACGTGAGGGAGCTGGAGGTCGTGGAGGACCCGAGGGGGCTAGGGGCGGAGCTAGTCGCCAGGCCGGTGCGCCCTGAGATAGGGAGGAGGTACGGGAGGTCCACGAGGGACGTTGAGTCCGCGATAGGCTCGGCTGACCCCTGGGCGCTCGAGGGGGAGCTCAGGGCCAAGGGGGTTGCCAGGCTGGGGCAGTTCGAAGTGACCCCGGACATGGTGGAGTTCGAGCTCAGGGCCGGGGAGGGGCGCGCCGCGGCCTTCAGGGACGGGTACGCCGTCGTGCTCGACGTGGTGAGGGACGAGGACCTTGTGGTGGAGGGACTGATGCGCGACCTGGCGAGGAGGATACAGGTCCTGAGGAAGGAGAGGGGGTACAGGCCGACCGACGTCCTGGACGTGGCGAGGGTGGCGGGGCTGCCGAGGGAGGTCCTGGAGCCCCTGAGGCGGAGGGCGGAGTCCCTCGCCAGGCTGGTCCGCGTCAGGAGGGTCGAGTTCCTAGAGAGGCCCGAGGGGGAGGGATGGGCCGAGTTCGAGCTCGACGGGTCCAGGGTCTTCCTGGAGGTACGACAATGGGCCGCGGGTCCAGGGAGCTGGAGCTCGTCAGGGACGCCCTGAGGGCCGCGAGGGCCGCGGTCCTAAGGTCCCTCTCGGACAGGGGGAGGGAGTACCTGGGGACCAGGGGCTACTTCGGCGACGCTACCCTCGTCGTGGACAGGGCCGCGGAGGAGGCCGTGATCTCCGTGGTCCGCGAGAGGATCCCGGACGCCTTCATAGTAACGGAGGAGGCGGGGATCCTCAGGGGGGACGGGCCCCTCGTCCTCCTGGACCCGGTCGACGGCTCGATGAACGCCAGGAGGGGCATACCGGCGTTCTCAACCGCCATCGCGGTGACGGAGGGCCCCGGGAGGAGGTACTCGGACCTGGTGGCCGCCGGCGTCGTGGACCACGCGACGGGGGAGATCATCTG
>CAYFFS010000021.1:0-21888 GCA_964342765.1 uncultured Nitrososphaerales archaeon | reverse complement strand
CTTGACCCCGACCGAGTTGAGGAGGGCTGCGACCTCCCTCGAAAGCCCCGAGCCAACCTCCTTCACTATGACCGGCACCCCGACCTTCTCCACGACCTCCGCTATCATCTCGAGGACCCCGCGGTACTTGGGATCCCCCTCGGGCTGCACCGCCTCCTGGAGCGGGTTCAGGTGTATAGCGAGGGCGTCGGCCCTGACCATGTCGACGCACGCCCTAGCCCCCTCCACACCCACCTCGGCCAGCTGCTGCGCGCCCAGGTTAGCGTACACGAATATGTCGGGCGCGACGTCGCGGACGACGCTGAACGTGGACCTGAGGCGCCCGTCTATGAGGGCGGCGCGCTGGCTGCCCACCCCCATCCCTATTCCGAGCTCCGCGGCCACGGACGCTATATCCTCGTTTATCTTGGCGCCCCTCTCGGATCCGCCCGTCATGCTGTCTATCAATATGGGGAGCCTGAGCCTCTTCCCGAAGACCTCTATCGACGTGTCCACGTCGCCGAGGTCCATGCCGGGTATGGCCCTGTGAACCAGGTGCACGTGCTCGAGCCACGTTGTGCGCGACATCTCGACGCGCTCCGAGATCGCGATGTCGAGGTGCTCGTCCTTCCTCCTCGTGACCTCCGCGCTCAAGAGCCCCTCACCAGCGTCCCCCTGGGCCTACCGCCCCCGGTCGCTTTTAAGATATCCTCGGGGGAGCGGCCGGACAGGATGTAGACCTCGATCCCGAGGTCCGCTATCGACGCGGCGAATGACAGCTTGGCCGATATCCCGCCCGTCGCGTCGCCGCCCGATAGCCTCCCCGCGAGCTCCCTGGCTGACTCGGAGTCCAGCTCCTCTATGACGCTCGAGGGATCCCTTGGATCCCTGAGGACCCCCGGGACGTCCATCAGGAAGACGACGCGGCGGGGCCTCAGGCGCTCGGCCAGCCTGAGGCAGATCTCGTCGCCGCCCACGACGCGGAACCCCCCGCCCGTCACCCCCACGTCCCCATGGGTCACGGGGGTCGCGCCAGCCTCGAGGAGGGAGAGCGATAGGGAGGCCGCCCAGTCCCAGAACGCGGGGGAGTCCGGCTGGCTCGGGTGGAATAGGAACGGGCGGAGCCCGGCGAGGGCCAGCTCCCTCATGAAGATGAGCGAGAGCTCGTGCATCGCCATCCTGGTGGCCGAGGCCGCCGCCGCGTCGCGGGAGATGGCCCTCGAGCTGAGGCCGCCCGCGACCGCGAGGGGGTGCCCGAAGGAGCCCCCTCCGTGCACGAGGATCATGCCCCTGGCCCCCGAGAGGGCGCGGGCCACGAGGGACATGGCCTCGACGTCCGCCCTCATGGGCTCCGACTTCCTGGTTATCAGGGATCCCCCTACCTTGACTATCAGCTCAGCCTCCAAGACTCCACTCCCCCCGTCGGGTAGCGCAGGCGCGCGGCCGGGGCCCCCCCGCAGCGGACGCCCTCCACGGGCGGCAGCCCCACGACGCAGCCGCCTCCCCCGGCACCCGTCAGCTTAGCCGCGGCGCCCGCCGACTCCATGGCCTCGACGAACGACTCGAGCTCCGGGGTGGAGACGCCGAGGAGCCTGAGCGCCCCCTGGTGCCACCTCATTATGGGGGCGAGGGCCGACCGATCCCCGGACTCCAGGGCGGAGGCGGCGGCCTCGACGAGCGCGCTCGAGGAGGCCAGGAGGGCCTCGAAGAGCTCCCCCCTCGACCTCCTGAACTCCTCCACGCGCTCGACCATCGCGGCGGTGCTCCTCGCGGCGGGGGCGCAGCATACCATCAGCTCGCCCTCCCTTATCGAGAGGCGGCGCATCCCCTTGCCCTTGGAGTAAAGGATGGCCCCTCCGTATGTGGAAGCCGCCGGATCGACGCCGGATGGGTTCCCGTGTATGATCCTCTCGGATATCATCGCGTACCTGTAGACCTCCTCCCTGGGGGCCTCGCCCTCCGCCAGTGCCAGGGCGGCGGCCGCTAGCGAGACCGCGACCGCGGCCGACGATCCGAGCCCCCGGGCCTGAGGTATCTCGCTCCTCAGCACGTACCTCCCGGAGGCCCCCGGGTGATCGGCCACTATCTCGTCGAGCATCGCGCGGAGGGGCGCCAGGAAGGGATCGCAGCCGTCGTCCCCGCAGCGCCCCGGCGGGTCCACGGACTCTATCGAGGGCCTCGGGGCCGGCTCGGCGCTCGTCGAGGCCCAGAGGTCCACGGAGACCGCGAGCGCGAGCCCTCCGTGGACGACGAAGTGCTCCCCCGCGATTATCACCTTAGCGGGGGCCCTCGACGCGGCGCGCACGGAGGGAGAGCCGGGGGCCGGCTTTTAAAGCCAAGCGCTAGGCCAGGATCGCCAGGGACCCGTATCCGACCACGGCGCTCTTGTCGCCGGAGGTGTCCCCGCTGGTCGCGTACTTGAGGAGCTCCACGCGGGTCGCACCTAGGGACTTCGCCGCCGTCAGGACGGCCGCGACGGCGCCGTACCCGCACATGGAGACGTGCTCCCTCTCGATGACCCTGTAGAACTCGGAGACGTCCATGCTCCTTATCGCCTCTATCGCCTTCGCGTCCCTTGCGTACGCCTCCTCGTAGGGCTCGTAGTGCGTGAAGTCCGTGGAGGCCACCAGGAGGACCCTCCTGCCCAGCTCGCGCGCCGCCCTCGCTATTGCGTCTCCAACCTCGACGGCCGTGAGCTCGTCCTGCATCAGCATGCTTATCGGCACTATCCTGAAGCCCGGGCTCATCGAGAACTGGAGGAAGGGGACCTGGACCTCTATCGAGTGCTCCCTGAGGTGGGCCAGGTCGTCGAAGTCCACTATCGAGGACAGCTTGACTATCCTGGAGGAGAGCTCCATGTCGACCTCCACGGTGCCCAGCGGGGTCTCCCAGGACTCGCTCTCGCTGGCGGAGACGCCGCTCCCTATGCCGTGGTGGTTCGGCCCCAGGATCACCACGGTCTCGGGGGAGGTGCCGGATGCCACGTAGTACCCGTGGGCGGCCACGGGGCCCGAGTACTCGTAGCCCGCGTGGGGGCTGATTATCCCTATGAGGCCCTCGACCGGAGGCGATGGCGGCAGCTTTCCCGGGCCGAGCGGGTGGAGGAACAGGTCCCTGAGGACCCTCGAGAGCCTCTCCGTTGACGCAGGGTAGAAGTACCCCGCCACGGCGGGCCTCCTAACCCTCAACTGGCTGCTCCTCCAGCTTCGTCTCGAAGTCCTCTATCGTGTACTTCATCTGCTGATCCATGGATAATGCCCCGGAGTGGAGGAGCACGCTCCTGGCCAGGAGCCAGAACACAGCCGCCAGGGCCTTGCGCCCCCTGTTGTTCGCGGGTATGGCCAGGTCAACGTCGCTCGGGACGCAGTCCGTGTCGCAGAGCGCGACGACCGGTATCCCCATCTTGGAGGCCTCCGCCACAGCCTGGGAGTCCAGGAGCGGGTCCACCACGAGCACGGCGTCGGCCTCCACGTAGTACGGCAGCTGGGGGTTCGTCAACATCCCCGGGAGGAAGCGGCCGGTCACCGCCTTGCAGCCCACGAGCTCGCAGAACTTCTCTATTGGGGTCCTCGCGAACTCCCTCGAGGAGTAGACGAGTATCTTGCCGGGCTCTATGCGCGAGAGGAAGCGGCCGGCGACGTCTATGCGGTAGAGTATCTTGTTCATGTCAAGGATGTAGAGGCCGTCCGGCCTCATCCTGGCTATGAAGGGCTCCATGAACTTCGTCCTCACCGTCGTCCCTATCCTTATCCCGGTCGCCACGAGGACCTTGGCCGACAGCTGATCCTCCTGCTCCCCCTTTCCCTCCTTCGCCTCCTTGCCCTCGGACGGCTCGGACATCCCGACGCACCCCGCCTTCCTACGTTCAGCCGCGCCGGCCGCCTTTTTAAGGGTTTGGCGCCCCGAAGGGGGCGGGGCGCATCCCGGGGCGCGCCTCGGCTATCCTCAGGATCTCCATTAGCTTCGACATCCTCTCCCCGCCGACGACCCCTGACTTCATCATGAGCGCCCCCGTCCCCACGGCCACGTGCGCGAGGTGGGAGTCCCACGTGTCCCCCGACCTGTGCGACGCTATTATCGAGTACCCGTGCGACCTGCAGGCCCTGGCGAACTCGAGCGCGTCCCCGAGGCTGCCGGCCTGGTTCACCTTGAGTATGGCGCCCGAGGCCGCCCCAGACCTCGCGGCCCTCTCGAGCCTGGAGGCGTTCGTCACGAGCAGGTCGTCCCCCACCACGAGCACCCCCCTGGCCCTAGCCCACCTCGTCATCTCCGCGAACCCGTCGAAGTCATCCTCGTGCAATGGATCCTCAAGGTACCTTATGCCGAACCTGTCGGCGAGCTCCTCCAGGAACGAGGCCTGGGACTCCGCGTCCAGGGTCCTGCCCTCCCTCGAGTACACGTAGGCGCGCCTCGAGGGATCCCAGAGCGTGGAGGCTGCGACGTCGAGCCCAAGGCCGATCTTTATGCCCAGCTCGTCGGAGGCGGCGGCCGCCGCCTCGCTAACGACCTCCAGCGCCTCAAGGGTGCCCATCCTGGGCGCCCAGGCGCCCTCGTCCCCCTTGCCGGCCGGGAAGGAGGGATCCCTCCTCTCTATCCCCCTCCTGACCAGCGAGTGCACCAGCAGGTTCGCCCTGATGGCCTCGAGCGCCCCCCTGGGGTTCATGGGGAAGACTAGGAACTCCTGGACGTCCGGGGCGCCCCCGCCCGCATGCCTTCCCCCGCCCAGGACGTTCCCGAGGGGCAGGGGTATCCTGGGCTCCTCGTACAGCCCTATGAGCTCGTACATGGGCCTCCCAAGCTCGAGGGAGGCGGCCTCGAGCGCCGCCAGGCTAACCGCATACGCGGTGGCTCCGCCTATCCTGGAGTAGTCGCCCGTGCCGTCGAGGGACCTCAGGGCGTCCCTGACCGCGTACGGATCGGACGCGTCCACGCCAATGAGGCGGGAGGGGTCGAACGCCCTTATGGCCTCGGCCGCCCCTCCGACGGGCAGGTGGCGCACCTCGTGCTTTCCGGCGCTGGCGCCGGCCGGGGCGGCCGCGCGCCCCCTCGACCTCCCCGCGATGACCTCGGCCTCTACCGTCTCGTCCCCCCTTCCTGTGAAGGCGGGCCTCAGCCTGACCTCCCTTATCGGGACGGCCAACGCGCCCGAGCGCCGCCCGCGCTATATATCGGTTCCGCTCAGGACCTGAACTTCTCCCTCGCGGAGTAGTACTCGAGGACCATGTCGACCGGCTCTACCGCGCTCAGGAGGGTGCGCCTGCAGCAGTACCTCTTGACCCCCAGGTCGTCCAGGACCTTCCCGGGGTCCTCCCCCGCGGCCACCCTCCTGGAGAACTCCTCGTACTTGTCCGCCAGGAGGGCGCCGCACGTGAAGCACCTGACGGGCACCAGCACGCCCCGTCCCGGGGCCGGGCTATATTTAAGCGCTTGGCGAAGTCACCTGAACGACTTCTGGTACCTGCGCCTGGGGCCGGGGCCGCCGAACTTCTTCGGCTCGGTCCTCCTCGGATCCCCGACCAGGAGGTGCCTGTCGTACTGGGCTATCCTCTTCTTCAGCTCCACGGACCTCGTGAAGCCGACGAGCGCCCTCGCGATGGCCATGGCGGCCGCGTAGGCCTGCCCCATGACACCGCCGCCCTTGACCTCCACGTCCAGGTCCACCTTGTACCTCAGGTCGCCCGCCAGCCTCAGCGGTATGCTTATCACCTCGCGCTGGACGTAGTTGGGCAGGGCCTCGAGGAGGAAGCCGTTGATCCTCACTATGCCCTGGCCCGGCCTTATTATTGCGCGTGCGCGCGCCCTCTTCCTGGAGCCCTCGAAGACCATCGCGGACCTCTGGGAGACCACCTACCTCACCTCCATCCCAGCTCGCGCGCCAGCTCCCCCAGGGTTATGTAATAAAGGCGCGGCCTCCTCGGCTCGGCCTCCTCGAACCTCATCGCCTGCACGCCCTTGAGCTCCTCAGGGTAATCGTTGTAGACCCTGAGCCTCCTCAGGGCCTCCCTCCCCCTCGGCTTCTGCCTTGGGAGCATCCCGCGGATGACGTCCTTCAATATCGTGTCGGGGCGGCGGTGGTGATAGGGGCCGTGCTCGGGGTTGACGATGCTGCCCACCTCCAGGAACCTCTTCCACTCCTCTATCACGCTGCGCCTGGCCCCCGATATCAGCGCGCCGGGCGCGTTGACCACGTGGACCGAGTACCCCTCGAGGAGCATCTTCGCGACCTTCGAGGCGAGCCTCCCCATCACCTGCCCCTCGGCGTCCACGACGACCACGCGGTCCTCAGCCGCCAATCAGCCTCACCCCCTTCACGTTGGCCTGGGAGGAGGCGAGCTCCTCCAGGGACATAGCCCTCCCGCCCGCGGACTCTATCTTCCTCCTGGCCTCCGCGGAGAAGGCAAGGGCCGCGACCGTCAGCCTCTTGTCGACGGCCCCCATCCCCAGGACCTTCCCGGGGACCACCACCACGTCCCCGTCGGAAGCCAGCCTGTTTATCTTCCCGACGTTGACCCTGACCATCCTGGAGCGGCTCGTCCTCCTTATCGCGTCGCGCAGCGCCCTCCATATGGGCCTGCCCGTCTCCCTGTAGGCCCTCCTCAATGCCCTCTCGGCCGCGCGCCTGGAGACCTCGCTCATTGCCAAGCGCCTCCACCTGCCTCGAAAGCTCCTCCAGCTGCGCGAGGAGCTCCTTGGCCGCCATATAAATTATCCTCCTGGGCTCGAGGGCGCCGACGCTCTCCAAATATATTATGTGGTCGTCCTCGAGCTCCTCTACCTTGACCGCGTCGGGGCACGCCCTGACGCAGTCCATGCACAGCCTGCACCTGTGCTCCCCCTCCACGGTCAGCGAATCCCCCGAGTACTTCAGGACCTTCGGAAGGCACGCCTCGGCCGCCTCCCTCGCGCACTTTGACCTCGGGTCCAGAAGCTTGACGTGCGGGTACGGCTTCAGCACGGACACGGAGACGGGCTGCCACTTGGCGTGCTCCTTCCCCCTTCCGACCCTCGCGTACGCCTCGAGCCTTATCCTCTGCCCCGGCGCCAGCTTCGCTATGGGTATGTTCGGGGATATCGGCGCCACCTCCTTGTCCTCGGACGCCAGCTCCCCCGAGAGCACGGTCCTGGGCTCCCCCTCGGCCTTGGCGTCCAGCACTAGGAGGACCTGGCAGGGCGAACCCCCGCAGTCCCCGGAGTACTTGTAGGGGTCGCCCCTCAGGGGTATCAGCCCCAGCCTGTGCGCGAGGACCTCGTCGTAGACGGGGGACGTGTTGTCCAGGACCGCTATGCTGTCTATCGCGAGCGTGGGGACCTCCGATATCATGAAGCGGCGCAGGGCGTTCGCGTACTCGAGTGGCACGCCGCGCAGCCTGACCTTGAGGCTCAGGCGGTCCTCCTCCAGGATTGTTACCTCGGGGGCCGCGGACATCACGCCCTCCTTCCCCTTCTTCCTCCCGGCTTCCTAGTCGTGTCATGGGGTATGGGGGTCACGTCCTCTATCCTGCCTATCTTGAAGCCCGCCCTGACGAGCGCCCTTATCGCTGCCTGCGCCCCCGGCCCGGGGGTCCTGGGCCCGGTGCCCCCGACCCCCCTGACCTTTATGTGCAGCGCGGTTATCCCCTTCGCCTTCGCGACCTCGGCCGCGGCCTGCGCGGCCTTCATCGCGGCGTAGGGCGAGCCCTCCAGCCTGTCGGCATCCACGTGCTGGCCGCCGCTGCTTATCGCTATCGTCTCCGCACCAGAGAGATCCGTTATGTGCACTATAGTGTTGTTGAAGCTGCTGTAGATGTGCGCGACCCCCCATTTGTCCTGCTCCTGCTTGCCCTGCTCCGAGGACATCACGCGCTCACCTCGCCGGCCTGGGGCGCGGTGGGGGCCGCGAGCTCCACGTATATCGAGTTCTCCTCGTCGCGGGGCACGAGGTACCCCGGGCGATCCACGACCCTGCCGCGCACGTACACGTGGCCGTGGACCACGAGCTGGCGGGCCTGGTGGATCGTGCGGGCGAAGCCCTTCCTCCAGACGATGGTCTGGAGCCTCCTCTCAAGTATGTCCTCCACCTTGAGGCTCAGGACGTCGTCGAGGGTGGAGCCCTCCTTCAGGAGCCCGAGCCTCACGAGCCTCGATATCAGCAGGGGCTCCTGCCTGTTCCTGACCTCGGGCGGGGCCGCCAGGAGGCCCCTCGCCTGGGCCCTTATCTTGGAGAGCATCGTCTGGGCCCTCCACAGCTCCCTCTTGTTCCTGAGCCCGTAGGTGCCGAGCAGGTACACCTCCCTCTGGAGCCTCTCGGCGTCCCACGGCCTGTTCGGGGTCGTGTACTTCTTCTTGGGCTTCTTAGGGTCCCCCAAGCCGCATCACCTCACTGCCCCTGCTGGCCCTGGGCGGGGGCAGCGCCCGCCCTCTTCCTCACGCCGACCGTCTTGCCCTTCCTGCCGGTCGTCCTGGTCCTCTGCCCCCTGACCTTGAGGCCCAGGGCGTGCCTCACGCCCCTCCAGCTGCCGACCCTCTTCTCGCGCTCTATGTCCATCTTGACCGCGAACTCGAGGTCGGACTCTATCACGTGGAGGTCCTTCCCGGTCTCGGGGTCCTTCCTCCTGTTCAGGAGCCAGGGCGGAAGGCCGACGGCCGCGGGGTTCCTGAGCACCCTCTCTATCGCGGATATCTGGCCCTCGCTCAGCTGGCCCAGGCGCAGGTTGGTGCCTATCCTGAGGTGGTTGAGGATCGCCTGCGCCAGGACGAGCCCAACCCCCTTGATGTCCTTCAGCGCCGCGACTACGTTCTTGTTCCCGTCCAGGTCCCTCCCCGCCAGCCTCACTATCGACTTAGCCTCGGACAAGCCCGCGACGGCCGGTCGCCGCACGGCCTGAATTTAACCTTTATCGCCCCGCCGAGGGGCGCCCCCATCGGCAGGGGATGGGCCTCGGCCGCCGTAGTAGCGAAGGGGCTCCACCTCGTCCACCTTGCCGTCGCCGTCAGCGTCGTACCCCCTGACCACGACGGCGAAGGGTATCCCCCTGTAGGCCCCAAGTATCCTCTCGTGGTCAGTGCTGAGGGCCAGGACGGCCGACTTCGTCCCCACGTGCCTGACGCCTGCCACCAGGACCACGTACCTGCCGGGGCTGAAGGGGCTTGGCACCTTAGCTATCAGGGCGTCCGTGGGCTGGTCGAACGTCCTGCCCTCGTCGTCCACCAGCCCGCGCCAGTAGTTCTCCTCGTGGAACCTGACGGGCAGGTGCGGGTTGAGCTCGGAGGCCAGGAGGTTCGTCCCGGGGCCGCCCACGATTATCATGTTGGAGTCGTACGACCTCTCGGCGCGCACGTCCACGTCCAGCTTCACGGCGAACGCCGGCGGGGGCGACGCTATGGAGCCGAGCGCGAGCGCCAGCTGCACAGCGTAGTGGCCGTCGCGGGCGGCCGCCCTGAACGGCCCGTGCGGCTCCGGGGAGCCCACGACGAACGTCGCGTCCAGGACCCCGTCGCGGACGAACTCGTAGAAGAAGGAGAGGAGCTTCTCGGGCGGCCTCCTCCTGGGCTCGCGCGCGGCGAGCGAGGCGCCAGGCAGCAGCTGCGAGTAGCCGTCGTATGGGGTCGAGTAGACGCGCGCCTGCGCGCCCCTCACGCGGACGCTGCCGACCGGGCGTATCAGCCCGAGCGCCTCCAGCCTCCTCACGTGGTAGTACACGGACTGCTCGTCGATTCCGAGCTCCCTGGCGAGCTCCCTGGGGTACATGGGCCTCTCCCTCAGGGCGCCGAGTATCCTGAGCGCAGGGCCGCCGAGCTGCGGCGGCTCCCCCTCCGGCCCGAAGACCGCCACCCTTGCGACGCCCCCGCCAACCTCGAGCAGCCCCTCGCGAGCCACGAAGGACCATGACGAAACAGGTTATAATGGATTTCGCGGACGCCCCATCGCCGGAGACCAACCGTTACGAGATAGGTTGTAACGTTATTGGCCGCGGATCAGGGCGCCTTAAATAGATCCGCGCGAGCTGAGCCTCCGTGTGTGGCATAATAGGGTGCACCGGCAGGTGCGAGGCGGCGGAGGTGCTGACGAAGGGGCTGAGGAGGCTGGAGTACCGCGGCTACGACTCAGCCGGCGTCGCGGTCGTGGACGGCGACTCCATGGCGATAGTGAAGCGCGCGGGCAGGGTGGACTCGATAGAGCCGTACGTGAGGGCGCTCAGGGGGAGCACCGGCATCGCGCACACACGCTGGGCAACACACGGCAAGGTGACGGACGAGAACGCCCACCCGCACGCCTCGTGCGACGGCAGGATAGCCGTGGTCCACAACGGGATAATAGAGAACTACAGGGAGCTCAGGGAGGAGCTGGAGGCCAGGGGCCACAGGTTCAGGAGCGACACGGACAGCGAGGTCATAGCCCACATGCTGGAGGACGCGCTCAGGTCCTTCGAGGACCCCCTCCAGGCCCTATTGGCGGTCTGCAGGGAGCTCAGGGGGTCCTACGCGTTCCTTGCCGCGGGCCCCGCCCTCGGGGACGCGCTGCTGGCAGCGCGCAAGGATTCCCCGCTCGTCGTGGGGCTGGCCAAGGGCGCGGTCTACGCCTCGAGCGACGTCTACGCGTTCATAGAGTGGACGGACGATGCGTACTTCCTGGAGAACGGGAGCGTAGCTGTCCTGAGGCCCGGCGAGGTGAGGGCGGCGCTCCTCGACGGCACCCCGCTCGAGGTGAGGCCCGTGAAGGTGGCGTTCGAGATGTCGGAGCCCGACGCAGGCGCGTACGCCCACCACACGTTCCGCGAGATAATGGAGCAGCCGGAGGTCGTGGCCAGGGCCCTCGCCCCCCGCCCGGAGGTCGACGAGGCGGCCCGCGCGATCTCGGAGGCCTCCCAGGTGTTCGCGGTGGGGGCGGGGACCAGCTACCACGCAGCTCTCGTCGCACGCTACGTGTTCGCGGACGTCGCGGGCTTGGACGTCCAGCCCGTGCTGGCGAGCGAGCACGGCCTCTTCCTCAGGTGGATGGGGCCCGGGAGCGTGGTGCTCGCGATAAGCCAGAGCGGCGAGACCGCGGACGTCCTCGAGGCCGTAAGGGCGGCCAAGTCCAGGGGGGCCAGGATAATCTCCGTCGTCAACGTGCCTCACTCGAGCCTCGAGAGGGAGGGGGACCTCAGCGTCAACGTGCGCGCGGGGCCCGAGGTCGGCGTTGCCGCCACCAAGAGCTTCACCGCCCAGCTGGCGACCCTCTCGATGATCGCCCTCAGGATGGCGGGGCGCCCCCTCCCGGATCCGGAGAGGGCCAGGCGCCTGGTCTCCGAGGCCCTCAGGCTGGAGCCCGCGGCCAGGGAGCTGGGGAACAGGCTGAAGGGCTCCGACGATCTGTACCTGGTCGGCAGGGGGGTGCACTACCCGCTCGCGCTCGAGGGGGCCCTCAAGGTCAAGGAGCTCGCGTACGTGCACGCTGAGGGGCTCGCGGCGGGCGAGCTGAAGCACGGGACGCTCGCGATGATAGAGGACGGAACCCCGGTGGTCCTGATAAACCCGGGCGACGACACGCACTCGGACACCGCCTCGAACGGCGAGGAGATGAAGGCCAGGGGCGCCTTCATAATAGGGATATCCGACGTGGAAAGCGACCTCTACGACGTGCACCTTCGCATACCGGAGGCCAGGGGCGTCGAGCTGCCGATCGTGGAGGCGATCCCCCTCCAGCTCCTGGCCTACCACCTGGCCCTGGCCAGGGGGGCCGAGATAGACCGCCCAAGGAACCTGGCGAAGTCCGTGACCGTCAAGTGACGTGGGAGAACGCCCTCAGTATCTCCCCCGCGTCCCTCAGGTAGGCGTTCACGCCCCTCTTCCTGAGGTAGTGCACCGCCTTGACGGAGTCGGCGTAGACGGCGGAGGCGCCGAGCCACTCGTCTGCGGGCGAGAGCGGGTAGCACGCGCACCTCAGGAGCGTCGCCCCCGATCCGCGGACCTCGCCCGCGGCCTCCCTGGCGGCGAGCTCCACCGCGCGGGAGACCTGGACGAATAGCCTGGGCGACGCCCTGCGCCCCCTGAGCTCTGCCCCCAGCCTCGAGAGCTCCTGGGGCCCGTAGAAGGGGCACCCGAGTATCGCCATCGACCCCCTGGGGTCCACGGGGCCCCGCCCGACCAGCTCCTCCCTGAGGCGCGCGAGCTCGTCGCGCCCGAGCGACTCCGACTCCACCCCTGGGGGGACGGAGTCCGAGAAGACGAACATCGAGGAGGGGCCCGCGGCCCCCACCGCCGCGGCCATGAGCTTGATCGTGGAGCGAGGGGGCCGCGGCAGGCCCACGAACGCTATAACGTCGGCGGAGGTCCTGGAGGCCGCGTAGTACGCCACGAGCTGATAATCTATGTAGCCATGCTCCAGGGCGCCCGGGTCGACCCTTAGCGCGTAGCCGGGCCTCCTGTTCTCCTCCAGGTGCATGCCGCCCTCGGGCGTCTTGCCCGCTATCGCCGCCGCGAGGGCGCTCAGACCGCTCTCCCTGTTCGTGATGAGCCCCAGCTCCGAGTTTGCGAAGATCGCGGCCGAGCTCTCGGCCCAGCTCACGTGGCTCCCGGGCGGGGGATTTGACTCGAGCTCGTAGGGGGCGCACGTGAAGGACTCGGAACACCCCATCCTCAGGTACGCGTCCATTATCGCGCGCTGCCTCTCCAGGAAGTCGCGCGGCACGTGGGGCTGGGGGTCGTAGAGGTCGGCGCCGCACGGATTGACCGTCGTAGGGACCGAGACCCTGGCGGAGGAGCTGAAGCGCTCCAGGAACTCCAGCCCGGGATCCCCTATGTTCGCGTAGTTGACGCCCGAAAGGTGCGCCGAGGATATCCGTATGAGCCTCCTGGCGCCGAGCAGCTCCCCGACGGCCAGAAGTATCCTGTAGGCGGCCGCGATCGCCTCCCCCATCTCGCCTGAGGCGGCCCTCTCCTCCTCGTTCGTCAGGTACAACCCGCCTCGGATGCCCCCGGGGATTATAAAGTGCGTTCGAGGAGGCTGCCCAAAACCAAATGGATGCGGGAAGCCCGAGGCGGGACCTCAGGGCGGGTTGATCTTTATCGCGCTGACCGGGCAGGAAGTCTCGCACGCCATGCAGAATATGCAGTCGTTCTCCCTGACGGGATCCGCCTTGTCGGTCCTGTACTTCTCGCGAAGGTCCGGCGGGAGCGGCCATAGGTCGTTTCCGCTGCCGCTCTTGCCTGGGTTGAGGAGCCACTCGAAGACGTTGACGGGGCACACGTCGTGGCACACTCCGTCGGCGACGCAGCAGTCGAAGTCCACCGCCACTATGGTGCCGTGTATCCCGAGCTTCGTCGGGTAGGGCTTGCCCTCCGCGTCGAGCCTCTGCTTGCCCTCCGCGTAGACCTTGTGGCCCTTGTGCTCCCCGGTCACGGGGTACTCGTCGGGCTTCTTGAGGAAGTCCGGGTCGATCGGCTTCGGCTTGTAATCGACCTCCCTCACGGCGATCCACCTCGCGGCGCCCTCCAGGCCCTCGACTAATAAACGTTTTACGGGCCGGGGGCGGATCCCCTCCGGGCCAGGCGCGCGAGCGCTAGGTACGTCAGGAGGCCGGCGCCCGCGGCCGCCAGGGCGGGCAGGAGCGCCTCCTGGGCCGCCGCGGAGGCCATCTCCCAGCGGGACGCGAGGGCGTAGCCCGAGGCCATCAGGACGGCGTCCCAGAGCGCCGATCCGGCCGCGGTGTAGGCTCCGAACCTCAGGGGGCTCATCCCCAGGGCGCCGGCGGGGAACGATATCAGGGTCCTCACGCCTGGTATCATCCTGGTGTACAGGACCATGGGCTCGCCGTACGCGCGGAACCATGACTCGGCCCTCGCGAGCGCCTCGCCGCTTATCCAGGGCAGCCTCCTCAGGACCCCCACACCGAACGCGTAACCGATGTAATAATCCGCGTAGGAGCCGGCGAGCGAGCCCGCCAGGGCGGCGGCAAAGGCCGCGTAGGGATCCATCGACCCCTCGTGGACGAGGAAGCCCGCCAGCGGCAGCACGACCTCGCTCGGCACAGGAAGCGAGGAGCTCTCCAGGGCCATGAGAACCAATACTGCGATCCATCCCCACCCGCGCACCGCCTCGACAGCGTAGGAGACAGCCCAGGATGCCACGCCTATGGCGGGGGCCGCCACGTCGAGGTCCACCTCGTAGAGGACCGCGAACGTCAGCGCCGCTACGAGGGCCCCGACCGCGGCCGGGCGCCGAGAGCGAGCTGCCAGGTCCACGGGGGCCGAGGGCATATCCCGGCTATAAGCTTGCTGCGCGCCCGGCGCGCTAGCCCCTTGGGCCCTCGCGCGCACCGCGACTCCGGCATCGGGGAAAGATCACCGTAGCCGGCGAGCGGAGCGTTCTATCGAGAGCCCGGCCTCACGTGCCTCGGCCTGGCTATGAGCCCGCGCGAGAACAGGTCGCGCACCCTGTTGTACTCGTCGATCCCGCCTATGTCGAACCAGTACCCCTGGAACCTGAACCCGTAGACATCCTCCCTCGAGACCAGCCAGGATATGAAGTGGCCGAGCGCGTCGCGGGGCCCTCCCCCCGAGACGTACTCGCGGACCCTCGAAAGGCTCCTCCACGGCATCGCGTAGATGGCCGTGGATATCAGGGTGGAGCTGGGGTTCCGAGGCTTCTCCACGAGCGACAGTATCCTGGAGTCGGGGCCCAGCTCCACCACGCCGTACCTGGTCGCGAGATCCCTGGAGCCCACGTCGTATACCGCCACCGACGCGGCGCCCTTCCCCTTCATGAGGGACGCCAGGTCCCGGTAGCTGATGGAGCTCACGTTGTCGCCGGCCACAACCAGGTAATCGTCCTCCTCAAGGGAGCCCAGCATTGCGTTCAGGGCGCCCACCGCCCCCGGCTTCTCCTCCTCCCTCATGGACTCCTCCTCGAGCATGCGGACGTCCAGCCCGCGCGAGGATGCCCAGGCCCTGAAGTCCTCCGAGAACCTCCTGTTGACGCTCAGTATTATCTCGTCGAGATCGAGTTCCAGCAGGCCGTCGACCACTAGGTCCAATATGACGTACCCATCGGAGAGGGGAAGCAGCTGCTTGGGCGTTCTCTGGGTGAGGGGCCACATCCTGCGCGCGAAGCCGCCCGCCATGATTATGGCGCGCATCCCAGCTCCACCGGAACGCGGCGCTCAGCTTCCGGCCCCCTGGGATCCCCTCTGCTCCTGGGCGGAGGATCCCCCGCCCACCTTCTTGAGCTCCTCCTCGAGCTCCTTCTCTATCTCGGATATGGGCTTGGGCGGAGGGGTCGTGGCCAGCGTGTACCCTATCCAAGCGACGACGCCGAGGAGGGCCGCGACGCCTATGAAGGCGGTGACCTGAAGGGTCCTAAGGGGGTACGCCCAGTCCAGCCATCCGTACAATATTATCACGAGTATGCCGAGCACCATCATCAGAACCCCTAGGTATTGGTCCCTGCTCATCACCATGGCCTGGCATCGTCCTCTATAAATCGTTTCCATCGCGGCGCGTCACAAAAATCGGTCAAGGCCCTGTGACGCCGATGTTACATGTCCTTTGACGCTCCCGATTTAGGGAGGGAATTCCCTACCGGGTCGTGCGCGGAGAGGAGGTGGCCGGCTCCCTCCTCCGCCTGGCCGGTGACGCGGCATCGGTGGGCGAGGCCCTGGACGGAGTCCGGACGACGCTCTCCAGGAGCCGCGCGGGGCTCAGGGGGCGCGACCTGCGCCCCCTGAAGGTAGCGGGCGTCCTCATGGTGGCCCTCCCCGAGCCCCTGACGAGCGCCCTGGGAATAGGGCTCGTGGCGGTCGCGAGGGCCCTCTCCAAGGAAGGGCTGGAGGACCTTGGAAGGGAGGCGTTCAGGGTGCTGAGGGAGCTCCAAGTATAGGAGGCGCCGGGGGTGGGATTCGAACCCACGAGGGCTTTCGCCCACAGGCTCTCGATCCTCGAGGGTCTCCAGGCCTGCCCCTTGACCACTCGGGCACCCCGGCTCGCCGCGGCTGTCCCGCCCCTAAAATTAAGCTTTAGGCGACAGCCCTTCGACGCGCTTTAGGGCTTCCGTATTAGCTGTTTAAGCGCCGACGCCCTCCTCCTTGGACCTCCACGAGCGCGGGTAGACGCCCGGCTGCATGACCACCCTGATGGGCCTGAAGGCCACCCCCCTCTTCGAGTCCTCGACCTCCTCGCGGCCCATCTCGGCGCGAGCCAGCGCCACGAGCTCCCCCTTATGCGTGTAGAGGACGACCACGTCCCCCCTCCTGACGTCCGGGTGAAGGCGAGCGACCCCTGGAACGGCCAGGTAGGATCCATGCGCCACGGCGTCGACCGCCGTGTCCTTGACCACTACCGGCTTCAGGTGGGTCAGCCCCCACTCTATCGGCATCACGAGCCTCCTGAGCTCGGACTCGTCCCCCTTCTCCCTCCAGAGCTTGGCGGCGTACGCCAGCTCGTGGAGCCTCACGATCATGTCGGACTCCCTTAGGTCGCAGACCCTTGTCCTCCTTAGCTCCACCATCGTGGCCCCGGGCCCCAGGACCTCGCCCATGTCGTAGATGAGCTTCCTCACGTACGTCCCGGCCTGGACCAGGGACCTCAGGAGCACGAGGTTCCCCTTCCTCTCCACTATCTCCAGCTCGTATATGTTCCTGACCCTCCTCTCCCTCTTGACGCGGGAGCGAACTGGCGGGCGCTGGTAGATCGGGCCGGTGAACTCAGACACGACGGCCCTCAGCTGCTCGTCCGGGACGGGGTCGTGCAGCCTCATGACCGAGTAGTATTCCTTGGGACCCAGCAGAAGGGCCTGGAGGACCTTGGTCGCGCGGCCCGTGGCGACGGGGAGAAGCCCCGTGGCCAGCGGATCCAGCGTCCCGCTGTGCCCTGCCCTCTCCACCCCTAGGATCTGCTTGACCCACGCCGTTACCTGGTGGCTCGTCTGGCCGGCGGGCTTGTCCACCGGGATCAGCCCCATGTCCAGGAGCTCCGACATCGACCTCTCCTCGGGCGGGCGGCCGTGCTCCCCCTCCGATTCCTCGCCCACGACTATCGTGCTGCTCAGGAGCCACTCCCTCACCGTTGGGAAGCCGCCAGGCCCCCTGGCCACGGCCCCGCGCGCCTCCCTCGCGCTAAAAGCTTATCCGACCTCCCGTCGGCCGCCCTCCCTCCAGAGGGCCCTGGCGTACAGGACAACGAGCTCCGCGACGTCCTCCGGGGGGACGCTCTCCGTGTCCACTATCAGGTGGAAGACCGAGGGATCCGGCGCAAGCTCGTACCCGTAGAGCTCCCTGTAGAGCCTGGCGTTCTCGCTGTCGCGGAACTCTATTATGCGGGCGGCCTCCTCCACCGATATCCCGTCCCTCCTCGCCATCCTGGCCGCGCGCTCGCGCTGGGATGCCTTGAGCCAGACCTTGAGGACCTCCGGGCCGACAAGCCAGGGCATCGAGTAGCTCGTGGCGGCGTACCCGCCCGCGACCACGAGCTCCCTCAGCCTGCGGTCGACCTCCCTGTCGAACTCCGGGTTCTCCCTCCTCTCCAGGAGGAACCTCCTGCCCTCCTCGGAGTCCCACCAGTCGTCCCCCTTCGGGTCGTAGCCGCGCTCGCGCGCCAGCTCCCTGAGTATGTCCCCACCGGCCACGTACCTGAGGCCCAGCCTGGAGGCGACGAGGCGCGCCACCGTCGTCTTGCCCGACGCCGGCATCCCGGCTATGACGACGCTCCTCACGTACCTCATGGCCTACACCTGCAGCCCGAAGATCCTCGTCACGACGACGCTGAACGCTATGGACGTGAATATGTACCAGGTCACCATGTTCATCCCGTACCCGGGCCCGATGGGCACGGTCGCGGACACTATCCAGAGGTTGAACTCGTAGGGGGAGATCGCGACCGGCACGTTCCCCATGAACCACGCGAGCAGGTAATACAATATTATGAATGGGATCAGGTAGTACAGGCTTATCCTCAGCCTGTCCATCTGAAGCCTCAGCATCTGCTCCTCGACCGGCTTGTACCTCCTCCTGACCTTCTCGGCCTTCTCGGGATCCCCGCTCCTTATGGCGGCCCTGAGCTGCCTCTGGTACTCCGCGTACTCCCTCTGGACCCTCCTGTACATGTCGACGTCCATCGTCGCCCTGGTCACGGCGTTGGCTATGACGTTAAGGGCGAGCGCCACCAGGGCGACGAACGCCGTGGAGTAGGGCATCACGCGCAGGGCCTCGACGGGGATCTGCCACAGGGCTCACACCCCCATGACCCTCAGGAGGTCCTCCGCGGCCCTCTCGGCCTCCCCCTGCCTGTTCATCACTATCGCCAGGGGAGCCCCGCTCTCGTTGGACGCCGCGACGGCGAAGAGGAGCTCCATCTCCAGCTCCTCCCTCACGGACTCGACCGAGGGGTCCCTGTTCCTTGAGGGGTCCGCGGCCCTCCTGGCGGACACCTCCTCGGGGGAGGCGGATATCACGACCAGGGAGTCGGGCGCCAGGGCAGAGATTATGTGGGAGGGCATGCCTGGCAGGTAGCCCTGGGACGTCTTTATCGAGAAGTGCGTGTCCACTATCAGGAACTCGGACCCCATCTGGGCTATCTTCCTGGCGGCGGAGGACTGTATCTCCCTCTGGACGCCGGCCGGGAGCCTCCTTATGGAGTCCCTGTCGGGGGCTCCCCTCAGCCTGGCCTCCTCCATCATGACAGTTCCGTAGTTCACTATGAGGAGCCTGCCGCCGAGCCTCCTGCTGACGACGTCGAGGACCGTGCTCTTCCCGACCCCGGGTATGCCCCCCACTATAACCCTCATTTCAGCGTCCGAAGATCCCCGCGAGCCTGGGCATTATAAACTCTAGCTCCTCCTGCACGAGGGCCTGGTAGTATTGGATCGCTATGTCGACCATCAGCAGGAGCCCTATCCCTCCCCCGAAGACTCCCAGGAACTGCGATATCCCGGCTATGAGGCCCACGAGCGCCCCTCCCACGAGCGTGACCGCCGGTATCCACCTCTCCAGGACCATGCCCAGCGTAGACCTGGCGGTCCTGAAGCCGGGTATTGTCATCTGCGCCCTTATCAGGCCCTCCGCCGTCTTCTCCGCGGTCATGCCGCTCATCTCGACCCAGACCTTGGCGAACGCGGTGCTCAGGACGACCATTATCGCGACGAACGCGACCGTGAGGGCTGGGTCCGAGATCGCCTGCTGGAGCGTCTGGGGCCCCATGAGGTAGTAGAGGAGGCCGCCGACCAGCTGCCCCTGCGAGTTGTACTGAGCCAGGGCGCCGGCGTACCAGAGCCCGTAGGTCCTCGCCCATCCGGCCCACCAGGACGCTATCATCTGGAGGTTCGCCAGGAGGGCGGCCACCAGGATCACCGGCACGTTCGAGACGTAGAGGAGCTTTATCGGGTAGGTCCCCGATATCCCCCTGAACTGGGACGAGGTGACCGGCACCTCTATCCTGACGCCCTCTAGGTATATCAGGAGCAGTATGAAGCCCACCGTGGCGCCCAGGCCGACGAGGGATGGGTAGCCGTTGGGCCTGAGGACGGCCTCGTAGAGCTTCCCCTCCGCCGCGGCCTGCGCCAGGAACGGTATGAGGCCGAAGTACTGGCCGTTCACCTTGACGGGGTTGAAGAGGTCGACCATCACGAGCAGCGACACGTTCGCGAGTATGAACAGGCTGATCCCGCTCCCAACCCCCCACCCCTTCTGTATCATCTGGTCGAGCATGTACACGACGAACCCGGCGATTATCAGCTGTATCGCGTCGACCGGGAGGGCTGAGGCCGGCACGTGGTAGTAGAAGCCCAGCATGCCGACCGTGTACGCCACGGACTCCACGACGATGAACACGGCCGTGAAGACCTTCACCATGGCCGTGAACGCGGCCTTGTCCTCCTCCCTCGAGAAGTCCATGCTTATTATCTCGGACCCCACGAGGATCTCGGCCAGCAGGCCCCCCGTCACTATCGGGCCTATCCCGAGGGAGGTTAGGGTCCCCTGCTGGGCGGCGAAGACTATCTGGTAAAGGGGGAGCACCTGGGCGCTTATCGTGACCTTGTAGAGGGGCACGAACCCCATCGACACGTAGATGACCAGCACTAGGAGGGTCCAGAGGAGCCTTATCCTGAGGGAGGGCTTCCTGGCCGGCCTCGGAACCTCCGGTACGTACTGCGCAAGCCCCAGTATTTTGGAGAAGCGGTCGGAGCTCAACCCTCGGCGGCCTCGGACAGCAGCTCCACCTGGCCGCCGGCCTCTTTAACCTTTCTTATCGCGGACTCCGTGGCCGCGGGCACTATGACCCTGTAGGCCCTCCTCACGGATCCCCCTCCGAGGAGCTTCTCGATGCCCAGAGAAGCCAGGTCGAGCGTCGGCAGCTCGCCCTCGGGCGCCGGGCCCCCGTGGAGGCCCTCGTAGAGCTCGTCGAGGTCGCGCACGTTTATCCACCTCCTGGTGACGTTAGGCGATGGGTGCCTGTAGAACCCGTGGTAGCCGAAGTGGTCGGGATCGTACTTGAGCATCCAGCTCCTCTTGTGCCTCTTGAGCCCCGCCATCCCCCTGCCGCCGCGGCCGCCGGCCTTCCTGTGCTGGCCGACGCGGCCCCACCCGACGACCCTCGTCCCGCGCTTCTTCCTTATCTTCCTGAGCCTTGTCGGCATCCCGAGCGCCTGGCAGCCGGGCGCTGAAAAATAAGCTTTACACGGAGGGCATGCGAGCCTTCGCCGTTCCCGCCGGCCCTTCAGTAGCGTTGGGCGGCGCGCCTCGCGCCCAGGCGAGCCGCCAGCTCGGCCATGAGCATCGGTATCTGCTCCGGCTCTATCACCTCCTCGTGCCCCGGCCTCTCCACGCTGGACAGGTAGATCCCGTACTCCTCGAAGTCGCCGTCCTGCCTGTCGCCGAAGGGGGTGATTATCATGTACTCGTCGAGCTGCTGGAACAGGCGAGCCAGCGCGTCGTCGACCGACCTGACCTCCTCGCAGGAGGCCGGGACCTCCTTGTACGCGAAGTAGTTGAGCGAGGCCGCCGGCAGGGCCCTCCCCAGGGATTCCCTGATCTTCGACTCGACGAGCTGGAGCTCCTCCTGAAGGGGCCTTCCGCGCCCCTCCGGGGGGTTTATCAGGACGAGCTCCACCCCGAGGGGCCTGACGGCCTCGGCCGCCCCCCCGAAGGTCCTCCTCCATGCCTCCTCCGCGTTCCTGGGAGGAGTGAAGTGCATGACCCCACGGGGCGAGTAGTAGAAAAGCTCGGAGAGGAACCTGGGGGTGCACCTGGCCATGGACGTGTAGCCCATGCCTGGTATCGATATGACGGCCCCCCTCCTCATTCCCCGGTCACCAGCTCGTCGAGCATGGACCTCAGGGTGCGCCAGTCCGGGACCCCGGGCACCCTGGCCACGAGCCTCCCCTTCCTCCACATGAGGAGCGTGGGGAGCCCCAGGATCTCCATCCTAACCTGGAACTCGGGGTACTTCTGCACGTTTATCCTCGCGAACGCGATCTCCGGGTACTTCGGGGCCAGGTCCCTCAGCATGGCCCCCAGGATGTGGCAGGGCGCGCACCAGGGGGCCCAGCAGTCTAGGACCACGTAGTCCTTGGTGCGCACGAGCTCGCTGACCCCCTCGGGGTCCACGCACTCAACGCCCTTCTGAAGCGACATTGACGGCGCGGCCGCCGGGCGACGCGTAAAAAGTTTCGCGCAAAATTGAAGGCGGGCTCCCGCGGGGCGCCGCCTCAGGGAGGGGCAGTAATGGTTAAATATAACTATCTATAACATTTTTCTGCTGAGGATAGCATGAGCAGAAGGCCGTTGCAGTCGTGCGATGCCCACGAACGCCTCGGAGCGCGTAATATGAAGGGGGCCGAGGATCGTGAGGAGGGTAACTAGGACGGTCGTGGTCAGGAGCGCCAGGCTGCCGAGGAGGACCCTCGGGATCCTCCTGGAGCTCCAGGGGATGTACCGCGGCATGGTCGAGCTCCTCTTGCCG
>CAYFFS010000020.1:0-22032 GCA_964342765.1 uncultured Nitrososphaerales archaeon | reverse complement strand
GGCGGGCTGCCCCCTGGCTCGGAGGGGGCGGCGGTGGTCCTCTTCCAGGGGGATCCCTGCGGCGCCGAGGCCTTCGTCGCCGCCGCTAGGGCCGGCATGCGCCCCCTTCCCCTCTTCCTTGAGCTCGAGGGCCTCACGCGGCCGGAGGACGTCAGGAGGGCCCTGATGGCGGCCGCAATAATGTCCAGGAACTCGATGGGCCGCGGCCAAGTCCTCGCGGGGCTCGTGCCGCGCGAGATCTCCTCGCTCCTGGAAGGGGAGCGGCCCTACAGGAGGTTCCTGCTGGAGGTCTCCGGCCTGGCCGCGAGGAGGTTCGGGGCCTCCGCTGTCTTCGTCGGCGTCCCGGCGGAGCCCGGGTACTCCGAATGGCTTAGGGCACAGGCCGAGGCGCAGTCCTCGATCGGGATACCGTTCTCCCTGCATCAATGCGGCTGCCTCCCGATGCCGCTCGACGAGGAGCTGGAGCGCCTCCTCGAGGGGGCGACCCGGGGACCTCCCATGAACCCGGGAGGCGCGTGGCCCGAGGGGCTGGGCGCGGCGGCGCTCCGCGTCTCAAGCGACATCGTATCCCTGGAGGCCACGGGGGAGCTCGCCCCCCACGCGGTCCTTGACTCCTACCTGAGGATCAGGGGCTCAGGAGCCCCTCGACCGCCGCGGCGGCGAGCTCCGCGAACCTCAGGGACCTGGCCACCCTCGAGGCCTCCTCAAGCCTTCCGCGGTCCATCGTCGAGGCCTCCTCGACCTCATCCGCTATCTCCCTCGCCGACGCAAGGTCCGGCCTCATCACTGCCCTGGCGACGCCCATGCTCACCGCCCTGGCGGCGTTACTCTCCTGCTCGCCGTGGAACGGTATGGGGAGGAGGACGCTGGGCTTGGCGTGGTATATCGCCTTGCCGATGCTCGTGTGGCCGGCCCTGGAGACTAGGACGTCCGCCGCCCTTATGTAGTCGTCTATGCAGCTGCACCAGCCGCAGACGTAAACCCCCTCGTCGACCTGCCTCGGGGTTCCGGACGATCCAGCCCTGGCCTCGGATATGAGCGAGGACCATCCCCGGCGGGCCAGCTCCCTCGCCGCGGCAAGCGCCTTTGATACCATCGGGCCCTTCGTCTCCTCAGGTCCGCTTATGGTGAAGAGCGCGAAGGGCCTGCGCGGAGGGATCCACCGCTCGCCCGCGCATTCCTCTATGGGCAGGCCAGCGAACACGAGCTTGTCGCGTATCTGAGGGATTGCGCTCAGCTGTTCCATCGCTATTGTGTAGGGCGGGGGGAGGTCGGGCACGATTATCACGTCGGCGAGCGACCATATGATCGCGAGCAGCTGGGCGGTTGGGACCTCGAGCGCGGGCCTGAGGGCCCCGAGCGCCCTTGGCGCCATCAGCCTCGCCTGATTTATCACGAGCGCGGACCTTATGCCCCTCCGCGAGGCAGCTATGAGCGGAGCCGCCCTCGAGTCGGAGAGGATTGCCCTTGGCGCCAGCCCATCCATGATCCGCCCCTCCACCTCCAGCTGCTGTACGAAGCGGGAGAAGGGCGCCGGGAGGCGGCGCACGGTATCCTTGAAGCGCATCTTCCCCTCCTCGCCCCACAGGACGTCCAGGTCCGGAACCTCCACGCAGGGTATCCCCCTCGACCTGAGGTAGCCGAGCCCCTCCCCCCAGCTGCTCGCCACCACCAGGTGACCCCTCGACGATAGCTCCTCTATTATTGAGGCGGTCCTGTACGAGTGGCCGAGCCCAGTTCCGTAGATCGGCGCATATATTACGCTACTTCCCCTCAAGGCTCCTCCTTACGACTTCGCCCCGCGGCCTCTCCTCCTCGAACACGATGGCCTGAAATGCCTGGACGCGGGGCCTCATGGACAGCCAGCAGTCCGGCGGGGCGCCGGCCTTAATGCACGCATAGGATAGGAATTCGTCGACGTCCCACCCCTCCTCCACGGGCACCTGTGGCAGCAGTAGCCCCGAGCCCATCGACCATATTATTATGAGGCCGTCCCTGCCCACCTTGATCTTCTCCCTGAGCTCCAGCGGGTTACGGTACTGAACGTCCTTGGGCTCGGTTAGCACGCTCACCTCGACCGTCACCCTATCGGCCTCCTCGTACTTCATGGGCTCGAAGCGTGGGTCGTTGACGGCCGCGTCTATGGCCGAATCTATTACCGCGTCCAGGAGGGGCTGGGTGGGATACGGCCTGCCTATGCATCCCCTGAGCTCCTTCTCTGGATAGGTCCTGAGGGTCACGAAAGCCCCCCTCCTGGCCCTGAACTTCTCGGGCGCGTCCTCGGGGGTACCTATCCTCCTGCCGTACCTCAGGTACTCCTCCATGGACCTGCGCGCGAGCGACACGAGGTACCTGCCCTCCTCAAGGCTGTAGTCCTCGGACATTGCTCAGTGAGGCGTTCAGCTCGCGCTCCATCCTCTTAATGTTTTTCCAGTGCCCCCCTACCCAGTAGACCCTTCCGCACGCCATGCAGACGTAGAAGGCGCGGCGCGACCTGAGGACCCCTTCGGGCACCTCCCCCCTCACCAGCTCAACGTCCTCCACCCTCGTCACCGGCGTGCCGCAATGGGGGCACCTGGCGAGCTCGGGGTTGAACAGGACGCGCCTCACTCCGAGCGCCGACAGCGCGGAAGCGAGGTCGCCAGCGCACACCGCGCGCACGCCGGCAGACGCGGCCTTAGCGCAGAGGGACTCGTCGCGCGACAGGATCGTCCTCCCGGTTTCCAGGGCCACCCTGATGAGCACCTCGTCCGGCACTCCTCCCATGTAGGCGGCGTCTATGCCGAGGAGCCTGAGCTTCCTCGCCAGGTCCCCCAACATTCCGTCGACCAGTACCTTGGGGGGCTCTACTGCTGTTCCTCCAGCTCCGCCCTGCATTCCTCACATAGGAACTTGCCGTCCACCTCAACCAGGTAATCCGACCACCTGCCGCACTGATCGCAGAAGCCGGAGACGTACCTCCTGCGCCTCACCGGCTCCCCGCTCAGCATCATGGCCTTCTCCGAGAGGACGTCGAGGACCTCGGGGAACACGGATATTATATCGGACATCGAGATCACGCCCACGGGCCTCCCCCTGTGTAGGACCACGAGCCTCCTGACGCCCTTAGACCTCATCTCGCGGGCGGCCTGCGCCAGGTCGCTCTCGCCGTCTATGGTGGCGACCGGGGAGCTCATGACCTCCGCCGCCTTGACGTCGCTCGGCCGCTTATCCTCCGCGACTACCTTCCTCACTATGTCGCCATCGGTTACTATGCCCACCAGGTCCCCGTTGTCGTTGAGTATGACGACGCTCCCCACCTCGTACTTAACCATCTTCTTGGCGACGATCGCGACGTCGTCGCTGGCCTGCGCCGTTATTATCGGGCTGTTCATCACGTCCTTGACCTTCAGCGCCGTGGGGAGCGACGGCATCCCCTGCCTCCGTGCCGGCCGCGATCTCTCTTAAACGTTTACCCCTGGCCACGCCCGCCAGCCTTGAGTTCCCTGGCGGGAGCAGGCGCAGCACGTCGTCCACCCTCAGCGCGTTGGCCACCCCCTGCAGCTGTGGCGGCGAATGATCCCTTAGGACCCTGAGCACCTTGGCCGCGGCATCGGATGCCTTCATGTGGCCGGGCTCCAGGAGCACGTAGACGAGCCCGTGTTCCTCGATTGCCCCCCTGGGGCCGGAGCACGGAACTATCCTGTTTCCTCCCGGCTCAACGCAGAGCCCAACGGCGACCTCCAGCCTGAGGCCCTTCACGTAATTCCTAGTCCCCCTTATCATGAAGCTGCCGCGTGGCAGGTACTCGCCGCTCGGCGCGCTCGCGCTGACCTGCTCCGGATAAACGTAGTACGCGTCGGCCGCCGCCAGCCCCTCGCGCCACGCCCTGCTGAAGCTGACCGTGGCCTGCGCCACCTCCCTTATGTCCGCCTCCCCCGCGCGCCTCCTCCCTTCCTTGAGGAGGAAGAAGGGTGAGCCCACTATCTCCGCGTGGAATACCAGGTCGTCCGCCTCCATGCGCCTCCTTATGAGGTAGGAGTTGCCCGACGCGTCCCTCCCGCCCACCGCCAGGAGCCCGCCGCTCGTGTAAAACCACCTATGGCTCTCGTACCATTTCCCCTCGCGCGCTACGAGCTCCCTAAGGGCAGGCGGGCGGGGCGCCGGCCTCCTCGCCCTGGACTCCAGGGAGGCCGCGGCCTCCTCGATCCTCTTCGCGCGCTCGTAGAGCTCCGAGGCAAGCGCGTAGGGGTTCCCGGACCGCCTCCTCAGCTCCTCGTCCTCCCCCAGGCGCCTTAGGACGTCCTCCGGGCTCGTCGAGCCGTCCATGAGGCCGGAGGCCAGCGACCTCAGCTCCTCCGCCCTCCTCCTCAGCTCCTCCGCCCTCGCGTCCGCCCTCCCCTCCTCCCTTTCCTCCTCGCCCTCGAGCTCCGGGCGAAGTGCCTCCTCGATGGCCTCCGAGGGGCTCTCGCGCAGCTCGGGCCTCAGCCCCATGAGCTCCTCGAGGCGCCTGAGCCTGGCGGCGCTCAGCTCCAGGAACCCCTCCCCCCTGTACAAGTAGAGCGACGTGCTGCCGATTAGCTCCTCGTAGAGGCGCCTCAGCTCCTCCGCCAACCTCTCCAGGTCGGCGCGGGGAACCGACTCGGCCTGAGCCGCGGGGTCCACGCCGACCCTCCAGAGCGCCTCCTCCAGGTACTTGGAGGGCGCGAGGAACCTCGAGCCCAGCGCCCTGCTTATTGGGCCCCCGCGCCCGGCCGCCTCCGCCATCTCCTCCACGGAGGCCTCGAATATGGGGCGCCTGGGCGCTGGGAGCGAGTAAGGTTCGCCCGGCACCACCCTGCGCCCCTTTCCCTCTATCGCCACCAGCGATGCCTCCACGACGCCGGAGGACACTACGACGACGTTTCCAGCCCCAAAGAACTCCAAGTATATCTTCCTACCGGGATCGGCGGAGAGCTCAATTATGCGCTCCCACGCGACGGCCGAGGCCCCGGATATCCTGAGCCTCAGGAGGTGCTCCTTCAGCCTCCTCAACCCCTCGTCGGGCTCACGGTACACGGCGGCGCTCCTCGATATCCAGGCGGCCCTCCTGAGGTGCACGATCAGGAAAGCCTCGTGGTGCTCCGGATCCCTGAGCCTCAGCGCGAGGGCCAGGGGGCCCGCGCGATAAACGTTATTAACGTAATAACCCCTCAGCCTACCCTCGATCTCCATGGCGACTGGCCTGAGCTCGAACCAGGTGAGGTCCAAGGCCCCCACGGCCCGGGGCGTCGACTTCAGGTTAAACGTTATCTATTGGATGCGCGTCGCCGCGGGGGTCGTGGCCGGGCTCGCCTCGGGGGCCCTTCAGAGGTCGATAGCCCAGCCCGAGGGTTCGATCGCTATCCTCGTCCTGGTGTTCCTGGTGACGATTGGGCTCGCAAGGGCCCTCCTCCCGAATCACTCCAAGGCGTACTACCACGGGATAGGGAGCTACGTGATATGGTGGTTCGTGTCCTACGTCGCCTATTTATCGGTGGCGTTCGCGCTTTCGGCTCCCTCCACGTAGCCGTCCCTTAGCCTGAAGACCGCCTCGCCCCTTGCGGAGGACGCGCGCCTCAAGTCCCCCCCTATGACCTCGAGCGATACCTCGAGGTCCGCGTAGGGCCACCAGCTATCGTATCCGATGGGTCCTGAAGGCCCCTCGTGGATCGACACGAGGACCTGGGATCTCCTTGCGTGCACCGCGCGCGAGAGCGAGAGAGCCAGGAGCACCTGCGGGGCGGCGCTCCTGAGGATCCCCGAGAGATCCGACGCGCTGTCCAGCGCGACCATGCCTAGGTCGATCGAGAGGACCGCGCGGGACGTGGAGGTCAGGGATTCCTCGTCCGCGAGCCGCATCAGCAATATGCGGTCGAGGGCGCCCTCGGGAAGGCCCGAGAAGTACTCAGGGCGCTCCCACCGCCCTACGGATAGGAGGGCCGCCCTCCCACAACTAGTCGCGTAGGAAGAGACGGCCGCGCGGAGAACGGCCGACTTGCCGGAGCCGTGGGCCCCGCGCAGTATTACCAAGGAGGGGATGCCCAGCCCGAGGACTTCGTCGAGGGACCTGCTGCCAGTGCTCAGTCCCGGACAGCGCCTCTCCCTCACTTCTTGACCTTTATGACCTTGGACTTCCCCATTATCCTCCAATACTCGACCTCCGCCCCCGGCTCCAGCTTATCCGCTATCTCCTCCTCCACGTACTGGGTCTCGAATGTCTCGAACGTCTCCAGGTCCATCAGCTGTATGTTCCCGTTTGAGATGCTTAGTATCTGCCCTACGCGCTTCTCGACCTCGGGGACATCTATCTTGGAGCTCGAGGGCCCCATGTAGGATCTCTTGGACCCTGTGAAGAAGCCTATCGCGACCAGCCTGACCTTCGCGCTTCCATGCTTCCCCGGCTTGCTCTTCTCGACCTCCACGACCCTGCAGGGCTCGCCGTCTATAACCACGAATGCTCCTTCCTTTATGTCTCCGAGGTCCATCGGCCTGGTGCTCATAGCGCGCTCTCATCGGCGATGCAATTATAAATAATTTCTTAGGTTGGTGGGCCGCCGGAACTCGGCGGTAAGTTTTATCTCGGGGTACCCATCGGAGGGGCGGTGGCCGCCGTGGTGTAACGGCAGCACAGGGGCCTGTGGAGCCCCTGGACCGGGTTCGACAGGCGTGCGCCCGGAAGTCCCGGCGGCGGCCCCACCTCTCCCTTAAATAGTGGACAGGGGGAGGAGCTCGACGTGTCGGCGGGGGATGAGCTGATATACTACTACCTAGCGTGGTACATAGTCCTGCCGACGATCTACGTCGCGCTCATGAGCGTCTACGCCAACAAGTTCCAGTTCGTGACCATGCGCGGCGAGGTCCTCGGGGCCTTCAGGGAGCTCGAGCGGCTCAGGGACAGCGGGATGTCCCGGTTCAACGCCTACATCTCCTCGGCGGTCAGGGACGAGCAATCGCGCGCCCGCCTTCGCTCCCTCCTCGACATGTTCGCGGTCCTCCCAGTGGACCTGGATCCCGTGGGCATAGTCGGCAAGCTGAAGCACCTGATGGACGAGTACGAGTCGAGGTTCAAGTCGGAGGTCTCGGCGGCCCTCGGCTCCAACGACGCGGTCGCCGTGGGGAGGACGATAGGGTACGTGGAGGCCGCGGCCTCCCTCAACCTCCTGTACAAGATAGTCAACCACTTCTTCTGGCTCGCCAACAAGTACTCGAGCCTGGGCCTCATGCAGCAGCTATACGCCGTCATGCCGCTCGTCCTGAAGCAGGGAAAGGCATTCCTCGGCTTCATGGACGCGCTTGACAGGAACGCGCCCATAGGGGACGGCATAGGCCCCATGAGCGTAGGGCTGCTCATGCTTGGGGCGCGGAAGTTCAGGATAGCCCCAGATACGTCAGCGGCCTTGACGAGGATCGAGGACCGCGACGTCCTCCTGATAAAGGCGGAGGGCCCCGCGAGCAACCTCGGCCGCCTCGACGAGGCCGTCCAAAGGGCCAGGCTCATCTACGGCAAGATATCCGCGATAATAACGATCGATGCCCAGCTGAGGCTCGAGAGCGAGCGCAGCGGCGAGGCGGCCAGGGGCATAGGGGTGGCAATAGGGGGCCTTGGCGTGGAGCGCTTCAACATAGAGGAGCTGGCGTCGAGGGAAGGAATACCCATCTACGCGATATTGGTGAAGGAGAGCTACGCGGAGGCCATAACCCCCATGACCAAGGACATAGCGGAGTCGGTCGACAGGGTTCACGACCTGTTGAGGGAGCTCATACGCGAGAGGACCCCGCGCGAAGGCCTCGTCGTCGTGGTCGGCGTCGGGAACACGATCGGCGTTGCCCAGTAGCCTGCGCCGGCCTTCCGCCGGCGGCGAGCGCCGCCTCCTCGAGCCTGCGGAAGGCCTCGTCGCAGTCACCCCTAAACGATATGACGATTATCCTGACCGCGGGCGATCCCGGCCTCCCCCTGGGCTGGGTCTTCACGTACGCCGATCCCCTCCTCGAGAGCTCGAGGAGGACGTCCGCTAGGTCGGCCTCCACTATTCCCTCGAACGTCGCCTCGCGCCTACACGGAGGTCCCCTGGCGATCCCTGATAGGTACTTGGCCGCGGCCTCCTCGAACATGGGCTCCATCTCGGCGGGCACGCCGGGCAGCGATATTATTATGGAGCCGTTATGCCTTATGACGGCGCCCGGCGCCGTCCCGACGCGGTTGTCCAGCGGCTCGGCCCCCGCCGGCATCTCCGCCATCTTCAGCCTCGCTGGCGTGAGCTCGAACCCCCTTTCCGTGACGCGCCTCCTGACGATTTCCAGCGCCCTCTGGTTAGTCTCGAGGGGCAGGTTGAGGGCGAGGGAGATCAGGTACATCGTCCTATCGTCGTACGTGGGCCCCAGCCCGCCCGTGGTCACGACGACCTCCGCTGACCTAGCCGCCTCCCTTATCACGCCCACGGATTCCTCGTCGTCCGGGGACGTCACGATCCTCCTGACCATTATGCCCATGGAGGTCAGCCTCCTCGCCAGCCAGCCCGCGTTGGTATTCTCAACCTCGCCGAGGAGCACCTCGTTGCCAAGCGTGATTATCCAGGCGCGCGGGATCCCCGCCTCCATCAGCCTCGGATCTCCTTGGCTTCTATTTTCACGTTTCGTCCGCGTTTTCCGGCGTTTTCAATCGGCTATCGCGCATCCACTAAAACGCTAATATAACCAGGATTGGGGCTCGATGGCGCCTTGGGCAGGAGGGCCGACCGGGATCCCGAGCTGCTCGCGGAGGGGCTGCTGGGCGGGGAGCTGGAGCCCGGGGCCATCTACCTGCTCAAGGGCAAGTACCTTCTGGACAGGGCGCAGCTCCTGGAGGAGGCTGCGTGCGGCGCCTCCAAGGCCAGGCGCTCCCTCTACCTTAGCTTCGTCCACGTGCCGTCCTGCGCCGGCGCCTCCCTGGAGCTGCTCGACGCGTCCTCGATAAGGGACGAGGGGCTAAACGTAGTGATGGGGCGCATAATGGACGAGCTTTCCTCGGGGGGCGCCGTCTTCGTGGACTCGGCGGAGCTCCTGCTCAGGTCCGTGGGGGACGAGCGTGGGTACCTCGCTGTAATGCAGTCGCTCAGGAGGGTTTCCAGGGTGGGGCGCGGCACGCTCGTCCTGGCTTCCTTAGGAGGACCTGAGGAGCTTCTCTCGGACTACGTGATGGAGGTCGGCCCAGAGGAGCTGGCGGGCCGCGCGTTCAGGGTCCTCAGGGTCAGCTCCCCCTACAGCCCCTCCAAGCGCTCCGCGTTCATTATAGCCTCGGACGGCACCCTGGTCAGGCCCTCCCAGGATCTGGGGGAGGAGCCGCTCGACATGGGGGAGCTGGGGCAGGTGATATCCTCCCTGAGGCCCGGCTCCTCGGTCGAGGTCCAGGTGGAGGTGGGCGTCCCCCAGCGCGCGGTGGAGGCATTCCTGGAGGGGCTCGTCTCGGCCCTGAAGGGGGCCGGCCTGCGCGCCTCAATATACCCGGAGGGCGCAAGGGACGTCGGCGAGGAGGCAGGAGGGCTGCTCGTCCTGGGGCGCCGCGAGGAGACGATCGACATATACGTGGACTGCCCCACCTGCCGCCGCGGCTTCCCCGACTACCTAGCTAGGGTAGCCGCTAGGGGGGACGTCGTGGTGGTCTTCTTCGAGAGGCCCTGGAGCGCCGCTTATTACGTGGATGGGCGCTCGCTCAGGCGCCTCGAGCGACGCATCGCCGCGGCCTCCAGGCGACCGCTTAGGAGTATCCTCGACAGCTCCTCAATGCTGGAGGCCCCCATGTGTATGTAGCCCTCGAGGGCCGGCTTCGGGCGGAAACCTATGGCCAGATCAGCCTCCGCCAACATTGGGACGTCGTTCCAGCCGTCCCCCACGGCCACGACGAAGTCCGGGTGCAGCTCCTCCTTGAGGGAGCGGGCCGCGGCCCCCTTGTCCGGGAACCTGAGCTCGACCCCAGCCAGCCTTCCCCCCTCAAATACGAGGCGGTGTGACAGGAAGCGATCGTAGGAGAGGCCGCGGCGATCGAGCACCGGCTTGAGTATGTCGAATCCGCCCGATATGACGGCGACCAGCCAGCCGTCCTCCCTGAGCGACCTGGTGAGCTCCGCCGCCCCCGGCTCCAGGTCCACTCCCTCCGCCACCTCCTCCGCGTATTCGACCGGCGTTCCCTTCAATATCTCTATCCTCCGGTAGAGGCTCTCGAGCCACGAGCGGTGCCCGTTTATACCGTCGCGAAATTCCCTGAGGACCTCCTCGTACTTCCCAGCGCGCTCCGCGAGCTCGAGCAGGAACTCGTGTGGGGTCAGCACGCCCTCCAGGTCGAACATCACAAGCTTGCGGATTGGCGGGCCATTTCCACCGCCTGCTCCTGGCCCAGGATACCTAATAAGGTTGACTGTGGAAGCCGCGCCGGCCGCCTGCGATCGGTATATATTGTCTCCATCGCGCATATCCCGCGTGAAGGCCCCGCTGCGCCCGTTCCTTGATCCTAGATCGATAGCGGTGGTCGGCCCCTCCCCCAAGGGCAACATAGGCACAGTCATACTGGAGAACCTGCTGGCGATGAGGGCGCGCGGCGCCCTCAGGGCCGAGGTCCACGCCGTGAACCCAATGTACGAGAGCTGCCTCGGCGTGCCATGCGAGCCGGATCTCCCGCCCTCCGAGCTCCTCGTGCTGGCCGTGCCGCCCTCCCTCTCCGTGGACTACCTGAGGAAGGCCGCCTCGCTGGGGTACTCTGCGGCCATAGTGGTCTCCGGCGGCTTCGAGGAGGTAGGGGGACCCTCCCTCAGGGACGTGCTGCCGGAGCTCCGGGGCATGAGGGTCCTCGGCCCTAACTCCCTGGGCGTCGTGGACGCCCACACAGGGGTCTTCGCGATATTCCTGCCGCTCAGGAAGGGCGGGGCGGAGAACCTGCCGGAGCCAAGGGCCGGGGGCGTTGCGCTGGTAGCCCAGAGCGGCGCCCTCAGCGCCTCCATCTACGATTACCTGTGCTCATCGGGGGTGGGCCTCAGGGCGCTCGTCTCCGTGGGGAACGCCGCCGACGTGGGCCTGGCCGAATCCCTGGAGCACTTCGCTGAGGATCCAAGGACCACCTCGATCCTGCTGTACATCGAGAGGACGTCGGAGGGGAGGTCCCTGCTGGACGCCGTCAAGCTCGCCAGGGAGAGGGGGAAGAGGGTGGTCGCCCTCCTGGGCGGCGTGACGCCCTCCGGCAGGCGCGCCACGAGCTCACACACCGCCTCGATCCTGACCTCCGAGCGCGTGGCGCGGGAGGCGCTTCGCCAGGCGGGCGCCTACGTGGCCGGGAGCCTCGAGGAGGCCCTGGACGCCGCCAAGGCATCCTCGATGATCTCCCGCGATCCCGGCGACAGGGTGGCAGTGCTCACTAACTCAGGGGGCGCGGGCGTTCTGGCGACCGACGCCCTCAGCCAGATGGGCTTCGAGGTGCCCGACCTCTCCGCATATCCAGGGCTGGCCTCCCTGCGCTCATCCGGCGTCCTCTCCCCCCTCTCCTCGATCGCAAACCCGGTCGATGTCACGGGCTCCGCCTCCGACCGCGAGTTCATCGCAGCTTACGAGGCGCTGATGGGCGCGCCCGTGGACAGCGTTCTGCTGATCCCAACGCACTATCCGCCGGGGGTCACGGAGGACCTCCCCCGCCGCCTCGCCGGGCTCTCCAGGAAGCCGACGGTGGTGATGGAGGTCGGCGATTCCGAGCTTTCGAGGTTAACCAGGTACCTCTACGATTCGCTCGGCATGCCCTCCTACCCCAGCCCGGAGAGGGCGGCCAGGGCCCTCCACGTCCTGAGGTACTTCGCCAGGAACCCTGGCACGTGGACCGCCGGCAGGTCCGCCTCGGGCGGCCTGAGGCCCAGCGGCGCCCTATGGCCGGATCTGGTGGACTCCCTGGCGTCGGTCGGGTTCGACATCCCTGAGTGGTCCTGGGTCGATGAGCCCGGCGACTGGCCCCCCGATCGGTACCCGGCGGTCCTCAAGGTCTACGCGCGCTCGCTCGTCCACAAGACGGAGGCCGGGGCCGTCGTCCTCGGCATACGCGACGGCCGCGAGATGGAGGACGCCGTGCGCAGGCTGGCTCAGCTGGCCGCGGCGGCGTCCGGCAGGCTCTACGCCCAGAGGATGGTCAGCGGCGTCGAGATGAGGGTTGGCCTGATCAGGGATCGCGACTTCGGCTGCGTGGTCGACGTGGGCATAGGGGGGATCCTGACGGAGCTGCTCGGCGATCACTCAACAAGGGTGGCGCCGGTGACCCGCGACGAGGCCCTCTCGATGCTATCCGAGCTGAGGCTGGCGCCTCTCTTGGAGGGATACAGGGGCATGCCGCGCGCGGACCTCGAGAGGCTATCCCACGTGATCTCCAGGTTCAGCGACCTAGCGTGCTCGGAGGGGGTGGAGGAGCTCGAGGTGAACCCCCTGATCGTGAGCGGCCAAAGGGCATATGCGGTCGACGCGAGGGCCTCCATCTCACGCTGACAGCTTTCAATCACGATGTTTATAATTCCGCGCTTTACCATCGTTAATGTTTTTAAGGAGGGGCGGGCCACTCCGCGCGTGGTTGAAGGCTGGAGGATCGTGAGGGTGGAGGACGCCGTTGGCAGGAGGGCGGCGCACGACGTCACGGCCGTCTCCAAGTCCTCGAAGGGCCCAATCCTGAGGCGCGGCGAGCTCATAACTGAGTCGCACGTCGCCGCCCTCAGGGCCGCCGGCCACGACTACGTGGCGGTCATCGAGCCGGGCGAGTCGCGCGAGGAGGTCGTCTGGGAGGACTCAGCGGTCGTCGAGCTCGCGCGGGCCATCGCCGGCGAGGGCGTGGAGGTCAGCTACGCCGGCGAGGGCAAGGCGTTCGTCCGCGCGTCCAGGAGGGGATATCTATCCGTGGACGCCGGCCTCATCGGATCCATAAATTCGTCGACGGATTTCCGCCTGATAACCAGGCGCAACGGATCCTGGGTGGAGCGCGGCAGCCTGGTCGCGGTCGTGGAGCTGATGCCGCTCTACATATCCCGCGGCGAGATGGAGCGCGCCAGGTCACTCGTAAGGGGGCGCCTGTCAGTCAGAGGCCCGCTGGGCCTTGGCGCCTGGCTCGTGGTGACGGGGACCGAGGTCTACGAGGGGCGCGTGAAGGACCTGGCCGAGGAGGCCGTCAGGCCTAAGGTGGAGTTCTACGGCTGCAGGCTGCTCGGGAAGTCGATAGTCCCGGACGACGAGCGCGCCATATCCTCGGCGGTGAGGGAGGCCGCCTCGAGCTCCGACCTGGTCATAGTGACGGGCGGCATGAGCGTTGACCCGACCGACGTGACGCCGAGGGCGATCCTAGGGGCCGGCGCCAGGCTCGTGCTCTACGGATTTCCGGTAAAGCCGACGACGATGAGCATGTTGGCTTACCTGGACGGGAAGCCCGTGATAGGCGTGTCCTCGGGCATAGTTCACTTCACGAAGGAGAACGTGCTCGACGTCCTGCTCCCCCGCATATGCACGGGCGGCTCGTGGACGAAGGAGGAGCTGGTGTCGCTCGGGGACGGGGGCCTGATGGACAGCTTTATCCACGAGGTGGACCGCCAGTCCGCGTAGCGTATTCATGTGCCGCATTCATACGCGAGGGCAGCCCGGCGCGCGGGCCGCATCATTCGTCGCTAAACGAGGTTCACGTCGACCGGATCCCCGGGCCTCGGCTCGTCTTCCTCGTCCAGGTTAAGCAGCGCGTCTACCCCCACGAGCTTCGACGTCACCCCCGTCCCGTGCTTGTACACGACGTGGGCGCGACAGCCGCCCCCATCGCACGCGAGCCGCATCAGGTACTGCTGGGAGAAGCCGCGCCTCCTCTCCGGCAGGTCGCTCGCCAGCGTCGCCCTCTTGGACGGCCATGGGCGCTCGGACGCGCCCGCCACGAGGTGGATCAGCGGATCGAGAAGCCTCGTCAGCGCGTGGAGGGCCGCGAGCGGATGGCCTGGGAGCACCGCCACCAATTTTCCGTCACGGGCGGCGAGCTTAGCCGGCCTCCCCGGCTTCATCCTGAACTCGCCCGCGGAGCAGTCGGCCGATTCCACGAGCTCGCGCGTGAAGTCTATCGAGCTGGGGCCGCTCCCCCCGAATGTCACGAGGACGTCCGAGCGCCTCAGCTCCTCCTCCGCGGCGCGCAGTATGGCCTCGGGCTCGTCCGGCACTATCTTGGCGTACACGAGCTCCGCGAAGGGCGCCCTGAGCCCCAGGTACCACGCCAGGAGCACCGAGTTCGACTCCGGGACGCCGCCCGCGCGCAGTATCGAGGACGGCGGCGACGACCTGTCGCCGGAGAGCTCCGAGCCCACGCTCAGCGCGCTCACCCTGACCCTGCGCCTAACCCTCAGCCTATCCACGCCAATGCTCGCGAGCGCCACAACGTCCAGGCGGGTGAGGACCCTCCCCCCGGAGGCCAGGAGCTCCCCCTTCCTGACGTGGTATCCCGGGGGATCCACGTAGCTCCACGGCTCAACGCGGCGCTTGACCCTAACGTACGTCTGCCCGTTCCTCTCCACGAGCTCGGCCTCCTCCTGCGGCACGACCGCGTCGAGGCGCTCGGGAAGATAGGCGCCGGTGGTCACGTAGAGGGCCTCCCGGGGCCCTACCTCGGGGGCGCTGGTTCCCAACGGCGCCCTGCCGGCGAGGCGCAGCTCGCCGGGGGTCTCGTCGGACCTCAGGGCGTAGCCGTCGTACTCGGCCTTGGGGACCGGCGGGTAGTCCTCCGGCGCGCGGAGGTCGTCGAGGAGCACGAGTCCCGCCGCGTTCCACACGTCGACCTCCTCGGCCTCCGCGACCGCGCGCAGGCACCTGGAGACGCGATCAAGCCCCTCCCTGACGCCTAGCACGCCCATCCGGGGTTGGCGCGCGAGAAAAGGATAACTAAGGACGCGCGTGGATCGAACATATGGGGTCGAGGCCGTCCGGGGTCGTTGCCCTGCTGACGGACTTCGGGGGCTACGACTACTTCGTCGCGAGCATGAAGGGCGTCATATTGAGCTCCTTTCCCTCCGCCACGATAGTCGACGTCTCGCACGAGATACCCCCTTTCAACGTGAGGCGCGGCGCATTTGTTCTGTGGAAGTCGTACAAATGGTTCCCAAGGGGGACGGTCTTCGTCGGGGTCGTGGATCCCGGCGTTGGATCCGCCAGGAAGGGCATACTAGTGGTCGGGCGCAATTACTACTTCGTGGGGCCCGACAACGGGCTGCTCAGCCCGGCGGCCCGCGAGGACGGGGTCGAGTACGTCGTGGACCTCTCCCCCCTCGCCGCCAGGGCCTCGAGCACCTTTCACGGAAGGGACGTCTTCGCCCCGGCGGCCGCCCTGGTGGCGAGGGGGGAGGACCCGAGGTCGCTTGGCCCTCCCTCGGAGATCTCGGTGGACCTTCAGCTCGCCGGGGCGTCGGTGGAGGGGTCGACCGTCAGGTGCAGCATAGTCTACGTGGATCGCTTCGGGAACGCCTTCACCAGCCTCGTCGGGAGCCCGCCCTGGAGGGAGGGCCAGGACATAGAGGTGAACCTCCCCGCGGGGCGCGTCCGCGCGAGGTACGTGAGGACCTACTCGGACGTGGGCCCGGGGGAGCCCCTGGCCCTTGTCAACTCCGAGGGGCACCTGGAGCTGGCCGTCCGCGAGGGGAGCTTCTCCTCGCGCTACTCCGTCCGCGAGGGGGACGAGGTGGTCCTTCGCCCCCTCCGAGGCCCCTCGAGCCCGCACCCGGAAGCCCTAGCGGCCTCCGTGGCCGCCTCGTGGGCCGCCTGGACTGGGAGCGGAAGCCTCATCCCCTCGATCATCAGCGACCTAACGAGCTTCACCGCCTCCTCAAGCGATATGCCGTGGCCGACGCTCACGTAGATCCTTGAGCGACCTTTACCCAGTATCCTCGCCACCTCCTCGCCCCCCATGAAGAGGCCGTCCCCCCTCTCCTCGCCCACGAGCCTGCTCCTGGCGACGCCCACGCTCACTATCCCCAGGACTACCCCCAGGTGGGAGGCTATTCCGAACCTCCTAGGATGCGCTATCCCGTGCCCGTTCACCAATATGGCGTCGGGCCTTGACCTCAGCCTCCTGAGGGCGGAGATCATCGGCCCGGCCTCCCGAAACGCCAGAAACCCCGGTATGTAGGGGATCCTCTCCTCCAGCTCCGACGTGGAGGTCTCCATGACCCTGAGCTCCCTCGCGTCGACGAGCGCGGCGGCCCCGAACGCCCTCCCGCACGAGTAGGACACGTCGAGCCCCGCCACGAGCCTCAGGTCCGACGCTCGCGCGCCCTCCGCGCGCACGCGCGAGGAGAGCAGGAGCTGGGCCGCCCTCGCCCTCTCTACTGAGAACCCTGGCCCCCCATCGAGGCCAGCATGTTCAGCCTCTCCCACTGCTCCTCCACCATCCTCTTCAGGTTCTCAAGCGCCTCCCTGTACTGGGGCAACAGGAGGTGCCTGAACCTGCCCTGGATCGAGAGGAAGTCCTCGAGAGGCCTGGGCTTCGTCACGGGAAGGGTTATCCTGTAGCGCCCCTGCTCCACCTCGTAGAGGGGGAAGAACCTGGTCTCCACCGCCCTCTTGGCGACCTCCACCGTGAGGGCCGGATCGAAGCGCCACCCCCTGTTGCACGGCGCGTATATGTGGAGGAACGTCGGCCCATCGTAGCTCAGGGCCTTCCTCACCTTCGTCATCAGGTCCTTCCAATGGGAGATGGACGCAGTAGCCGCGTATGGGACGCCGTGGGCGACCACTATGCCCACTATGTCCTTCTTCCTCTCCCTCTTGCCTGGCCAGAGCTTCCCGTAGGGGCTTGTCGTGGTCCAGGCGCCGTACGGCGTGGCGCTGCTCCTCTGGATGCCGGTGTTCATGTACGCCTCGTTGTCGTAGCAGACGTAGAGCATGCGGTGCCCCCTCTCCAGGGCCCCGGAGAGGGCCTGAAGGCCTATGTCGAAGGTGCCTCCGTCCCCGGCGAAGACTATCACTGGCCTCTCCCTGTCGAGCTCCCCCCTTCTCACCAGCGACTTCATCGCCGCCTCGATGCCGGCCGCCACGGCGGCGGAGTTCTCGAACGCCACGTGCACCCAAGGAACCAGCCACGCGGTCTCGGGGTAGACGCTGGTGGTGACCTCGACGCACCCCGTGGCGTTCACGACTATGGGGTCCTCCTGGGCGGCCTGCAGCACCTGGCGCACGGCTATCATCGGGCCGCATCCGGCGCACGCCCTGTGGCCCGGCGCAAGCCTCTCCCTCCGCTCTATCTCGAAAAGGCTGCGAACCTGTACGTCCTTGGATCCCGCGGAGCTCAAGACTGCTCACCCCCATAGTAGAAGAACGACTCGAAGTCCGGCCCCGGCTCCAGCGCGTGCCTGAAGAGGGACTGGGCGTCGTCCTCGGTGAACCACCGCCCTCCCAGCCCGTAGGCGACGCTCACCACCCTCTTCCTCAATCCGGCCCTGTAGAGGGCCACCATCACGTCGGAGGCCAGCGGATGGGCGGGCGCGCCGTAGCTGACGGACCTGTCCATTATCACCAGCGCCTTGGCGCCCTCCACGGCCTCCACCAGCTCCTCGTACGGGAACGGCCTGTACCACTGCAGGCTCAGGACGCCGGCCTTGACGCCGCCCTCCCTTAGCGCCCGCGCGGCCGCGCGGGCCGTGCCCGCATAGCTTCCCAGCATTATCATTATGACCTCGGCGTCGTCCGTGAGGAACTTCTTGAGGGGGCCGTACTTCCTCCCGGATATCCTCTCGTACTCCCTCTCCACGGCCTCTATGGCCTTCCTGGACTCCTCCATCGCCCTGTACTGATCCTCCTTGAAGAACTGATAGGTGTCGGGAAGGGCCATCATCCCGAAGCTCTTCGGCACCTTGTCGAGGAGCGTGTTCCTGCGCGGCGGCCTTCCCACGAACGACGCGACCACGTCGTCCGGCAACATGTTAACGACCTCCGCCGAATGCGTCAGCGTGAAGCCGTCCAGGTTTATCGCCACGGGCAGGTTCACGGCCTCGGATATCCTGAAGCCCTGTATCACGCGGTCGTACGCCTCCTCCGCGTTCTCAGCGAAGAGCAATATCCAGCCGCTGTCCCTCGACCCCATTATGTCGCTGTGGTCGTTGTGGATGTTAAGCGGCGAGTTGAGGGCCCTGTTGGCGACCGCCATCACTATTGGGAGCCTCAGGCCGCTCGCGGCGTAGAGCATCTCGTGCATGAGCGCGAGGCCCTGGCTCGCCGTGGCCGTGAACACCCTCGCCCCTGCCAGCGCCCCCCCTATGCAGGCGCTCATGGCGCTGTGCTCGGACTCCGTTGCCACGAACTCCCCCTCGAACTCGCCGTTGGCAGCGAACTCCGCTATCCTCTCCACTATGACCGTCTGGGGCGTTATGGGATATGCCGCGACCAGGTCGACCTTCGACTGCCTGGCCGCGTGCGCGACCGCGTCGTCGCCCGTCAGGAACACTTTCCTGGTCTCAGATCTCTGCTGGGCCTCCACGCGCGCCCACCTCCTCGGGGACCATGGAGATCGCCTTCGTGGGGCACACCTGCGCGCATATTCCGCATCCCTTGCAGTGATCGTAATCAACCTTTACCTTGCTCGGGCCCTTGGACTCGCGGTCCAGCGGAACTATGGCGGGCTCAGGACAGTATATCCAGCAGTACAGGCACCCGACGCACTTGTCCAGGTTTATGACTGGCCTCTCGAGGCGCCAGTCGTGCGTCAGGTACTCCACGCTGGAGCCCCCTTCGTACCAGCCGCCTGGGTTTATCGGGAACGGGAGCTCCGGCCTGGCCTTCACGTCCCGCCCGCTCAAGCCACTGCCACCTCCGCCGAGCCCCTCTTTATGGCCTCGGCGTTTAGCTCGCCCACGCGCCCCGGGAACGCCCTCCTCACGGCCTCCATGAGCAGCTCGACGCTCACTATGCCCGAGGCCGCCGCCAGCGCGCCGAGGACAGCCGTGTTGGGATTGTTCCTGCCCAGCACGTCAAGCGCTATCTTCGTCGCGTTGACCGTGGCCACCCTACAGCTCACCTGGGGGGACAGGGCCTCCCTGAGCTTCTCGGGCGGCGAGGGCGAGTTCGCCACTATCAAGCCCCCCTCGCGCAGGCCGCTGATGACCTCCCTATCCATCGATAAGTATGGATCTATTATAACTACGTAGTGCGGCCTCGTTATGGGGCTCCGAACCTCTATCGGCGAATCCGAGGCCCTCAGGAAGGCGGTCACGGGGGCCCCGGACCTCTCCGCGCCGAACTCCGGATACGACTGCGCGAAGTAGCCGGCGTTCATGAGCGCCTCGCCCAGCAGGCGGCCGGCGAGCACCACGCCCTGGCCCCCGCGACCGTGCAGCCTCACCTCATAATAGATCAAGCCGGTCCCGGTGGGCCGGGGCCCTGGGCTTGTTTAAGGGTTGTGTCCGGTCCTCGGCCCGCGATATGTTGGCCCCTTGTCCCCGAATTTTTCCAGATATTTGTTAAACATATCTACATACTTGGTCGCATCGTCCGGCAATATCACTATGTAGTCGCCGCCGCGCTTCCTGGCCGCCTTCAGCGCCGCTGCCACGGCGGCCCCTGAGCTGGGGCCTATCGCCAGTCCCTCCATCCTGGCCACGGATATGGCGGCCTCCATGGCCTCCTCCAGCGTCACGTCCACGACCTCGTCAGCCACCATCCTCCTCTTCCAGTCCCTCCTGAGTCCCGGTATCCTCTCACCCTCGGCGGGCCTCGCGGCTATCAGCTCGAACCCCATCTCATCGCGCAGCTTTCCCAGGGCCGTCAGGTGCCCTAGGCTTCCGGTGCCGGCCACGACCGCGGTGGGCTCGAGCCCCGACATGCGCAGCTGATCCCTCAGCTCGTCGGCCAGCGTCTCCTGGCCCCTTGGGTTATCCTCGTTGTGATGTTGATCGAGGTACACTGCTCCGTCCCTCTCCGCGTCCATCCGGGCGGCCTCCATGACCTCGTCGCTCACCTCATCCGCCTCCATCACGACGACCTCCGCGCCCAGGATCCTCATCAGCGAGATCACGGTCTGGCTCACGGTCCTGGGCACGTAGGCCCTGAACTTGACGCCATGGGCAGCCGCTAGGGCAGCGAGCGCCACCCCCAGGTTGCCCGAGGTCGCCTCGTAGAACCTGGTCGCCCCGGTCCTCTTTATGGCGTTGGTCAACATGTACGCCGCGGCCCTGTCCTTTATGCTCCTGCTGAAGGGGTTGAAGAACTCGAGCTTTGCCCATATTGCGGTCCCGTACTCCGATATCTTGGGGAGCATCACGAGCGGCGTGGGACGGAGGGCGCCCAGGAGCTCGAGGGACGATGACAGGACCCTCGCGCTTCTACTGAAGGACACAAATGTCCATCGCCGCACCACCGCGTTCGGCCTTGGAGATCCCAGATAAAAATCCATCGCCCGAAACTAGCTAGTAGATGTTTATGGAGTCCAGCGTGGATCCCGATCCTCTGTAGTACACCTCCATCGCCGCCGCCGCGGCCATCAGGACGGCGGCGGCCAGCAGGAAGACCAGCTGGTACCCGGCGTACCTGGCGAGGATCCCCGAGAGCAGCGCTCCGGCCATGAACGAGAGGCTCCCGATGGTGCTGTAAGCGCCTAGGCTCCTCCCCCTAGTGCCCGGCACCAGCGACGCGTAGAGCAGCGCGTTCATCGTGACAGTTATCATGGTGTAAGCGAACCCTATGAACGTGAATGACAGAAGGGACGCGTAGAGGGCGTCGACCCCTGTGGCGAAGGCGGCGAACGAGGCGGTCAGCAGCATGCCCAGCGCCCTCAGCCCCATGCCCCTGGAGGCCAGGAGGTAGCTCGGCCTCCTGAGCTCATCCGCCATCAGGAGCGCCGCCAGGACGTTGATCGCGCTCATATAGAGGAACGACAGGAGTATCTGGGCCTCGTCCAGGCCGGCCGAGCTCTCATAGGGTATGTAGACCGTGAAGAAGAGCTGGGCGGAGAGGCTGAAGAGCGCGTTGACGATCGTGAGTATCGTCAGCTCGGATCCCGGCATCCTCCTTATCCTCTTCCTGAGCATGGCGATGTCGAAGAGCTTCGGGAAGCTCAGGAAAATCATCGGAAGCGACGCAAGCCTCGAGACGAAGACGCTGGGCGAGACGAGCAGGGCCCGCCTCTCCAGGATGACGGGGGGTTCCTTGACGGAGGCCAGCAGCGGGATTGCGCCCGCCGCCCCCACGGCCGTGGAGATAGCGGCATACCCGAGGAGCGAGTAGCGCATGACGGAAGCCAGGCCGAGCGCCGTCCCGACCAGGCTACCCGTCATCAGGTAGACGAAGCCCCTCCTGGCGGCGTCGTTCCACAATCCCCTGTCCAAGGACTCTACGGCCAGCAGGTTCAGGTAGACCACGAGCAGCGCGTACGCGAAGGCGCCCACGGAGTACCAGGCCATCACCCCCAGCACGGACCCGCTGACCCCCATGCCGATCGGGGCCGCGGAGATCAGGGCAGCCCCTGCCACGAGGAATGGCCTGCGCCTCGGCACGACGTCCGCGACCCAGCCCCAGAACATGCTGCCCAACGTGGAGGCCAAGTAGTACAGGAAGGTGGCCACCCCAACGTAGATCACGCCGCCTCCAAGCCTCAGTATGATGAGGGGCGCCAAAAGCCCCATGGAGTACTGGACTGCCCCCACGGGTATCCACGAATAGAGCCACCTGGGCAACGCGTGGCAGATAAATGGCCCTCCTTTTTACGTTGGCGCATGGAGCGCGAGAAGTACGCCCTCTGGATCGCGGTGGCGGCCGGAGGGGCGCTGATGGGCCTCCTGGGGGCGCTGGCCTACAGGTTACTCTACTCCCTCTGGGGGCTCGTGTATTACGGCTTCTCCAGGAGCCCCTCGACGGCCGTCGCCTTCCCGCTCATGGGCCTCCTCGCCTCCTACCTGCTCGTCGACACGTTCTCCTCGAACAAGTACATGGGCAGCGCCACCGGCATAGTGCTGGCCGAGTACCACACGAAGGGCTCGCCCTCCCCCAGGGACTCGGTCACGCGCGCCCTTGCCGGCATGGCAACCGTCGGGCTGGGAG
>CAYFFS010000019.1:0-22919 GCA_964342765.1 uncultured Nitrososphaerales archaeon | reverse complement strand
CGAGGTCGCGACCTCGCTCGGGTTGAAGTACTGGAATATGTGCATGGGCAGCACAGGGACGTCGAGCGTGTATATGTTCCAGATGTTGGTCGAGTTCACGTACATCTGGATCTCGTACGGGTCGTTCGGCGGTATGTAGGTGGCCAGCAGCCCGTAGGGCGGCGTGGAGGAGTACGCGAGCGGCGTGGCGGCCGCCGTCAGGCCCTGAAGGTTCCAGTAGTAGAGCGAGAAGTTGTAGTCGTACGCCGTGAGCGGGACGCCGTCCTGCCACGTTACGTTCTTGAAGAAGTAGAGCGTTATTATCTGCCCGTTAACTATCTTGGAGGCCCCGAAGGGATTCCACCAGCCCGACCCGTTCCCTATCGGCGCTGTTACGTCGTTCTGCACGGTGTAGGTGGCCATCCACGGCATGAGCGCGCCGCTCGTCACGCCGGTGGGCGGGCTCGCGAGCGGCGAGTCGTAGACCTCCTGCCAGACGTCGACCTGCCAGACCCAGTTCGTCACGTACAGCGGGTCGAGGCTCGTGGGCGCGGAGTGAAGCGCCTCGGTGAAGGTCCCCCCGACGCCGCCGGCCGGGTGCACGTTGAGGAGGGTGTAGTACAGGCCCGTCTCCTCGGCGGGCCCGGTCGTGGGGATGTTGGCGTACCCGTACCAGCCCTTGGCCTGGACAGCGTACAGGTCGTTCCCGTAGTACCAGATCACGTAGGGGAGCTGCTGGTAGAAGATCTCCTGGACCTGCGAGGCGGCCTCCTGCGCTATAGTGGTGTTCGCGGCGGCCCAGTAGAGTATGTCGGTCCAGTAGTCCATGGTCTCGTTGAAGTAGTTGCCGAAGTTGGTTATGCCGGCCAGCTGGCCGTTGAAGAAGTACCAAGGCCAGTTGGGCTCCCAGCTGACTATCCAGCCGAAGGTGTACATCCCCCACGTGTCCGTCTGCCGGGCCAGCGTCATGTTGAACTGGGGCGGCGTGGTCGAGTAGTTCGGAAGCATCGTGCCGGTCGCTATCACGACCGAGGAGGACGGCCCGTATATCAGGGAGTCCGCCGTGACGCCTGTGACGGGCTTCAGCGTTATCGTCAGGTTGATGGTGGCGGCGGCCTGGGCCAGGGCCATGGCCGCCTCGGTCCTCAGGGGGTCGTCCGACCTGTAGTAGAGCACCGGGGAGAACGGCGACCCGTTGTACGTCCACTGGCCGGTCACCGGGTTGTACGACATGCCCGGGACCTCCAGGAGCTCCTTCATCGCCATCTGCGGGCTGTACGTGTACGGGTACCTTATGCTGGCGTTGTACCAGTTGACCGCGGAGAACGGCTGGCTGTACAGGGTCGGCTGGTAGAGGTAGGGGCCGGCCACCACGGCCACGCCCAGCAGCTTCTGTATCTCGGCGTAGTTGGTCAGGTACGCTATGGCCCTCCTGAAGTGGACGTTGTTGTATGGCGGCATCAGCATGTTAAACGCTATGCCCTCAAAGCCGTAGGTGAGCGTGGTGTTCGTGTACAGGTTGGGGTTCGTCTCCGCTGTGACGTAGTCCGAGGGCGAAAGCGTCCACTCCATCGCCTGTATCTGGCCCTGGGACAGGGCGAGGAAGGCGGCGTGGTCAGACGAGTAGACGTAGAACACGACCTCGTTGACGAGGGGCCCGTGGGTCCTAACCTGGCTCGGCTGGAGTATGACCTGCTGGGGTATTGAATATTGGGACTGAGCAAGGGCCGGCATTGCCCCCGGAAGGACGGAGGCCAGCGCCACTAGCGCTATTATGAAAGGTATAGACTTCCTCATCCTTTTCTCCACTTGTTCGGTTGAACCCCTAAATAAATGGTTCGATGGAGGGAGGCGGCCCCGCGATGGATATTATCCGCCGTGGTTGCCCCTGAGCAGGTAGGGCACGAGGGCGAGGGAGGCGGCCCCGAAGGCGGCGTAGATCCACATGAGCTCGGATATCCCGACGGCGGAGATGAGGGGGCCTCCTATGAGGGCCCCGACGGATCCCCCGACCATGTTCCCGACGCCCCAGACGAGGGCGTTGGCACGCGATAGGTCCTCCCGGCCCACGAGCTGGCCGACGTACCCCAGGAGGACGGGGAACCCGCTCATCGCGAAGAACGAGTATACCGCGAAGAGGGCGAGGGAGAGCAGCTCAACCTGCACGTACAGGAACGCCACGAAGGCGACCGTGGGTATAACGGTCGTCAGGACGACCATCGAGAGGCCGCCATACCTTGCGGTCAGGCGACCGAAGAGCGGCTGGCCCACTATGGCTGTCGCGTAGCTTATGGTGAGCACGGCGCCCATGAGGACGTCCGAGCGGTAGAGGTCCACGAGGTACGTCGGAACGTACGTGAGGACGCCGTTGAAGAAGATCGCGCGCACGAAGACGAGCGCGACCAGCGGGAGCACCGGCGCCATGAGGCCGGCGGAGCCGCGCGGGCCTGCGCGCGCCTGGACTGAGGAACGGGGCTCGAACCTCGTGCCCCTGAGCATGAGGGCCGCCGCAGCGATTATCAGGGCGTTGTAGGCCGCGACCGACAGCAGGCCGAGGGAAGGCCCGAGCGACACTATGAGGAAGACCAGCACCGAGGGGAACGCCGCCCTGCCCAGGGATCCGAGGGAGCCGTTTATCCCCAGGGCCCTTGGCGCCTCGTCGCGGTACTCCAGCTGGAGCATGGCCGCCCCAAGCTGGTGATAGAACCCGAGCCCGATGCCCAACAGCGCCGAGGACATCACTATTAGGGGGAGCCTCAGCTGGGGCAGCGCGAAGCTCGCGGAGTACAGCAAGGAGGAGACCACTAGCACCGAAAGGCCGAGGATCATGAGGCCCCCGTAGTTGCCCGTCCTGTCGGCGAACGCCCCTATTGGGGTGCTTAGGAGCCCGGAGAGCAGGGATATGGCCGCCGCGAGCCCGCCCAGGATCGCGGGGCTCACCCCCTGTCTAGTATAATATACTATAAGGATTGGGAACAGCACGAGGAACCCATCGTTCACGAAGTGCCCGAGCGACGTGGACAGAAGGATCCTGGCCCTCTCGTTCACAGCACGCCCCTATACGTGATAATTATTAAGTATACTTCGAAAATTTCTCATTAAAAATTTCCCTAAAAAGGCATAAACTTACATTTCGTTAATAGATAAACGAATTATCTAATTTGAAATGCGGCCGCGCTACCTTTTTTCCTAGAATGGCTGACGCATGCGCGTGAGGAGACCGGGCGCCCTGGCGGCATCCATGTCGATAGCCTTCATGGCGTACGGGATAAGGTACGCGTACGGGATAGTTGCGCCCGAGATGGCCACCTCCCTGGGGATCAACGAGGCGCAGGTCGGGCTCGTGTACTCCAGCTTCCTAGGGGTATACACGGCCACCTCCCTCCTCGTCGGCTTCCTCGTGGACGTGAAGGACCTCAGGCGCGTCGTGTTGCTCTTCCTGCCGCTGTTCGCGCTGGGCACGGGGCTCATGGGGCTCGTGGGGAACCTCCCGGAGGCCGCGCTCGCCTTCGGCATCGCAGGGGCCGGCGCCTCCGTCGGATGGACGCCTCTCGTAGTCTGGGTACAGAGGGCATACCCGACGAGGAGGGGGATTTACCTCGGGCTGCTTCAGATAGGATGCAACCTGGGCTTTGGAACCCTTGGGCTGCTTCTCCCGTTCATCGTGGGCAATCTGGGCTGGAGGGCGGCCTGGGAGCTCCTGGGCTTGGCGGCCGCGGCCTGGCTGATCCCCATCACCGCCATGGCCGGCGGGGCGACCCTGCCTGAGAGGCGCGACCCGTCCTTATCCCGGTACTTGGACGACATGGCATCAGCGCTCAGGGAGCGCGCGTTCTGGCAGGGAGGCCTGTCCTACATGCTCGCCTCGTACGCCATAATGACCCCCCTAGCCTTCTCTGCGAGCTACGCGGTCAGCATGGGCGCGAGCGACGCGGAAGGGGGCGCCCTCTTCACGCTAATAGGGCTGGTGGGCATAGCGGGCGCCCTGGGACTCCCGTCGCTTTCAGACCGCGTGGGCCGCCCCAGGGCCCTGACGATAAACAACGCGATCATGGCCCTGGGGCTCGCCGGATCCGCGCTCGCGGGAAGCTACTGGGCCCTGGCGGCTTGGACGTCACTGATCGGCATCAGCTACGGAGGGGTGTGGGTCCTTTACGCCGCCCTCGCCCGCGACCTATACGGGGGCGAGGTGGCAGGGGGCGTCATGGGGGCCTGGACGCTCCTGGCCGGCATAGGGCTCCTGCTCTCCCCGCCGCTGGGAGGCCTCCTGGTAGACGCGTCGAGGGGCTATGGGCTAGCTTACCTTGTGGCGGCGGCCGCCGCCGCGCTCTCCCTGGTGTTCGCAGCCGTCGCCCACAGGCCTTCAAAATAAACTTAAATTTTCGACTGGACTAGCCGGCACGTGCTGATACAGATAGCGGGCGACGTCACCTACAGCGAGGACTTCTCGGACAAGGTGGATCCAAGGCTCGTCGAGCTGTTGAAGGGGGGCTACTCGGTGGTCAACCTGGAGGGGCCCATAACGAGCTACAGGCCGAGCGCGAGGAAGTCCGTGGTGATATCGCAGCCGCCGAGCGGGGCGGCTGCGCTTGTCCGCGTCGGCGTAAGGGCCGCGTCGCTCGCCAACAATCACATCATGGACCACATGGCCCGCGGGCTCCTGGACACGATTAGGATCCTGGATTCCCTGGGCGTGGCGCACTTCGGGGCGGGCCGCAACATCGCCGAGGCCAGCGCCCCGCTTAGGGTCGACGACGTATCGCTGATAGGGTTCGCGACCACGCTGCCGCCGGGTTTCGAGGCCGGAAGGGAGCAGCCGGGCGTTCATCCGGTGCGCGTCAAGTGCAAGTACGAGCTGGACCCCGACGAGGCCAGGGAGCAGCCGGGCGTTCAGCCCAGGGCCGAGTGCCGCGCGGATCCGCTGGACGTCGGCAGGGTAGCCCGCATAATAAGGCGCGAGAGGAGGGCCGGGAGGTTCGTTATACTGTTCGCGCACTGGGGCATAGCCAACCAGAGGACCCCGCTTCGCTATCAGAGGGAGCTCGCCAGGAGGCTCGTGAGGGCGGGGGCGAACCTGATAGTTGGCGCCCACCCCCACGGGCTGGTCGGCCACGAGGTCGTAGATGGGGTCCACGTGTTCTACGGGGTGGGGGCGCTCGTCCTGAAGCCCTCCTTCAGCTATCCGCTGCCGAAGGTCATGCAGTCCGTCGTCGTCCGCGTGGAAACGGGGGGAGGGGGAGCGCGCGTGGAGCCGATCCCCATAATGTTGGAGGACGGATACCCCAGGATGGCGTCCGCCGAGGAGGCGACGTCGATCCTGAGGTCCCTGGGATGGAGCTAGATCAGCGCCTGGGGGCCAGGTCGCAGCCGCAGTTCGGATGGTGCTTGCCCCTCCTAAGGTCCCCTCTGTACAGCCCGTCCTCCAACCTCTTGCCGGTCCTCCTCTCCCACTCCTCTATCGTCATCCCGTACTTGCGCATTATGAGGTCCCTGTAGTAGTAGGGCTGCACGTTGTAGGAGCAGAACGGTATTATCCTGCCGTCCGGGTTCAGGTAATGTATGTCGCACCTCTGAACGCGCTCGGCGTCGTGGTTGTAGGCGTCCTGGAAGTGCATTATCCCGAGGAAGAGGGTCCTCAGGTGGAACTCGCCAACGCTCGAGTAGTCGTGCCTGAGGAGCGCCTTCGCGAGCATCTTCGCCAGGTCTACCCCCGGCGGCTCCTTCTCCTTTATTATGTACGAATTTAGCCTGAGCGCTATCTGCGCGGCCGCCAGGTACTTGCTCTCGCCCGACTGCACCTTCTCCGCGAGCTCCTGGAGGTCGTTCAGCAGGTCCTTGATCCTCACGAAGGACGTTATCGGGACGAGCCTGTTGTTGACCCTGTCGACGAAGACGTACGTCCCGGCGCCGCAGTGCGGATGTATCGAGAGCTCGTACTTAGGCGCCCTGGTGAGCGCCTCGACCACGTGCGTTATGGGGACGCTGGACGGCACGGGGAACCAGGCGTCCGCCGGTATCTCCCCCTCCGTCTGCTCCTCGACGGCGTGTATGACGTCCGGTATTGTTATCCTGTACTTCTCCCTCTGCTCGCGCGGCATAAGCCCGGTCAGGGAGACCGGCTGGAAGTTGACCGCCCTCACTATGTCGGAGTTCCTCTGGGCGTACCTTATTATCGCGCCGAGCTCGTGGTCGTTGACCCCCCTTATGACAGTGGGGACCAGCACGACCCCCACGTCCGCCTGCCTGCACGCGTCGAGGACGTAGGGCGCCTCCCAGTGGTTCTTCGGGTTCGTCCTGGGGGTCACCCCGTCGAAGCTGAGGTAGAGGTTCGACACGCCTGCCTCCTTGTAGACCTTGCAGAGCTCCGGGTGCTGCGCTATCCTGATGCCGTTCGTGTTCAGCTGGACGTGGTCTATGCCCTCCGCCTTTATCGCGCGTATTATCTCCGGCAGGTCGTCCCTCAGCGTGGGCTCGCCCCCGGTTATCTGGACGCTGTTGCCCGGGACGGGCCTCTCCGCCTTGAGGGCCCTCACCATGAACACTATCTGATCGAGCGTCGGCTCGTAAACGAACCCTCCCTTGTCCCTCCTGGCGTAGAAGAAGCAGTACCAGCACGTGAGGTCGCACCTGTTCGTGACGACTATGTTCGCCAGCGCCGTGTGGTTTATGTGGTATGGACAGAGCCCGCAGTTGTGGGTGCAGACGTTCTCCCCCTGTAGCTGGAACGTGGGGGCCGCCGTCCCCTTGCCGTCGTGCCAGTACCTCAGGAAGCGCTTGTACATCTCGTAGTCGCTCCAGTAAAGCTCCTCGGTCTCGCCGTGCTCCGGGCACCTCTTCCTTATGTACACCTTGTTGTCCCTGGCCACTATGACCGCCGGGAGCAGCCTGCTGCAGTAAGGGCATATGCTGAGGGTCGAGCGCACGTACTCCTCCCCAGGCTTCACCAGCTCCGCCAGGGAGGGCCTAAGCGCGGGAAGCGTCAAACCTGGGCCTCGAGGAACGCGGTCATATATAATCGTTGCAGATCATGCATCAGGTTAATGGTGGTCAGGGCTCAGGCCCAGGATCCTCACGATGAGCGCCATCCTGATGTACATCCCGTTCTGGGCCTGCTGGAAGTACCTGGACTGAGGATGGGAGTCCAGGCTCGTGGGGAGCTCCGTGACCCTTGGGAGCGGGTGCATGACTATGGGCCTCCCCGGGACCCTGTCGAGGAGCTCGGGCGTCAACACGTAGTATGACTTGAGCCTCTCGTACTCCGATTGATCCGCGAAGCGCTCCCTCTGCACCCTGGTCATGTATATCGCGTGAAGCGGCTCCCTGATCTCGTCAAGGCTTCCCACCTCCTCGTAGCGCAGGCGCCCCGATATCCTGTCGAGGACCTCCGGCCTCATCCTGAGCTGAGGCGGGCTGACGTAGTACACCTTGTTGCCCGGGAACTTCGAGAGCGCGTAGGATAGGCTGCTGGTGGTCCTCCCGTACCTGAGGTCCCCCACCATCGCGATTGTGAGCCCGTCCAGCCTCCCGTACTCCCTCCAAAGCGTGTACAGGTCGGTCAGGGCCTGGGTCGGGTGCTCGTTGGTTCCGTCCCCCGCGTTGACGACGGGCGCCGAGGCTATCTCCGCGGCGACCGCGGCGCTCCCAGGCTGGCCGTGCCTCACCACTATGAGGTCGGGCCCGTACCCGTCTATCATGCGTATGGTGTCCTCGAACGTCTCCCCCTTCGCCCTGCTCGTGACCTCCTCGGGCCCCAGGTCCACCACGTCCCCCCCGAGCCTCCTCATGGCGAAGGTGAAGCTGAGCCTCGTCCTCGTGCTGGGCTCGAAGAACGCGGTCGCCATTATGCGGCCGGAGGCCGCGGAGCTCCTGGGCATAGACCTGTAGCGCTCGGCCAGCCCTATCAGGTCCATTATGTCCTCGGGCTCCAGGTCGAGCGCCGATATCACGTCCTTACCCTTGAGCATCACCCCTCAATCGGCGGCGCAGCCCCCATAAACTTAATGCGCATCCGCGCGGGACTCGGGACGTGAGCGTGGTGCCGACGGTCCTCGAGGAGTACAGGGACGTGGAGCCATCTACTAAGCTGTCGAAGGTCGACCTGAGGCCCGGGCCCGACGGCCTCCTTCTCTCCTTCAGCATAGTGGGGGGGCTGAGGGACGCGTTCGGCCCCGATGCCTGGGAGGCGGCATACTCGAGGAACGACATGATGTTCGTGATACGCTATAGCGTGGAGCTCTACAGGAAGGGGGTCATCAGCAGGAGGATCCTGGGCCCCTTGAGGTTCCAGAAGGAGGCGAGGCTCTACTGGAGCAGGGGGCCCCTCGCGCCTGCCCGCATCTGGACCCTCATAGTGGACGAGGACGAGCGCACGTACATCCCGGCGAGCGCCGAGGAGGCCAAGCAGCTGCTGCTGGACTTCGAGCGCGTCCTCAGGCCGACGCTCCCGAGGGGCAGGAGCGAGGTCTGGGCGGAGGTGGAGGTCCGCTGGTGGAGGCACACGTTCGTGGATAAGGGCGTCCGCAGGGGAAGGAGCGAAGCGGTCGTTGTCGAGGCTCCCCGAGAGTCTCAGGGAGGGGCTCCTCAAGCTGGGGCTCTCCGACTATGAGGCCAGGGCTTACGTAGCGCTCCTCCTCAGGGGCCCCATGACCGCGGTGGAGCTGAGCCGCGAGGCCGACGTCCCCCGCTCCAAGGTCTACGAGGTGCTGGGCAAGCTGGAGAGGAAGGGCTGGATAGGGCCGGGCGAGGGGAGGCCGGCCAGGTACTCGGCGAGGCACCCGAGGGAGGCCATCTACGCCTGGAGGTCGATAAGGGAGAAGGAGATGAGGAAGGTGGAGGAGGAGGTCCTGGAGGAGCTAGAGGGCATGGTTAGGTCCGTCCAGGAGAGGGAGGACCTGATAATAATCGTGGGGCTCGACGCGGCGATCGCGGGCATGCGCGGGATCGCCGAGAAGTGCGAGGAGGACATCTACTTGGCCATACCAGGGGAGTCGGCCGAGGGCCTGGACGATCTCCTCGAGGCGGTCAGGAGGTGCGGATCCAGGAAGTACGTCCTAGCGCCTGCGCCGGACGTCGCCAGGGTCCTAAGGAGGAAGCTGCCGGGAGCGCTGATAAGGGTGAAGGGGGATATGTTCGGGGGAGGCCTCATATGCGGCTCATCCGGCGTCGTGCTGCTTCTGGGGCGCGAGCGCGGAGGCGGCCAACACGTGGCAATAAAGGCTGATCACCCGGGACTGGTCGCCCTCGCCAGGAGCTACTTCGAGCACCTGTGGTCCCTGGCGGAGGACGCTGACGACGCGCGGGCCCGCAACGGTTAATTGGGGCCTCGCGGCAGGCGCCACGTGCCGGGCGCCTGCGAGCACGTCCCCGTCTACGCGGGCGTGGTCAACCTTAGGGCCAGGGGGGAGCCGGTCGGCTTCGTTGACGTCTGGAGGTGCACCAAGTGCGGGATGATGTTCGCGGAGGAGAGGAGGTATCCCCCCAAGGAGGATTACTCAATAGGGTTCAGGGAGCCCAAGGGGACGCTCTCCATAGCGATCTGCAGCTCGGGGGAATCCTACGAGTGGGCGCTGATCGACGCGTTCCCCGGCGCCTCGGTGGAGTGCGGGGGGTGCAGGATAAGGGTCGGCGAGGGGCTCTCCGTCGAGGCGGACGGATGCAGGGCGCGCCTCGTCGGCGTCTCGGACGCGCTCAACCGGAACCTGGAGATCGCGGAGGTGTGAGCCGTTGAACGTCCACAACGTGGAGGCGTACGTCGGCGCGGTGCTCGGGTTCTCGTCGCTCGCGGCGGCGGCGCTCGACGGCCCGCTGGTCGTCCGCCTACTGGAGGCCGGGGCTGGGATAGTAGTCCTGGCGCTGACCCCCTTCGTCTGGCTCGAGTCCAGGAAGGCCGTGGCGGCGCTCTTCGCCCTCTCGGTGGCGCTCCTGGCGGACGCCCTCCTGAGCCTGGGCAGGGGGGCCCCGTCGCTGGCGCTCGCCGTGTCCTCCGGCGCGAGCGCCGTCCTGGGCGGATACCTGCTAGCCCTTAAGAGGAGGCGGCTAACACACCCGCTGGATCTCCCGGTCTATGGATGAGGGAGGGGCGGTGTCCGGCCGCGCGGAGGGAGGCTCCCCGGCCTCGCTCATAGGGGAGGCGGTCAGGGCGGGGCTCAGGGAGCTCTGGAGGAAGGAGAGCGCGGCGCACGAGAGGAGGCCCGGGGTCTACTACCCGAGCTACCTGGGCTACTGCCTGCGCAAGCAGTACTACATCTACACGATGGGCGAGGAGCCCACGAGCGAGAAGCTGGCGGTGTTCGCGACCGGTAAGGGGATCCACGAGGCCGTCGCGGAGGCCCTAGGCGCCTCGGGGAACGTGGAGGTGGAGGACGTGGAGAGGGAGGTGCGCCTTGAGCTCGGGAACGGGATCGTCCTATCGGGGAGGGTCGACCTGATAGTCGCAAAGGTCGGCGGAAGGAGGGTGGTCGTGGAGGTCAAGTCCACGTCGCGCCTGCCGGAGGCGCCGCAGGAGCATCACGCCATGCAGCTCCAGATCTACCTAAACGCGCTAGGGGTCGAGGACGGGGTGCTGCTCTACTGGGATAAGAGGAGGGGGACCCTGGCCTCGTTCGACGTGAAGAGGGACGAGGGGGAGCTCAGGAGGGCCGCGGAGAGGGCCCTGCTGCTCCACGAGTACCTGACGAAGGGCGTTCCGCCGCCTCGCGAGGCGATAATCGAGGGGAGGACGTGGGAATGCGACGTCTGCGACTACCGGAGGATCTGCAAGCCGTTCCTGATAGAGGGAATACCGGAGGGTGAGGGGGTGATAGTCTCGGAGGTCGACGGGATACTAGTGGACGACTCGCGCCGCGTGAGGGAGGCGCTGGCCAAGGTGGGGGTCCCGCCCGATTCCTCGCCCTGGAGGCTCAGGGGGGACCTCAGGACGAGGTTCCTGGAGCTCTACTACGACCCGAGTGCCCTTTCCCTGGATTCCCGGGGCCCCTTCCTCGAGTACGCGTGGAGGAGGAGGGCCGAGGGGACCAGGCTGATAATAGTCACGAGGAGGCCGGAGCGCATCAGGAAGGCGACGGAGGAGGAGCTCAGGTCCATGGGGATAATCTGGGACGGGCTCCTCATGAGCCCGGACGGCGAGGATGGGGAGTGGAAGTCGAGGATACTCAGGAGGCTCTCCGAGAACTACCGCGTGGAGGAGGTCCTGGACAGGGAGAGGGCCTCCCTATCGGTCGCCCGGAGGATAGGGGCTGCGACGCCGGCCGATCGACGACGCCAGGGGAAGATGAGCGGGCTCCGCTGCAGCTGCCCGGATGCCAGGGCCTCCTTCGCGTGCCTGGCGACCGCGAGCGCCACGTCCATTGTGGAGGAGGAGCCGCCCATGTCGGGCGTCAGGATCCTCCCCTCCTCGACGGTCCGCTCAACCCCCTCGACGATCGCCAGCGCCAGGGACTCCTCGCCCAGGTAGTTCAGGGCGGCCGCGGAGGCAAGGATCATGGCCATTGGGTTGGCCACGCCCTTCCCCTTGAGCCCCGGCGCGCTGCCGTGGGCCGGCTCGAACATCGCGTAGGAGTCGCCCATGTTGGCGGAGTAGACAGCGCTGATCCCGCCGACGAGGGCCGCGGACTCCTCGGACAGTATATCTATGTAGAGGTTGGGCCCCGCTATCACGGAGTCGTCGAACTGCTGCGGGTTCAGGATCAGCTGCTGCGCCATGTTGTCCACCAGGATCTCGCGCAGCTCTATTCCGGGGTACTCCGCTGCGACGTCGCGCGCAGCCCTCACGAACATGCCGTCGGTCTCCCTTATCACGGTGGCCTTGTGGACTATGAACGCGCGGCGCCAGGAGAGCCCCGAGGCCAGCTCGAGGGCGCGGCGAACGAGCCTGGAGGACGCGAAGTACGTGGCCTTCCTTATCGATATAGAGGCCTCGGGGGTTATACCGTACTCTATGCCGGCGTAGAGGTCCTCCGTGTTCTCCCTCACGTATATGTGGCGAACGGGCCCCAGGGGCCCCCTCATGCCCCTGAACGTCTTTATGGGCCTCACGTTCGCGTAGAGGTCGAACCTCTGGCGTATGGCGACGACCGCGCTCCTCGGGGCCCCCGGCTCGTAGAGCGTGGTGAAGGGCGCCTTTATGCAGGCGTCCGAATCCTCGAGGAGCCTCCACGTGTCCTCCGGCACGTAGCTGTTCCCCCCGTGGGACCTCCACCACTCGCTCCCGGCCTCAGCCTCTATCAGCTCCACCCTGTCCGTTGCCCCGATCTCCCTGAGGACGTGGACCGCCGCGGCGCTTATCTCGGGACCTATGCCATCGCCCTTCAGCAGGACGACGCGGCGCACGCGGGCCCCAGGGGGTATCCGCCTTATAAGGTGAGGAGGCTAGTCGTAGGACATCAGGTTGTTCTCCTCGAGCATCGCGTGAAGCTTCTCCACGGCCCTGTAGACCTCCTCCTCCTTCTTTGCGCCCGTGCAGACCAGCTTCCCGCTAGCGAAAAGCAGTATGACGGTCTTGGGCTCGTCCATCCTGAATATGAGGCCGGGGAACTGCTCGGGCTCGTACATGCTGCGGGGGAGGACCATGGCCGCCTCCTCCAGCTTGACCCTCCCCCCTAGGCTCGCGGAGGCCACGATGTTCTGTATCTCTATGCGCGGCTCGTTCCTTATGTCTATTCCGGCCGCCCTGAGCTTCTCCACGACCGTCTTGACGGCCTTTATCGCCTGGCTCTCGCTCTTGGCGCCTGTGCAGACCATCTTGCCGGAGCTGAAGATCAGCGTGGCGGTCTTCGGGTTCTTCAGGCGGAAGACGAGGCCGGGGAACTGCTCCGGGTGGTACTCGACGCCCGGGAAGAGCTTCGTAACCTGACCCAGGTCTATCGGCTGGTCGACGCTCGCGGACGCTACCACGTTCTCTATCGACACGACCGCCTCCCTCTTCGTGGTGGACGCGGACATCGATTTACTTTAAATAGCCCAGTATTTAAACCCTATTTAAACCCTGGCGCTCGCACGCCGCGTACAGCGCGTAGAGCGCCACGAGGACTGCGGCGACCGAGTAAGTGAACGGGGGCAGCGCCATGTAGCCCAGGTAATCGATCACGAGGTACACGCGCCCCACGATCATCGAGTTGGTCACCCTCCAAGGATCTGGCACAGGGTTATCGTCGCCCTTCACTATCAGGTAGCCGTTCCCCTTCTCCAGCACCCTGTGTATCACCAGGAAGCCCGCGGGCGACCTGTAGACTATCACGTCGCCCGGCTGGACCGCGGAGACGCTGGACGGCAGCGTGAGCGCCAGGTCGCCCGTGCGGAGGACCGGCAGCATGCTCACGCCCTCAACCGGGAAAGCCAGGCCGAGCCTGTTCATCAGGAGGAGGGCGGCCGAGGCGACCGCCAGGGCCAGCGCGACGTAGCCCGCGTAGCGGATGGCCCTGCAGGCGGCCCGGCGCCAGCGCACGGCGCGGCGGGGATCCACGCCTTATAGTCCTTTTTCCTGCGCCCGCTACGGATATATTCGAGGACGCCTTGCGCGGCTGGTGTCGGCGCTCGGCGCCCTGCGCGATCTGGCCAAGTTGGCAGCCGGCCGCGGCGTGAGGGCTGTGCTGCTGGACATGGACGGCACCCTGGTGGACTACGGGGTGGACTACGAGCTCGGCAGGGCCAGGGCAATCCGCAGGATAGCCGTCGAGGTGGTCGGGGGGCAGGGGCTGAACCTGGACGCGAGGAGCGCCAGGGAGATAATAGCGAGGGTGAGGGAGGCCCTGGGGGCGGAGGCCGCGGAGGCCGCGCGGAGGATAATATTCGAGGAGTACGAGGAGCTCGAGCTGGAGGCCGCGTCCAAGGTGGGCCTGAGGCCGGGCGCCGCGGAGGCGCTGAGGGAGATGCGGGCCAACGGGTACCGCCTGGCCCTCGTCACCAACAACTCGAGGAGGGCGACCGAGATCGTGCTGCGCAGGTTCCCTGAGGTGGCGGGATACCTCGACGCGGTCGTCACGAGGGACGACTCGGGGGAGCTGAAGCCCGGGACGGCGGGGCTCCTAATGGCGCTCGGCGCGCTCCACTTATCAGGGCGGGAGGCGATCATGGTAGGGGACACGCCCTCCGACATGAGGGCTGGGAAGGGCGTCGGGGCGATCGCCGTGGGCGTGGAGGGCGGCGCCGCGAGCGCGGAGACCCTTCTGGAGGCGGGCGCGGACTTCGTCGTGGGATCGCTGGGCGACCTCAGCCGCGCGCTGGCCATGGCCAGGCGCCCTGTTTATCTTGGGGATCGATCCATTGGCTGAGGGGCGATGAGGAGTCAGAGTTAATCCGAAGCTCGGTGTGGTGAAGGCATTTGTCCGAGCCCCCGGAATCCCTATAGGTCGGGCGGCCCTACGGCCCGCGTGAGCGCCCAGGAGTACGCCTCGACGACCGCGTGGTACCTCTACACCGCTCTGCTGGTGGCGCTGATGGCCGTCACGTATATGATGTTCCTGCGCTCGTACAGGAGGGGTTACGCCGCGAGGCAGCCCAGGGCGGAACCCCCCAGGTACTACTACGTGAGCGTGAGGAGCCGGGAGGGGGAGGAGCTCGTGGAGCACGCGAGGGAGCTCCTCAGGAGGGGGGAGCACGCTAGGGCCGTCGAGGAGGCTCGCGAGGCTGTGTCCAGGGTGCTGGCGGAGGCGTGCAGGAGGCTCGGCGTCCCCTGCGAGGGCAAGCCGCCCCTCGCAGCGTCCGAGGAGCTCCTCAGCAGGGGGCACTACCTCTGGCCGCAGGGCGTCAGGGAGCTGGAGCTGATTTCACGCAAGGGCTCAAAGGGGAGGAAGGACGCGGAGAGGGCGATCGAGATAGCCTTAAGGGTGATGGAGGCCGCCAAGGAGATCAGGATTGAGCCGCCCCGCAAGGCCGTCGCTGGGCAAGAAGGGGATAAGGTGCCTGGGGGTGGCCGAGTCATTTAGGCTCGGAGGGCTCCCCTGGTCCGTCTTCGCGGGCATAGTGATGAGGAAGGACCTGATAGTGGACGGCGCCGCCCTGGGGCTCGCCACAGTCGGGGGGGATGACGCCACCGACGTGATACTCAGGATGTACAGGGAGCTGAGGAGGGAGGACGTGAACCTGATAATGGTATCCGGGGCCGTCGTGAGCTGGTTTAACATCGTGGACCCGGAGAGGATCTGGAGCGAGACCGGAAGGCCCGTCCTGGTGCTGACCTATCGCACCTCAAGGGGGCTTGAGGACGTGATAAGGAGGAGGTTCGGCGATCGGTGGAGGGAGAAGCTGGAGGCCTACAGGAGGCTGGGGCCGAGGGAGAGGGTGGTGCTCCACACAGGATTCCCGGTCTACGTGAGGGCGGCCGGGATCTCGGGGCGCGAGGTCAGCAGGGCGCTGAACGACTTCACGATTCACGGCAGGTACCCAGAGCCCGTCAGGGTGGCCGGCCTGTTGGCCAGGGCGGCCCTTCGCCTCATGGAAGGAGCGCTGCGTCCACAACAACTTGGTACAGGCGGGGGGCAACCTCCCTGACTATCCTCGCGTAGAACGGGTGGAGCCTGGGGACGGCCGATCTCACCATGTCCATTGCGCGGGGCTCGGGCCGATCGCCCTCCACGTGGAGGTACACGTGGGCGACCCCTAGCGGGCGGAGCTCCTCGGCCGCGATGGGTAGCGCCTCGAGCGCCTTCTCGGGCAGGGGGAGGAGCACCCTGTCCAGCCCCCTGAGGATGCGGGCGTGGGCCAGCGCGTCCCCAAGGAGGGGGAAGACCGATCCCCTCACCCCGTTCATCCTTATGTTCCTGGCCATTAGCTCGAACGCGTCCGGGTTCAGCTCGGAGCTGTAAACTATGACGTTCCTGGCCATCCTGGCTATCAGGATGGAGAAGGGGCCCACGCCGGCGAACATGTTGTGCACGATCTCGCCGTCCCTCACTAGGGAGGCCACGCGCAGCCTCTCGCCCGAGAGGCGAGGGGAGAAGTACACCTTGGCCACGTCAACAATGTAGGAGCAGCCGTGCTCCCTGTGGATCGTCGTGGTGCGCTTCTCCCCGGCCAGGTGCTCGAGGCCGCGTATCCTGTACTCCCCTGATACGGGTGTAACCTGCGCCCAGACCGACTTCACCGAGGGAACCGCCGACATCAGGGCCTCGGCGACGGCCTCCTTCTTCTCCGGCGGAAGGCCCGGCCGCAGCCTCACGATCGCTATGTCCCCTATCACGTCGAAGCCTCCGGACACTAGCTCGAGCTCCTCCTCCGAGAGTATGCCCCTCAGTATCCTCCTGAGGAGCTTGCTCAAGCCTCCTCTTCCCCTTCAGCGACCGGCGCCAAGTAGTAGTACTCGCCGAGCTCCTTCTGGCGCCTGTCCAGCCTGCTCCCCGGCTTGTTGACGCGCGGCCTTCCGCTGTTCGGATCCCTCCTGTAGGTTATCCCGAGGCCCCTTAGGAAAGCGTTCATGCCCTCCCTCTTCTCCATGGGGGCGGACGCCAGGCCCCTGCGGCCCGGCTCGCCCGTGAATACTATCAGCCTGTCGGATGAGAAGTCTATGAGGCCCACGTCGTGGTCTATGACGACCACTCCCTTCCCCATGTCCTTCGCGTACCTCTGGAGTATGCGGGATAGGGCGAGCCTCTCCTCGACGTCGAGGAACGCGCTCGGCTCGTCCAGCGCGTAGACGTCGGCGTCCCTCAGCAGGCAGAGAGCTATGGCGAGCCTCTGGAGCTCGCCTCCGCTGAGCCTCTGAACCTGCTTGTTAAGCAGCGAGTCGACCCCGAGCGGCCTTACGACCGAGGAGAGCGCGGGCTCCGAGGACCAGGAGCCGCCGACCGCCCTGGTGAGCGCCTCCTCGACCGTGCCCTCGAACGACGTCGATATGTACTGGGGCTTGTAGGAGACCTTGGCCGTCATGTAGACGCTCCCGGAGTCCGGGGAGTCGACGCCCGCAAGCATCCTGAGGAAGGTCGTCTTGCCGAGGGCGTTCGCCCCCACGACCCCCGTGACCTCGCCCATCCTCAGCTCGCCCTCCGAGACCTCGAGCGTGAACCCGGGGTAGGACTTCGTGAGCCTCGTGTAGGCGACCACGGGGGGCGACTCCACCTCCGCCGAGGGCCTGCCGAGGACGTCGAAGAGCACCTGGTGATCGCGTATCCTGACGTTGTCGCCCGGCAGGTAGCCGTCCAGGAACGAGTTTATCCCGGCCCCAAGGGCCATCTGGTTCGAGACCACGCCGTACACGCCCGGCTTTCCGTAGACCACGTGCACGAAGTCCGCGGCGTAGTCCACGAAGGTCAGGTCGTGCTCCACGAGCACGACGTACTTACCCGCCCTCGCCAGGTCCCTTATGACGCCGGCCACCGCGAGCCTCTGGTGGACGTCGTTGTAGCTGCTCGGCTCGTCGAAGAAGTACGCGTCCGCCTCCTTCGAGGCCGCTATGGCGACGGCGAGCCTCTGGAGCTCACCTCCGCTGAGCTCCCCGGGGGACCTGTCCAGCGATGCCTCCAGGCCGAGCCTCCGCGAGAGCTCGCGGGACCTCCCCGAGTCGTCCAGGCGCTCCAGGAGCTCGCGGGACGACCCCTTCCAGGCCCTCATCTGCTCTATGTACTGCGGCTTTATGGAAACCCTCAGGGAGCCCAGGGATACCCTCTCCAGGTAGTCGCGGAGCTCCGTGCCCTGGAAGAACCTGAGCACCTCCCTCCAGCCTGGCGGCTCCTCGTAGGATCCTAGGTTAGGCGCGAGCTTCCCGGACAGTATGTTGAGCGCCGTGGTCTTCCCGACGCCGTTCCTGCCCAGGATGCCCACGACCCTGCCCCTCCTGGGCATGGGGAGCCTGTAGAGGCGGAAGGCGTTCGGGCCGTACTGATGGACGGGCGACTCGTCGGGCTCCTCCGCCAGGTTCACTATTGTGATTGCCGAGAACGGGCACTTCTTGACGCATATGTTGCACCCTATGCAGAGGGACTCGTTGATCACCGGGTAGCCGTCCTCCCCGAACTCGACGACCTTGTGGCCCGTGATCTGCGGCGGGCAGAACCTCTGGCACTCGTGCCCGCACTTCTTGGGCAGGCACAGGTCCCTGTCTATCACGGCTATCCTCTTCGTCATGCCGGGACGGGGGCGGCTGAGGCGCTTTTTCTAAAAGGATTTCCAGTCGTCCAGCCTCGACTGCGACAGCAGCTGCCTCGCTATGACGCTCTTGGACAACCACACGTCCCTCGGCAGCTTGAGGAACCTGAACGCGTAATCGAAGGCGGCGCGGGCGTCGTCGAAGCGCTCGTATCCCCCGCGCAGGGCGCGCCTCAGGTACTCCCTCACGAACCACACGCCGACCGGGAAGAGCGCGTCCTGGTATATCTCGCGGAACGCGACGACCGCCGCCTGCCTGCCCTCGCCGCGTAGCCTTTCGGCCGCCGCCAGCCTCGCAGCGTAGTAGCAGCCGCCGATCTCCTCCGCGTACCTAGTCCTACCGCGATAGCCCTCACGATCCCCTATCACCTCGGGCGACTCCCCCGACGCGTTCCAAGTAGTCCCCGGATACCACGCCTCTATCCACTCGAACGCCCACCTGAAGGGGGCCATCACGACGACGAACGCGTTGCCCAGGCGCCTCTCCACGTACACGCGGTACTCGTCTATGGTCGCCATGTCCTTTATCTCCTCGACGAGCTGCTTGGATATCATGTCGTCCACCGCCGTTATGCTCCACCTGGTGGGGACGAGCTTCCTGTTGACGCCCAGCCCCATCATGCCGGCGCTGAACGCCCTCTGTATCTCGGTGATCCTCACGCCCGAGCGGTAGAGCCTCAGGACCGCCTCCTCGCTCCTCAGGTCACGATCGTAGTACACCTTCTCGAGCGCGCGATCGCTAGACCCGGGCCTCACGTCCATCCTCTCGACGGGCGCGGAGGGGCCGAACGGAGGAGCCTCGTCAACCAGCAGCACGGTGGCCGAGGGAGGCCTTGAGAACTTCACCTCGACGTCGCTGCTCCAGCGGGACAGCAACATGTCGTGCAGCCTCTGAAGGTATGGGGGAGGATCCCTGGCGCTCCCCACCTCCATTGGCTTCATGCCCCTGACGAGCCTGACCCTCATCTCGGCTATCCTGTCGTATCCCAGGCCGTACCAGTCCTCCGGGGAGTCGAAGATGCGCGTGTCCCCCCTCTCGCCGACCAGGAGGGGGCCGACCTCAACCTTAGGATAGCCGATGCGCCCCACGAAGACGCCCGGGGGGCTGCTGCCCTCCAGGTCGGTCCCGAGGCCCTCCACGCTCCGGAGCAGGGGGAGGGAGCGCACGAGGAGGGGGCACACGGGCTTCCCGCACAGGAGCAGCCTCCCCTTGCAGCGCACGCAGAGGGAGGAGCTCGGGGCCACCAGCCTCAGGCGGTCCCCGGCGCCCAGGAGATCGGACACGGTGAACGTCGCGTGCGCGCGTTTATAGTCCTTTGCCCGCCTCCGACTTCGGCTGGGCCCGCGCGCCGCCCGAGGAACAGCCTCGGGATCGCCTCAGATCCTCATAGGACCTGGCCGAGCGCAGGCGCCTCCTCTCTATCCAGTAGGCCGCGGCCACCCCGATGAAGTACAGGATCGACAGTATGGTCCCTATAGTCGTCTCTATTATCCCGCCGGTCGTGCCGGGCGATATTATCCACGCTATTATGAACGCCCCCAGCACGCCCCACCTCCAGTTCCTCCTCCACGTCCTGGCGCCCACGATCCCCAGGAAGGTGAGGGCGGCCATCACCAGCGGGTACTCGAACGCTATTCCGGTCGCCATCACGAGGGCGACGACCGTGTTCACGAAGGCCCTCAGGCTTATCGTGGGCTCGACGCCGAGCACCTGGGTGTAGTAGAGGACGAACCTCATCATGAACGGCACTATTATGAAGTAGGCGAACGAGGCCCCCGCGAGGAAGAGGACGGCGGAGGGCACCAGGGCGTATTTTACCATGGCCCTCTCGTGCCTGTAGAGCCCCGGGGCGACGAACGCCCAGAGCTCGCGGACCGCCACCGGGATGGCCACCACGAGGGAGAGCAGGAATGAGACGTAGAGGGAGGCGTAGAGGGGGTCGAACGGGTTTATGTTTATCAGGTGAAGCCCCGGCGGCAGCTCGTTCTGTATGAACGCCCTTATCACGTAGTCGGCGAAGCTGTGGTATATGCTCGGATATGGTATCGGCACGGCGTACCCATCTACGCTGACTTCCCTGGGCCCGAAGGCGAACGCCAGGAAGAAGGTGACCCCGAGCGCTATGACAACCCTCCTGAGCCTGCGCGCCAGCTCACTTATGTGGGATAGGAGGGGCCTGCGCTCCTGGTCTATCCCCTCCTCAACCGCCCTGGACATTCCGACCATCCTCTGACCTCGCCCTGGACCTGAGCTCCTCCAGCTCCGCCCTCAGCCTCCTCACCTCCTCCTCGAGCTCCCTGACGCGAGCGTCCTGCGGCGACGCCCTCGGCGCGCGAGGGGGATCGGCGCCGTCGGCGAAGGCCCTCGACATGTCCCCCCTCACCCCCGCCAGCTCCCCGGCACCGAGCTCCTCTAGGTTAAGCTCCCTGGCCAGCTCTCTCCTGAAGTTGCTCTCGGCCTTCCTGATGTTGCCGACGAACTTCCCTATCTCCTTTATGTGCCCGGATATGTCGCGCTCCCCTCCCATCAGGAGTATGAACACAACTAACACAACTAGAGCGTCGGTGAGGTTGCTTATCAAGCCGCAACCTCACCTCCGCCCCTCAGCCCTTCTCCGACTTGAGCTCCTGGAGCTGCCTCTGGAGCTCCGCGATCTGGGCCTCCAGCTGCTTAACCCTCTCATCCTTGCCCTGCTGCTGGGAGGCCTGCCCCTGGGAGCTCTGGGCGCCCTGGGCCATCCTGCTGAGCTCCATCTCGGACTCCAGCTTCCCCTTCTTGTACTCGCCAACGGCCCTCCCGAAGGCGTGGAATATCTCGGGTATCTTGCTGGCGCCGGCGAAGAGCACGACCGCCACTATGATGATTATTATCAGGTCGGTCGCGCTACCTATCAAACTTTAACCCCCTGGTATGCCCAGAAACGGCTCTCAGATAAAGGTTGTGCCGGTGGCTCCTGTATTATTTTATGTTCATATATTGATTTTATAGCAGGATGGCAGTAGGACGGCTCGGGGTCGGACGCGCCCCTCGACAATTTCCTTTAAAGGCCGGGCGCCCCGGTGATAGCCCCATGGGCATCAGGTGCTTCGTCGCCGTGGACGTCAGGCTGGAAGGGGAGGGCCTGGAGGCCTACAGGAACGTGAGGAGATCCCTGGAGGCGGAGCTCAGGGTTAAGCCCGTCGAGGAGGAGAACCTGCACCTAACCCTTAGGTTCCTGGGGGAAGTCGAGGAGGGCGTGGTCCGCAGGGTGGGGGAGGCGCTGAGGGGTATCCGCTACCCCAGGTTCAGCGTGACGCTGAGGGGGCTCGGGGCCTTCCCCTCGCCGGGAAACCCCCGCGTCATCTGGATAGGCGTTGAGGAGGGAGGGGAGGAGCTGAGGGGGCTGAGGGACGAGATAGAGAGGGCCCTGAGGGGGATAGTCCCGCGGGAGGAGGAGAGCTTCGTGGCGCACCTGACCATCGCGCGCGTCAAGGAGAGGGCCCGCGGGGCCATCGAGATATTGAAGGAATACGGCGACTACGAGTTCGGCAAGGTCGACGTGAATGAGTTCAAGCTCAAGAGGAGCGTCCTGACGAGGAAGGGGCCCATCTACACGGACATAGAGGTGTACCCGCTGGTTGAGGGCGGAGGAGGTAATCGAGGAGGTCAAGGGGAGGCTCAGGCCCCCCGAGGAGGAGCGCAGGAGGGTGGACGAGGTAGCTGATGCGGCGCTGATGGCGGCGGCCAGGGCGCTGGAGGAGCTCGGCCTGGAGGGCGAGGCCAGGCTGGGCGGGTCCTACGCCCACGGCACGTGGCTGGCCGGCCACGCCGACGTCGACGTCTTCATCCTCCTGAGCCCTGGCGTGGACCTGGAGGGCGACGGGCTGAGGGCGGCGGCCAGGGCGCTGGAGATGATGGGCGCTGAGCGCGTGGAGAGGAGATATGCTGAGCACCCCTACCTGAGCGGGCTCGTGAAGGGCACGCGCGTGGAGGTCGTCCCCTGCTACAGGGTCCCCCGCGGCCAGTGGATGAGCGCCGCCGACAGGTCGCCCTACCACACGGAGTACCTGCTGAAAAGGCTGAACGACGAGCTGAGGGACGAGATAAGGGCCGCAAAGGCCTTCATGATAGCCCAGGGTATCTACGGGGCGGAGGTCAGGGTCCGCGGGTTCAGCGGCTACCTGGTGGAGGTCCTGGTCCTCAAGTACGGAAGCCTCCTGGGGCTCATGCGCGCGGCGACCTCCTGGAGGGAGGGCGAGGTCGTCGCCCTGGAGCCTCTCCCAGAGGACGTGAGGCCGCCCCGGGGCGGCCTCCTGGTGGTGCCGGATCCCGTGGATCCCAGGAGGAACCTGGGGGCTGCGCTCTCGCCCTGGAGCGTTGGTGTCTTCGTGGCCTCCTCCGAGGCGTTCCTGGAGGACCCCAGCCCTGATTTCTTCTCGTCCTGGAGGCCCCTCGGGGGCGTCCTGGCGCCCGAGGAGCTGGCGCCCAACGTGGTCACGCTGCTCATCGAGAGGCCGGAGGGCCCGGAGGACGTCATATGGGGGGAGCTCTGGAGGACCGTGAGGGGGCTGGCGAATTACCTGAGGTCCAGGGGATTCGAGGTCATCGCCTACTCGGTGGGCGAGGAGGGCTCCTCGCTGGCCGCGTCCTTCCTGCTCGAGTCGACGACCTGCTGCAGCCTGGAGGTCAGGAGGGGGCCTCACGTGCTCATGGCGGACGCCAGGAGGAGGTTCCTCGGGGCGCACGGGAGGGAGCCCATATTCGTGGGGGAGGACGGGCGCCTCTACTCCGTGGCGCTGACGCGGGGCAGGAGCGCCGTGGAGGAGCTGCGGAGGGCGCTCGAGGACCCGGTCCGCCTGGCGGGGGCCTCCAGGGGGCTCGAGGG
>CAYFFS010000018.1:0-23530 GCA_964342765.1 uncultured Nitrososphaerales archaeon | reverse complement strand
GCCCATGCCGCTGGCCTCGACGGCGACCCATGACCCCACGGTGATAGCCCGTGATCCGTGGGCGAGGTCGAAGTCCCTGCCGCTTCAGATCGCCGCGGTTCGGGGCGGTCTGAGGCGAAAGGGACGAGCGGTCTGCAGGCGAAAGCGCGAGAGGCCTATGCCGGAGGCTATCCCAGATCCTTTAACGATCCCGATCGGGATCGCCGGATCGAGGTGAAATCTACTGCGGCGCGAACGAGAAGAAGTCCTCTATGCTCGTGATCCCCATTATCTCCTCGAAGCTGTAGCCGAGCGCGTCGAGAAGCTGCTCGAAGGTCGAACGCAGGTACTCCACGTATTTATCAACGTCTATGTCCTCCGGCCTTGCCATCGAAACCGGCTTGACGCCCATCCCGCCCACGGTCTTCACGTAGGATATTATGTCGCCCGGCTTCACGTCCTTCCCCGCGTTCCTCAGGAGCCTGGCAGCCTTCACGTGCTGAGGCGTCGTGTCCTTGTACTGGTCGAGCGGCTTGCTCAACATGACGCGAAACGCCAGCTCCTCGAGCGGCACCTTCCTCTCCTTTATATTCAGGTATGCCTGGCGTATCATCCTGCGTATCTCGGCGCTCGCGTGCTCGAAGTCCCTCTCAGAGTTGACGTTGCCGAGGACGTTCATCACGTCGTAGAAGACCTTCTTTATGTAGTCCGGCGTGTTGCTCTTCTTGCCGGTAAGCCCCTTGACCTCGACGCGCCCGTCCTTGTAGACGCCCACGTAGTTCTTCTTCCTCTCGCTGAAGGCGACGTACCTGAACACCTTGTCGACCTCCAGGTCTATCCCAAGCCTCTCCTTGGCCCACGTCGTGAGCTCCCTTATCTGCTCGTCGCTGGGCGCCTTGACGAATAGGGAGTCCGTGTCGCCGTATACCACCTCGAGCCCCATCTCCTTCGCGTGGTTGAGCGTCTGCGTGATGGCCCAACGCCCGTATGCGGTCGTGGCCTCGGCCACGGGCAGGTAATAGAGGGCGAAGTTCTCGAAGCCCATGACGCCGTAGCTGGCGTTCAGGATAACCTTGAGAGCTTGGGATATGACCGAGTAGAACTCCTTCTCCTCCTCCGTCACGCCCGGCCTCTTGGAGAGAGCCTTGAAGTAGTCAACGCGTATGTCGCGAAGCGAACCTATGAGCAGCGACGTTATCCCGCGCCTCTTCTTGCATATCCAGTGCTCCGTGTCCGGCACGCGGCGCGACGGATCGCTGCGGCATTCCTCGTGGGGGCAGCGGACTGTCTCGTAGGATATGTTGTAGACCTTGATTATGCTGGGGTACAGCGACGCGAAGTCGAGGACGACCACGTTGAAGTGCACTCCCGGGACGGGCTCTATGACTAGCCCCCCTCTGTACTTCTTGTCCTTTATTATCGCCTTGGAGTAGGAGACCGACCTTGATTCCAGATCCTCCCTGTTCGGGACTATTGCGCCCCACCTCCTGTGCTCGAAGATCAGGAGGCTCCTTATCCAGTTGGAGACGCTCGTGCGCGCGACGTCCGCGAGCGGCATCTTGGCTATCCTCATGATCGTGAGGAGGAGCTTCATCAGCAGGTCGTTGTTGAACTCGGTGAGCCTGTACGTGAGCTCCGAATCCGTGTAGTTGTAGTACGCGAGCATCTCCATTGACAGGTCGTTTATCGAGCCCTCGAACTCCACCTTCTCCATGTTGAGGAGGGACTCGGCCAGCGCGTTCAACGTGTGCTCGGAGTAGCGGTTGTTGAACGCGTATCCCTGTATTGCCCTGTTGTTGAAGACCTTGTACAGATCCACGTGGACGCCGTGGCGGACGTGCGCCTCGTTCCTCCCCAAGGAGATGGGGATCGCGTCCTTCGGTATGCCGAACTTCAGAGCGCGGTGATATAGGTAAGGCAGGTCGAAGTCGTCCCCGTTGAAGGTCACGAGGACCGGGTAGTCCATCATGTCGTTGAAGAGGGCCAGCAGGAGCTCCTCCTCCGAGTCGAACTCCAGCTCCTGGACGTCAGGGGGAAGCCTGCGCTCCCCCCTGTCGAGCTCGGGCCTCTTGAGGAGGTAGACGCGCTTCAGGCCGTCGCTCCCAACTAGGGAGGCGCTGATGACCTTCTGATCGGCCTTCGAGGGATCCGGAACCCTGTCCATCCTCTCCGTGAAGACCTCTATGTCCAGGGCCGCGCGCCTTATGCGCGGGAAAGGCTGGCTCAGGACGCGGGCCCACTCCTCCACGTAGCTCCGGAAGACGGGCTCCACCTTCTCAAGGGCGCTCGCGAGCGCGGACCTCACGTCGCTGGGCACCTCGAAGTCCGCGGGGACGACCGATCCGGAGGACACCCTGTAGAAAGTGCCCGGATGTATTCCCATGTCATATATGTAGTTGAGGTAGTACGTTATGTCGGCCTCGTACGCCTTGACCAGGTCGCGGAGCCCCCTTCTGCCCCCGGACCCGGATACGGCAAGAGGATCCTCGACTATAACCTTGGTGAACTTCGCGCGGGTGTCGTTCAGGAGGTCCAGCTTCTCCTCCACCCTGAGCTCCAGGACCCCCTCAGCCCCGCGGAGCTGCGCGAGCTCCTCCGGCGAGGACCTGGTGTAGAAGTACGGCTTGTGCCCTGTCCTATCGTAGTAGAAGTATATGCGCTGGGATCTGGGGTCGTAGAACTGCAGGTACGCGAGCTTCCTCTGGCCGTCGTACCCCGCCCCCAACAGCAGGGATTCGGGTATCTCGTCGTGATGTTCCGTGAGCCCCGCGAGCTTGTCCATTAGCTGCGCGGGAGTGGGGGGATCCACGCCAAGTTCGGATCCGCCTCATCCTTAAAGGCTTTGGGATGACGTCGCGTTGACAATCGCTTTGAGGGCGTTGATTAGACGGCCCCGGAGCGGCGCGTAGGGCCGTCGAGCATCCGCGCTATCTCCCTGAGGTCCCTGACGCAGCGCTCCAGCCCGGGCGAGCAACCTCCCCTGCCGACCAAGTACGCGTCCACCCCGGCCTCAAGCGCGGCCTTCAGGTCCCTCTCCGGGTCATCCCCCACGTGCAACACCTCGCCCGGATCGACGCGGAGCGCGGCCGCCGCCCTCCTATAGAACTCCGCGTTCTTCCTCGGGATCCCGAAGTCGGAGACGGACGAGATTATCGCGTCGAACCTGATGCCCAATATCCTCTGGTACGCCTCCGCGAAGATCCTCGCGCTGTTGGTCGAGGCCACGACCATGTACCTGCCCCCGACCTTGGAGAGCAGCTCCTCCGCGTCCGGATACATCCTCAGGCGGTCGGCGTTCTCCTCTATGAGGCGGAGGGGGTCCGCCTTTATTCCGAACCTGCTGAACCAGTACTCCGGGAAGTACCACCTGAGATCCGAGGGCCCGACCTCATCGTACGCCGAGTAGACCTCTTCCCGCGCCCTCTCCAAGTCCACTCCCTTCGACTCGGCGTAGAGCCGAGGGACGAGCTCCATCCAGAAGAACTCGGCGAATCCCCTGTCGACGATGGTTCCGTCCAGGTCCAGGGACAGCACCTTTATTCTCCCGCCTTCGGCCACAGGGCCCATTGCTGAGCATCGATTTTAACCGTTTCAGGCGCGCGACAAAACGCGCAACGCTAATAAAGGATAAATAATTAACCTATGCTCATGGCGCTTTGGCATCGGGGGCACGGCCGCGGTGGGCGCTGGCGCGGCGCGCTGGATCCGCCTTCCATATTGGAGCGCGCTGGGCTGAGGCCCGGGATGGCGGTCCTGGACCTGGGATCGGGGGAGGGAAGGTTCGCGCTGCCGGCGGCGCGCGTCGCATCCAAGGTCCACGCGGTCGACCTGTCGGACGAAGCCGTAAAGTACCTCCTGGAGGAGGCCTCCAGGCTGGGGCTTGACAACGTTACCGCCTCCGTCGCCGATATAAGCGGCGACCTGGGGCTGGATGGCGAGTTCGACTTCGCTATCATGTCGAACGTGCTCCACGGGCTGGCGCTCTCGGAGGCCGCGGACAGGGCTCTTGAGAACGCCAGGAAGGCACTCAGGCCCGGCGGGGTGCTCCTCGTCGTGGAGTTCAAGCCGGAGGCCGGGTCCCCGCCAGGGCCTCCGGCCAACATGAGGATATCGCGCGATGATGTTGTGAGGCTGGCGTCCCGCCATGGGTTCGAGCCGGTCGACTCGTTCGAGGCCGGGCCGTTCCACTACGCAGTTGTCCTCAGGAGGACCAGGTGAGCGATCGCCTTGCGGCCATGTATTGAGGGGCCTAGCTATCCGTTTGCCCTGAGCTTATCCCAAAGGTCGTCCGAGTAATGGCTGATGGTCCCCCCGTCGCCGACGTATGTGCCGCAGAACCTGCAGAAGCCGCCGTCCATGCAGGATCCGCAGGTGGGGCACGAGGCCGATGGATCGGAGCACCTGCCGGGCCGCCCGATCCCCATGGCCTCGGCCTCCAAGTAAAGGCGGACATGGGCCCTCGACGGGAAGGCTATGCCAGACCTTCTGGAGGCCTCGATCGCCGCCTCGAGCCCGACCTCGGAGGACCAGCGCAGTATCAGGCTCGATGCGCCCGAGCCGTCCGTCACGGGCACCTTGTCGCGCCATGCAATTGCGGCCAGGCCAACCCTCTCCAGGCGCCTCCTCATGAGCAGCTTCCCGTACGCGCGGCCATCCCTCCTTCCTACCTTGCACTCGAGGGGGGCCTCGAGCGCTATGCGCCTCGCCTCGTCGGTGTAAAGCGGAAGCTCCACGCGCACCCCTATCCAGGGCCCGAGGTCGCGCGAGGCGAACCTGGAGCCCGTCAACACCCTGGAGTACCACCTCTCGACCTCCTTCTCGCCGTAGCTGAAGAGGAACGGGTAGCCCAGGAAGAGCTCGTCGCCCCCGTCGCCCGTGGCGACGCACCTGCACCCCAGGTCGCGGGCAGCCCTGAGGCCCAGGCACACGGCGGCGTCGGCGGCTATCTCTATTGGATCTATGGACCTCGTGACCAGGACGGCGTCCCTGACGCAGGACCTCATGGATTCCTCGTCGGAGGGGGCCACTAGAAGCTGCAGCCCGAGCGCCTCGGCCGCCCTCCTCGAGAAAGCGCCGTCCGAGGCGCCCGGCAGCTCGACGGTCACGAGCCTTGGCCTCAGCCCCGCCTCCAGGGCGGACGACGCTATGAAGGACGTGTCTATGCCCCCCGAGAAGAGGACGCAGTCGCACCCCCTGGAGGACATGTGGCCCGCGACGGCCCTCGCCAGCTCGTCGCCGAGGCGATCGCAGTCGGCGGCCACGCGCACGCGCGACGGCCCTCCCATAAAAGGTCGACGCAGGGCAAAGCTAGACTTCGCGGGCCGCGCCCGAGCCTGCGCCCAGGAGGCGCCCCCAAGCCGCCTCCGGCAGATCGCGCCTGCCCGAGAGCCTGCGCACAGCATCGCGCGCCGCCTCAATCGCCCCCTCGCACCTGCCCAGCTCCGCCATCTCGAGGAGCTCCCTCAGGAGCCCTATGACCGCGAAAAGCTCGACGTCGAGCAGCGCGCAGCCGGAAGGATCGAACTCGAGGGGGCGGCTCTTCTGTAACCCTTGGAGGACCCCGCACCGCGAGAGCAGCTCCTCCAGCAGCGCCAGCGCGTAAAGGGCGCAGTCCTTGGAGGAGGGGGTGGGATTTGAACCCACGTATACCCGGTCTGCAGCCGGGCTCGTAGCCACTCCGACACCCCTCCCCCTTGGCATTCGCCCGGGCGGAGGATTAAAAGGTTGACGCGGGGCCTAAGCCAGGCGCTAGGGACGCCCGTTTACCTGAGGACGCGGTCCTCGGTCCCCCACGTCTCCTTCGAGAGCGCTATCCCCAGGAGCATCAACGCCCCCCAGGCGAAGGCCGTGAGCAACCAGGCGCGGGTGAATCCCAGGACCTCGGAGGCGTACAGCGTCAAGGGGATCGCGAAGGAGCCCACGATTAGCCCTCCGTTGTAGGCAAGCCCTACGCCCGAGGCCCTGTACCTCTTGCTGAAGGACTCAGAAAGGAACGCCGGAAGCGGCGCGAATATCATTGCCTCCAGGAACGCCTGCGCCCCAGCGCCCAGAAGGGCTCCCCTGAGGCCGCCCGAGAGGACGAGGATAGCGGCTGGGTAGAAGGACGCCAGGAAGGCGGCGGAGTAGAGCGCCATGGCGAGCCTCCTCCTAAATATTAACGTGGAGAGGAGCACGCCGCCCGACCACACCCCTACCAGCGACACCAGGTTCACGGCCGCAACGACGAGCCCGGCCGCCGCCGGGCCCATGCCAGAAATGCTCTGAAGTATCGTTGGATAGAGCGAGAATGTGATGCCGTTTATCGACAGAAGCCCCGTGGTCAGCATGAGGGCCGCGGAGAGCTCGCGCCACGACTCCCTGACGAGCCTGCCCAGGGGCACCCTCTCCACCTCGCCCCTCCTCGCCATATCGGAGAATATGTAGGACTCCGGTATGGAGTACCTGAGGACGAACGCCGCCAGCCCGGGCACTATAGACGTGGCGAAGAGGTAGCGCCAGCCCACCCGCGCCATGGCCGGGCCCAGCGCGGAGGCGAGCGCCGCGTAGACGAGGGCGGCGAGGAAGTACCCGGTGCCGAAGCCGCTCTGCACGAACGCCCCCACGGCTCCCCTTTTATCTGGGGGCACGAACTCCATGCTCAGGGCCGTCCCGCCCCCGTACTCGGCGCCCGCGAACATCCCCTCCACGAAGAGGAGGGAGAACAGGAGGATGGGCGCCAGGATCCCGACCTGGCCATATGTGGGGAGGAACGCCCTGGAGGTGCCTATCAGGGAGAAGCCCAGGACCGTGAGCACGAGCATAGCCCTTCTCCCGAGGCGATCGCCCACGTAGTTTCCGAAGAGCGCGCTCCCCAAGGGGCGGGCGAGGCCGTTGAGCGCGAACGCCAGGAAAGTGGCCAGGAGCCCCTTCTGCGCGCCCAGCCCCGGGAAGAAAAGCGGGCTCAGCAGGACGGCTGAGAGAGCGTAGGCTATCGTGACGTATCCATCGAGCAGCCACCCCAGCCAGGCGGCCAGCACGACCGCCCACTGCTCCCCGCTCATCCCCCAGATCCTCATGCCAGCTCCCTCGGCCCTCCTTCGTGGATGCGCGAGACGAGCAGGCGGCCCCCGTACTGCGCCGCCACGCGCAGCACGTCCCCGAGCTTCCTCCTGGGAACGATTGCGTGGACCGCCCTTCCGATCATGTTCTGGGTGGCGCCGAGGGCCCCCGCCCTCTTCAGGTCATCGGCTATGGAGAGCATCTCGCGGTCCCCCAGCCCGGAGCGCTCGGCGAACGCCCTGGCCTCGCGCAGGAGCGATTCCACCGTGGGGTTTGAGAGTATGCGGCGCATGGCCTCCGCGCCCGCCGCGTTGACGCCGCGCAGGATGTCCTCGGATCCTAGCACGGATGACTTCTCGACGGGGGCGAACGCTATCGCGACGACGGCCAAGGAGCGGGGGCTTGGTATTTTGTCTATCCTGCCGATCCAGAGGGCGCCGGGCTCCGTGACCAGCCCCACCCCTCCAGCCACGAGCCCTTCCGAGGTGCCGAGGCCGGTCGACGAAACCACGTCAGCCACGTGGGCTATCCTCGAGGCCTCAACGACTGATATCGGCCTCCCCAGGGCCCTCGAGAGGGCGAGCACCGCCCCCATGGCCCCGGCGGCGCTCGTGCCGAAGCCGGAGCCCATTGGCACCTGCAGCCTATGCGATATCCTGATCCTCAGCCCTTCCCCTATCCCAAGGCGGCGCATCAACATCGAGATGGCCGCGCGCGTGGTCCTGGCCTCGTGAGGCGATCCATCGAGGAGAACCTCCACCGACGAGGGGCCGCCGGATGTCCTGACGCTCGCGCTCGTGAGGACGCCGGCGCCTATCACGAAACCCCCTCCCCTGGCGCCCGCTAGCGTCGGATCCTCCAGGGGACGACCGTCAGGCCCCTTGACGTGCGCCTCGAATAAGCTGGATATGGCGGCCGGGACGAAGTAAGCCGCGCGCACGGCCGCTCAAAATCGCTCGAGATTTTTAAAATCATTGTATAAATGGTTAGAACTGGCTTAAACGGTTTAAGATTCCTCGGAGCCCAGGAGGCCCCTCACGAAGCCAGCTATCGCGGTGTAGTCCTCGTTGCCCATCCCCTTCGATAGGGCCGCCGTGTAGAGCGCGTCCAGCAGCCCTGCCACGGGGATGGGCACGTTCCTCTCCTCCGCGGTCTCCACGGCGAGCCTGAGCTCCGTCAGGAGGAGCTGCAGGCTGACCGATTGCTTAGTGGATCCCTCCAGGACCCCTGCTATCGTCTGGCCGAAAGGCATCCTGTCGCCGTAGACGCTCGAGAGCACCTGCGCGAAGGCCTTCATGTCGACGCCCGCCTTGGAGGCCAACGCGACCGCCTCCCCCAGCGCCTCCGCGTATGAGGCGGCCATCAGCGATATGGCCAGCTTGGCCGCCATGGCCGAGTACCCCTCCCCGAGGTAGTAGACGCGGCCCGAGAACGACTTCAGGACTTCCAGCAGCTCCTGATAGGCGGTCCTTCCGCCGCTCACGAGCGTTATGGCGGAGCCGCGCTCTATCTCCTCAAGCCCACCTATGACTGGCGCCTCGACGAACACGGCTCCCCTGCGCCTGAGCTTCTCAGAGAGCTGCGTGGAGTGGCTGGGCAGCGTCGCGCTGAGGACGGCCACTATCTTCCCGGGCTTCATGGAATCGTAAATCCCCTGGGACGTGGTGCATATCTCGACGACCTCCCCGGGATTGGGCAACATTATGAGCACGACGTCGGAGCGCTGTGCCAGATCCCTCGTGCTCTCCGCAAGCTCGGCCCTGCCCTTGAACACGTCCCTGGCCTTCTTGGACTTGTCCCAGAGGACGAGCCCGTGTCCGGCGCTCAGGAGCCTCTCCGCGACCTTGGCCGCCGGGCCCTCGAGCCCGATCAGCCCCACGGTCTTCAACCCGGGAGAATCACGCCGCCTACCTTAATAACGTTGAGCCATGGAGCTATATGAAATTAAATAATTAAAATAAAATCAAATAAAGATGAACCATCAGGACTGGGCGATGGTGTAGTAGACCTTGCGCAGCGACGGCTCGACCTCGGCCAGCCTCAGGCGCAGCTTCTCAGGATCCGCCTTGCTCGCGTGCCCGTACTTTACGTAGGCCTCCCTCAGGACCTCGTCCAGGGCCGACCTAAGGAACGCCACCTTCCTAACCTGCTCAGAGGTCACGGGCCTGGCTGCGTAGCCGACGGCGACGAGCCTAAGCAGCAGCGGGTTCCTATCGGGCTCGTGCTCCACGACGACGCCGCTGAAACCTATCCTCTTCAGGAACCTCTTTATGACGTGGCGCGTCCTCCCCGATACTATGCCGTTCAGCTGAACGTCAAGCAGCTTAACCCAGCCCCTTGCCCCCTCCTCGACCTCCGGGGCCGACTTCAGGGGCTTCGGGGGCTTCCCCTCAACCTTTGACTGTGGTAAGGCGTACATGGCCATTACCATGTTATAGAACGGCGTAATATGCTTATTTAAACTTTTCTCATGGGGGTGTTCGCTATGCGTCAATACTGTAAATATCCGGCATTACATGACCTACGGGTCCGCAGCTTACTTTAAGTTATGTTTATAACTAACCTACTGTTAACTTAAATAATGATGTCCGAGGCGAACCTCGCCAGGTTCTCCGAGTGCGGCCTGGCCGAAAAGGGAAAGGAGGAGGAGTACCTGAAGAAGATACTGGAGGACGTGGCCAGCGTCGTGAACCAGAGCGACATAGCCACGATATCGAGGGTCATGAGGGCGCTTGCGGATCCGACGCGCGTGAGGATAGTGGCTATGGTCATGGCTAGGAAGAAGCTGTACGAGTGCGAGATAGTTGGGGCATTTGGCCTCGCCCAGCCCACCGCCTCCTATCACCTCAGGCTGCTCTCGGACGCCAACGTGCTGGCAAAGAGGCGCGAGGGCAAGATGATAGCTTACGTGCCGAGCGGGGACGTCGGATGGCGCATCGCCGAGCGCGTGCTAACCGCTCTAAAGGGTTAGCTGGCCTATCCTTAGAGAAAAATTATGTACCTTATGATGTTTTTGACCCGCTCAGGCGTCGAAGTAGAGGTAGAACTCGTAGGGATGCGGCCTGCTCTCCACGGCCAGGATCTCGCGCTCCGCGTTCGAGATTATCGCCTCCACCAGGGAGCTGTCGAAGACGGGCTTGAGGTATTCGTTGTCGCTCTTCAGGGCCTCCACTGACTCGCGGAGGGATCCGGGCAGGCTCCCTATGCCCAGCTGCCTCCTCCTCTCAGGGCTCATGTGGTAGACGTTCTCGTCGACGGGGTCGCCCGGATCCAGCTTCCTCTTTATCCCGTCTATCCCGGCCATCAGCATCGCGGAGAACGTAAGGTATGGGTTGGACGAGGGATCGGGGACCCTGAACTCTATCCTCTTGGCCGCGGCGTACTTTGGACCCCTGTGGTAGGATGGCACCCTGACCGCCGCCGACCTGTTCGACTTCCCCCACGTCAGATAGACCGGCGCCTCGTAGCCGGGCACCAGCCTCTTGTAGCTGTTCGTGGTCGGGGCAACTATCGCGGCCAGGCTTGGGGCGTGCTCCAGGAGGCCGCCTATGAAGTACCTGCCGGTCTGGCTTATCTCCGCGTACTGATCATCCTGGTCGTAGAAGGCGTTGTAGGCGCCGTCCGGGTTGGAGCTCTCGCCCCACAGGCTAACGTGAACGTGCATCCCGGAGGCGTTGTCGCCGTACAGGGGCTTCGGCATGAAGGTGGCCACCTTGCCGTGCTTGGCGGCCACGTTCTTGGCGACGTACTTGAGGGTCATCACGTTGTCCGCCATCCTGGTCAGGGTGTCGTAGACCATGTCCACCTCGCACTGGCCGCCCGTCGCCACCTCGTGGTGGTGGGCCTCCACGTCTATCCCGAAGCTCTCCTGGAGGGTCAGCGCTATCTCATCCCTGACCGAGGCCAGGCTGTCCTGCGGCTCCGCCGGATAGTACCCCTCCTTGTACCTGATCCTGTAGCCCTTCACCTCGCGCGCCCAGGCGCCCTCCGAGGACTCTATCCTGTAGCCCGCCTCCCACTCGCTGGACCACCAGCTGGCCCCATCGAATATGAAGAACTCCATCTCCGGCCCCCAGAAGGACCAGGAGTAACCGAGTGATTCCTTCAGGTAGGACTCGGCGCTCTGGGCAACGAACCTAGGATCCCTCTCGAGCCTCTGGGCCCCTCCCATGTAGACGTCGGCTATCATGCGGGCGAGGGAATCCCTCCAGGGCACCACGGCGAACGTGGAGGGATCGGGCAGGGCCACGGCGTCCGACTCCGAGATCTCCAGGAACCCGCGTATAGAGGAGCCGTCGACCTTGCTGAGCCCCCCGACGAGCCCCCCGTCAACGACCGCGCTCGAGGGGACCGTGAAGTGCTGCAGGCGGCCGGGGACGTCGGTGAACTGAATGTCGACGAGCTTTATGCCGCGCGACCTGATGGCCTCCACGACGTCGGACGCCGTTGGCACGCGGCGGGTAAGGCGCTTCGGCTTCTCCAGCACGAGCATGTCCTCGCGGGGGTTTTCAAATAGTTATTTAAGGTTTTCCATTACTTAGCTGAACATCTGTCCAATCAAGCTCGTATGAGCACGAAGTCCTCCTTTATCGAGTTGAGGACCACGTGCGTGTTCGTGCGCTCCACGTGCTCCATCGACATGAGCTTCTTCGTGAAGTCGCTCAGCTCGGCCCTGTTCCTGAACCTCGCGAGGACGACCGCGTCGAAGTCCCCCGTCACGTCGTAGACGGCGAGCACCCCGGGGAGGGACGCGATCTCCTTCTCCACCTCGACGACGTTCCCCTTCGATATGTAGACGTCCACCACGACCGTTATGTCGTAGCCGAGCTTCTCGTAGTCCAGGTCCACTGTGAAGCGCTTTATCACGCCCTCCTCCTTCATGCGCTCTATCCTGTTCGCCACCGTCCCCACGGATAACCCCAGCCTGCGCGCTATCTCCCTGGAGCTGCGACGGGAGTTCTGCGCCAGCTCCGACAATATCCTGAGGTCCACCTCGTCGAGCTCCACGAGATCAATGAGGAGCCCCAGGATATTGGAGTTTCGGTCTGGAGCTGGGGCTAGAGACGTTCGCGCGGCCGCGGATCCGAACAGAGTCTTATATTGCGCCACGCGCGTTCTGAACGCGTTGCGCGTCGCGGAGCTCTACCGCGTCGAGGGCGATAGGGTCGTCTGCACGGCGTGCGCGCGCTACTGCAGGCTGAAGGAGGGCCAGATAGGGCTCTGCGGGGTGCGCGGGAACGTCGGCGGGAGGCTCGTGCTGCTCGTCTACGGCAGGGTGATCGCGAGCCACGTGGACCCGATAGAGAAGAAGCCGCTCGTCCACTTCTGGCCCGGCTCCAGCGTGCTGTCGATAGCCACCACGGGATGCAACTGGCTCTGCAGGTACTGCCAGAACTTCGACATAAGCCAGAGGAGAAAGGTCGAGGGCGTGGAGGTGACCCCGGGCGAGGTCGTGGACGCAGCGATCAGGGTGGGGGCCGACGGGATAACGTACACCTACAACGAGCCGACGATATTCATGGAGTTCGCGCGCGACGTGGGGGTCATAGCCAGATCCCGGGGGCTCTTCAACACGTTCGTGTCGAACGGCTACATGACCTCCGAATCGGTGCGCCTTGCGAAGCAGTTCCTGGACGCAATAACGGTGGACTTCAAGGGCAACGGGAACCCCGATTTCCTGAGGAAGTACGCGGGGGTGCCGGATCCCTCCCCCATCTACGATACCCTCCTGGAGCTGAAGCGCGCGGGGGTCCACGTGGAGGTGACGGACCTGGTGGTGCCGGGCCTGGGGGACAGGCTCGAGGACGCGAGGAGGCTGGCACGCTGGATAGCTGATAACCTTGGCCCTGACACCCCGCTCCACTTCCTCAGGTTCCACCCCGACTACCTGATGCAGGACGTGCCACCGACGCCCGTCGAGACGCTCGAGAGGCATAGGGACGCGGCCGTCCAGGAGGGGCTTCGCTACGTGTACGTTGGCAACGTGCCGGGGCACAGGTACGAGCACACCTATTGCCCCAACTGCGGGAGGCCAGTTATAAAGAGGTATGGATTTGACATAGTAGAGTGGAACCTGGACGAGGACAACAGGTGCAAGTTCTGCGGCCACCCAATACCCATAGTCGGCAGGCGCGTTAGGAAGAGCAACAGGTTCTTCTTCGCCCCGCTGGGCCAAGACAACGGTTTTTAGCCGGGCGTTCCATGTGGACGCGTCTTGGGGGAGGACGAGCTAAGGAGGCTGGCCGACCTGAAGCTCAAGGTCGAGGAGAGGATAAGGGACCTCGAGGACGAGCTGGAGCTCATGAGGGAGGTTGCGCGCCTGATAGATGAGGCGCTCAGGAAGGGGAGCTTCGCCAAGGCTTCCCAGGTGGCCCCGGGCGAGGTTGCGAAGGCCGAGGAGGAGGTGACGAGGGCGCTGCGCAGGACGAGGGACGGGCTCCTCCTGGCGAACGTGAGGATCTCAAAGGACGCGGTGGTGGTGGACGTGAACCCGGAGCTGGGCCTAAGGAGCACCACCCCTCCCTTCAAGTCCTACTTCGTTAACAGGATACTGAACGACATGAAGGCGAAGGACGAGGAGGAGGGCAGGAAGCCCCTCAGCTATGAGATAGAGGAGGACGGGGATAAGCTCAGGAGGATAATAATAAGGAACCCGGGGAACGAGGAGAGGGTTAACGAGCTGTTGAACATACTCACGTGGACCCTCTCTAAGATGTTGGAAAAGATGGAAAGGTCGGGCGGATTCGCCCAGGAATAATTCGCCGGCCCTCAGTCGAACTTGGTCTTAGAGGGCGAGAACTCCTCCTCGCCCTCGGATTCCTTCTTCTCGCCGCCCTTCTTCTCCTCCTCCTTCATCCTGCTGGCCGCTATTATGTCGTCTATCCTCAGGACCATCGAGGCGGCCTCGGTCGCGGCCTTTATCACCTGGAGCTTCACGCTCAGCGGCTCGTACACGTTCCTGGAGTCCATGTCGGCGACCTTGGCCTCGAACGGGTCTATCCCGGCCCACCTCCTCCCCTCGCTGTGGGCCTTGGCGAGCTCGGTCTTGGCGTCGAGCGGGTTCATGCCCGCGTTCTCCGCGAGGGTCAGCGGTATCCTCTCGAGGGCGTCAGCGTAGGCCAGGACGGCGAGCTGCTCCCTGCCGCTCAGGGTCTGGGCCCACTGCCTCAGCTGGTAGGCCACCTCGGCCTCGGGCGCGCCTCCGCCAGCGACTATGGCCGGGTTCTCCACTACGTCCTTGACGACCATGAGCGCGTCGTGCACGCTCCTCTCCGCCTCGTCCACTATCCTCTGGCTCCCTCCCCTAACGAGTATCGTCACCGCCTTCGGGTCCTTGCAGCCCTCCACGAACACCCACTTGTCCTCCTCTATCTTCCTCTCCTCCACGAGGGCCGCGTAGCCGAGCTCGTTCGGGGTCAGGTCGTCCAGGGTGGTCACTATCCTTCCGCCGGTCGCCTTAGCCAGCTTCTCCATGTCGCTCATCTTCACCCTCCTGACGGCCAGTATGCCCTCCTTCGCCAGGTAGTGCTGGGCCAGGTCGTCTATGCCCTTCTGGCAGAACACCACGTTGGCCCCGGCGGCCTTTATCTTCTGGACCATCTCGCGCAGTATCCTGGCCTCCTCGTCCAGGAAGGCCTTCATCTGGGACGGATCGGTGACGTTTATCTTGGCGTCGAACTCCGGCTTCTCTATCTCAAGCGGGGCGTTTATCAGGGCTATCCTCGCGTTCTCCACCCTCTTCGGCATCCCTCCGTGCACTACCTCCTTGTCTATCACTATGCCCTTGACGAACATAGTGTCGGTTATAGCGCCGCCCGGCTTCTTCTCCACCTTTATCGAGTCTATGTCGACCTTGTAGCCCCCGTCCCTCTTCTCGGCCACCTGGAGGACCGCGTCTATAGCTATGTCGGCCAGCCTGGAGGCCACGGACGAGACGACCTTGGAAGCCATGGCGGTCAGGGCGACCTTCTTAAGCCACTCCCTGTCAGTCGGATTGATCCTTATCGCTATGTTGTTGAGTATCTCTATGGCCTTCTTGGAGGCCTTCCTGTAGCCGTCGACGACGACGGTCGGGTGTATGCCCTTCTCTATAAGCTCCTGGGCCTTGGCGAGCAGCTCCCCGGCGAGGACCACGCTCGTGGTTGTGCCGTCGCCCACCTCGGAGTCGGTGGCCTTGGCTATCTCGACCAGGAGCTTCGCGGTCGGGTGCTGGACGTCCAGCTCCTTCAGGATCGTCGCGCCGTCGTTCGTTATCGTCACGTCCCCCAGGCTGTCCACCAACATCTTATCCATGCCCCTGGGGCCGAGGCTCGTGCGGACGAGGTCGGCGATTATCCTGGCGACCTCTATGTTGTTCCTCAGCGCCTCCCTTCCCTTGGTCTCGCTCGAGCCCTCCTTCAGTATGAGGACCGGCTGGCCGGTTGAGGTCATAGCGGGTATTGCTACCTGCGGCATTCACGCTCACCCCCAAAAGGCGGGCTCCCTAGCTGTAACTTTTATATAAATCTTCCTTTGAAATTCGCTAGAAGGCGGAGGTGACCCCGACGCCCCTTATCAACAGGTAGGGCGTCAGGACCGGCACCTCGACCTCCCACCACTTGACCCACTCCCTACGCCTTGAGGCCATCTGAACGTTCGCCAGGTCCCTTAGGAGGTTGCTGCTCAGCCTGACGCCGCGCGCGGAGCACTTTATCTCGCCCCCCTCTATGAGGGGCGTCGTGTCCCTTGGGAGCGTCGAGTAGTCGCCAGTCCTGTAGTTCTGGAAGCGGGTGTACCAGTTGCTGGTGACCATCAGGCCCCTGCGCACCTCGCGCACCATCTCTTCAAGGTCGGAGTCGCCCGGGGATACCTCGAGGTTCCAAGGGCCGGGCTCTATTATCCCAGCGTTGCCCGTGGTCTCCGATCCGAACTCGGCCGCGGTCGTCGTGTTATGGAGATACGTCCTGAGGATCCCTCCGTCGATTATCGCGTTCCTCCTCGTTGGGACGCCCTCGTCGTCGAACGACCTGCTGCCTACGCCGTCCACTATCTGGCCGTGATCCACGAGCGAGAACCAATCGGGGGAGATGCGCGACCCCAGGGCGCCCTCGAGGAACGAGAACCCGGACGACACGGAGTAAGCTGAGGCCGCCATACCGACGTGCTGGATGAGGTCCGCGGCGGCTATCGGGGAGAGTATGACGTCGTACTCGCCCGGTTCGACGCTGCAGGATCCCCTCGCCATCGTTGAGACCGAGGCTGCGCGCGATCCTGCACCCTCCGGGTCGAGGCGCCTCGACGCGGTGGAGACCGATAGGCCCTGGCCGCTCCCCTCGCCGGAGAACGCCCTGACGTTCAACAGCGCGTAGCTCCTTCTATCCAGCTGGTCCACGCCCGAGGAGGTCCTTATCGCCAAATCGAGGAGGCCCAGCTCCAGGACCCCGGCGACGCGCCTGGCGCCCGATGAGAGCGCCGAGCCTATGGCCGCCTCCACGATGCCCGCGGCGTCCGCGTCCAGGACGCCCCCGTCGTAATCCCCGTTGTGCTCGTACTTGGAGGGGGGCGGCAGGGGAGGGCGGCGGACCTCGGGCGAGGACTCGAGGGCGGCGGAAAGTGACCTGAGGGCCGCCTCGAGGCCGCGCTCGCTCAGGTCCTCGACCCCCACGAGGGCGTGCCTCCTCGACTTGACCGCGTACAGTTTGGCCGCGTCCGCCTCCTCCAGCTCCGATACGGCCACCCTGTTGTTGTAGAACTTGACGCGCAGCTCCCGCCAGGACACGAGCAGGACGACGTACTCGTCGGGCGAGACGGACCTGACGAGCGCCCTGACTAGCACATCGACGTCGGCCATCCCTACCTCCTCCTGAGGGAGACTCCCTCCACCAGCATGTAGGGCCCCCCGAACCAGACCGGCACGCCCTGCATCGGCTCCCCCTTCCCGCACGTGCCCGGGAAGAACTCCACCTCCTTGCCGCGCGCTACGATCCCGGACCAGAGCCTCTTGGTCGTGACCTCGAGGACCGGATTGTAGATCAGCTTCCCGGGCCTCCCGCCCTCTATCAGGCGGGCCTTGAGGCCCACGTACCTCTGGTTCTCCCTCCTATCGTCTATGTTCCACTCCATGTAGGACTCCATGAGCACGGCGCGCCCGGCCTCCTCCATCAGCTCATCCAGGGTGCGGTCGCCGGGCTCCACGAACGTGTTCGACATCCTGGGTATGGGCTCCCTCGAGTAGGAGGAGGAGCGGGCCGAGCCGTTGCTGCGAAGGCCGAAGGAGCGGGCGCTCTCCCTGTTGTGCAGGAGCTCCTCGACGACCCCGGCCACCATGAGCCTCTTCCTCCTGGCCTGGACGCCCTCCTCGTCGTACTCGTAGTATCCATAGGATCCAGGTATTGTGGGATCGTCGCTCACAAAGGCCTCCGGTCCCCCTATCCTAGTTCCCAGCGCGTCCCTCCCCAGGTAGGACTCCCCAGCCTGGGCCGCCTCCCTCCCAAGTATCCTGTCGGCCTCGAAGGGGTGGCCGACGCTCTCGTGCGCCATTATCCCGCTTATCTCCGGGCCCACTATCACGCGATCTATCCCGGAGAGGTCCTCGTGCTCCGCCTTCCTGAGAACCTCCAGCAGGTCGGAGGCCTCGCGCGATATCCTGCCCAAGAAGTCCATGCGCGAGAAGATCTCCCATCCGCCGGAGCCCCCCATCTCGACGGCCCTCTGGACGATCCTTAGGCCGTCCTTGGCGGTGAGCATCGCGAACGAAAATATCCTAGGGACGCGCGAGATGATCCTGGAGCCATCGCTGGTCCTGAGGTACTTCTCCTCCACGCTCACCCTGAGCGAAATCCACCTGTTCACGAGCTCAGGGCCGGCGGACCTGGCGACTGAGTCCATGGACCTCGCGCCCTCCAGGATCTCGCGCACGTCCAGGTCCTCCAGGCGGCTGAGCTCGGCGGCCCTCCAGTTCGCCACCGATGGATCCTCGCGCGAGAGCCCCTCGACGCCTCCCAGGCGGGAGGCCGCCCTGGCGACGCGCACGAGCGAGTCGACGAGGGCCTCCACGGAATCCCCGCGGAGCCTGTTGGTGGAGCCGAACGCCATCGAGCGCCCCACGAGGACGCGAACCCCGATCCCCGTGGAGCTGAACGAGGTAGGGGGATCGGGCGACCCGTTCCTGAGGGCCACGGCGCGGCCCCAGTCGGAACGAACCCTTGCGTCGGCGTAGTCGGCCCCCTGCCTCATGGCCCTCTCCACCGCCAGGTCCGCCAGGTCGTACAGGCTGGCCTCCATCGCCAACCCCTAGCCCCGCCCCCGATTAAACGCCCTGCGCCTCCTGGGCCGGACGCCTGTTGATGAGTAGGAGCGCGGCCGCGAGGGCCCCCACAACGACCACCGAGATGACCACGTAGAGCGGCGCAAGGGACGCCTTCCACTCGGCTATGAGGAGCTGGGGCGAGTTCACGCTTATCGCCAGGGAGGGGGAAGTGGACGACGCGGTCCCCGTCCAGCCCACGAAGTAGTACATGGAAGGAAATCCGATTATGCGCGTGGGCCTCACGCTCACGAGGTCGATGGAGCCCTCGGGGAAGATCCCCGACCCCTGGGCCACGCCGTGAGGCGTCAGGACTGTCACCTGGTAGTAAACCTGGTAATAGGCGATCACGAGCGCCGGGGACGTCAGGTTCAGGGGCACGTATGCGGAAGTGCCGTTGGGGCTCGACTCGAGGCGCACGAACACCCCCTCCGACGGCGATCCGCCCTCCTGCATTTCAACCGCGTATTGGCCGGGCGGAAGGGATACCGTGGCGGCGCCGTCCGGGCCCGTCCTAAGCGAGGCGACGAGCGATCCCCCCTTGGTGACGTTGAACGAGATGCCCTCCAACGGCCTGCCCAGCCCGCTAAGCGCCTTGACCGTCAGGTTGACCGGCACGTATGAGTAGTTGAACGCGAGCGACGTCCCGAGCTGGCCCGAATACGCCACGAGGTACCAGGAGTAGTTCTGCGGAAGCGACGGCAGGGGGACCTCCGCGTAGAAGCCGCCCGCGGGTATCGATGCCTCCTCGCTGAAGCCGGGCCCCACGACCGTCACGTTGACCTGTTCCCAGGGCGAGACAAGGTCGCCCGAGGGGTCCTCGAGGTAAAGGTAGAGCATCGGGCTTGCGCCCGCCAGAGGCTGGGGCGGGACCAGCGTCGCCTCGAGCTTGACCTGGACGGGCGCCGGCCCCTGAAGCGAGCTGACCTCCAGGCTGGCCGGCTGGAGCCCCTCAGCGGACGCCAGGATGGTCAGGGGGCCCGAGCCGCCGATCGTCACGTTAAACGGCGCCTCGGAGGAGCCGGCAGGCACAACGACCTCCTCCGGGGAAGGCAGGGGGCCGACGTGGCCCGGCGATGGGTAGAACTGAACTAGGACGTCAACCGGCTGCTGCGCCGGCGCCGGGGAACCGTAGGACGTCTGCAGCTGAACGTAGAACTCGGCGCTCGTCCCGCTCAGGACCTCCTCCGGGCCGTAGAGGGCCAGCTGATACGGCTCGCCTCCCATGTAAGCGCCCGGCCTGTACACGCGCACAGAGAGCTCCCCGGGGGCCATGGAGGGGGATGAGGCCACTATCTCCGTCGTGCCGACGCCGAGCGCCGTCAGGTTATCCGTGGAGGGCTCCGAGTTGGAGTAGGACGCGACCTCCACGGAGGAGGGCGAGGCCAGCCCGGGGTTCACGCTCGTGACGAAGACCTGGTAATCCCCCGAGACCGCGTATCCTCCGCTCGCGGCGGCGACCACGATCGGATACGTCTGGCCGAGCGCCATGGCGCTGGGGCCGTAGACCACGACCTGCTCGGGCGCGGCGCTACCCGGCATCGAGGTGAAGGAGGCGCTCCCCGGAAGAAGCCACTGGGCTTGAGCGGTTATGTTGGCGGATCCAGCGCCGACGACCTCGGCCTCAGTCCACGCGTGATCGCTCCCGGGTGGTATGGTGATGTTGCCCGAGATGGGCTCCAGCACGCTCGAGTTCGACGACGTCAAGTAGACCTCTATCGGGAAGTTCGCGACGAGGGGACGCCCAGAGGGGTCCACCGCCTGAACGAGGACTATCACGTAGTTGGCGCTGCCTAGATACGTCGAGTTGGGCATCAGGGTTACGAGGAGCCGGGGCTCCTCCCTCCCGACGCCCAGCGCCGCGGGCTGGGATGGGGCCAGGCCCTGCGCAGCCCCCACCAAGTACGTAGTTCCGGACGAATTGCCCGCGAGCAGCTGGCCGTAGGAGAAGTAGGAGCCGGGCGGGATGTAGACGGAAGCGCTGTGCGATGCGAGCGGGTACGGGTACTCGTACAGGTGAACCTCCACGCCGGATCCGGAGACCGCGGGGTTCCCGTAGGCGTCCTGGAGCTCGACGAGCGCCGAGCCGGCCTCCCCGTGGAGCACGTTTGGGGGCAGGACCTGGAGGGAGACGCGCTCCGGATAGCCGACCGCGTAGCCCACGCGTATAGTCGCGTTCGCGGCGAGCCCGAGGGCGGGCGCGCTCACGGTGAGCACCGCGACGCCGGGGGAGACGGGCGTCACGGGTATCGCCAAGTACCCGGATCCCGAGATCTCACCCGATTGGACGGCGAGCACCGACGAGTTCGAGGATTCCACGACCAAGTAGGTCTGAGGGAGGGGCTCGTAGCCGACAGGGGTCCTGAGGGCGGCGTATACGTAGAACGTGCCGCCGCCGACCGGGAGCTCGGGGAGGGGCGATATCAGGGCCAGGCTTCCTTGGCCAAGAGCGGACGCGGGGATCGCGGGAAGGGCAAGCGCGACGATCAGCAGCGCCAAAGGCAGCGCAGCGCGACGCACGATGAGCGTACGAGCCCCGATCAAATATCCTTTTTGAGGCGACTGGCCCGCCGCCCCAGGGACGGCTCAACCTTAGCCGAGCCCTTAAGCGCCCGGTACAGCTGACATGAGCGCAACGCTAATTTAACTCCGGACCCACCACCGTCCGCGAGCGGGGGTTGCCGAGCGGTCAAAGGCGCGGGACTGAGGCTCCCGTCCCGAAGGGGTTCGTGGGTTCGAATCCCACCCCCCGCACCACTTTTCGGTGAGCCGCGTTGATCCTCGTGATCACGGAGAAGCCTAGGATAGCCCAGGTGATCTGCGCCGCGCTCGCGCGCGGTTGCAGGGCGCACTCCCTGCACGGGGTGCAGGTGCGCGAGCTCCAGCAGGGCGGCGAGCGCGTCGTGATAGTGCCGCTGGAGGGCCACATAACTGAGATGGACGTGAAGGAGGACTACAGCGACTGGAGGGCGGTGGATCCCATCGTGATAGTCAAGGATCCGACGGCCATACAGAAGTACTACAAGTCGATAAAGCACGTGAGGGCCCTCAGGGAGCTCGCCCCGCAGGCAAGGATGGTCGTGATAGCGACCGACGCCGACGAGGAGGGATGCGCCATCGGCGCCGACGCGCTCAAGGTCGTGCTCAGGTACAACCCAGGCGTCGAGGTGAAGAGGCTCTGGCTCTCCACGACGGAGCTGAACGACGTGAGGGAGGCCTGGTCGAAGCTGGTGGAGCCCAAGTACAAGTGGGCCGAGGCCGTGGAGGCCAGGCGCAGGATAGACGCCATGATAGGCTTCTCAGCGACCAGGGAGCTCACGCTCCTGGCCGAGGACAAGATGCACGAGAAGCTCGGGGTCCTCAGCGTGGGGAGGGTGCAGACGGCACTGCTCATCCTGCTGTACCGCCGCGAGCGCGAGATAAGGAGCTTCGTGCCCAAGCCTTATTGGAGCGTCTACGCGGACGTGTCGGCCGGGGGGCAGCAGCTGCGCCTCTCCTACGAGGGAAACCCCCTGTGGAGCCAGGAGGAGGCCGACGCGCTGGTGAAGGAGCTTGAGGGATCGAGGACCGGAAGGGTGGTCGAGGTCGAGTCCAAGGAGAGGGCGATACCCCCGCCTCCCCCGCTCGACACGACGCGCATGTTAAGGCTCCTATCCTCGCAGCTCCACGTCCCGCCCAGCAGGGCCATGTCCATGGCGGAGGAGCTCTACCTGGAGGCGGCCATAACCTATCCCAGGACGGACACGGACAAGTTCACGACGTTCAACCACAGGAGGGCTTTGGGCGTCCTCGCGGAGGAAAGGAGCCCGCTCTCCCAGTTCGCGCGGGAGGTCCTCGAGAGGAACCCCGGGGCTCGCTTGACCAGGAACGGAACCCGGAACGCTGGGGATCACGAGCCCATAGCGCCCATAGGGCTTCCCAGGACTTCCGAGGAGATCCTATGGAGGGCCTGGGAGCTGATAGCCCGCAGGTACCTGGCGCTCTTCTACCCCCCTGCCAGGATCTCCGAGACCTCCGTCACGGTGGACATAGGGGGGCGCAGGTTTGGGGCCGAGGGAAGGTCCGTGCTCGACCTAGGCTTCGCCCGCGTCTACCCGCTCGAGCAGCCGCAGGAGAACCCTATCCCGCAGCTGGCCGAGGGCCAGGAGGTGGAGGTCATTAAGGTGTATCATAAGAGGTCGATGACGAAGCCCCCGCCCCGCTACACGGAGGCCGAGCTAGTCACCCTGATGGAGGAGAACGGCATCGGCACGAAGTCCTCCAGGCCGGAGATAATATCGATACTGAAGGAGCGCAAGTACATATCGGTCAGCGGCGGCAAGGTCTACGTCACGGACCTGGGATGGAGGCTGGCGGAGCTCCTGGAGGACGTGTGGGGGGACTTCGCTACCCCCTCCTTCACGAGGTACGTGGAGAACCTTATGGAGCGCGTGAAGTCCGGCTCCGTCACTTGGGAGGAGGCCCTGGAGGAGGTCAGATCCAAGTACGAGGAGCTCTTCAACAAGCTCAGGGAGAACAAGTCCAGGATACTTAATTAGAGGGCGGACTTATCCGTGGTGGGATGAGGAGAGGTGGTTCCCTGAGGAAACGATGAGGAATCTTTCCGACTCCGACCTAAGTTGCTCCGTCCAGGAAGCCTGCTACGTAGTCCTCAAGCCTCCTCGCGTACTCGCGCAGCACCTCGCCTATGGGCATCTCGGCCTCCGATGGGTGAAGGACGCGCCTTATCCTCAGCACTAGGAGCTCGTCGCCCCCGTCCTCCAGGTAGACCTCCAGGCCGTTCGTGCTCGCGCCCTCGGCCATCAGCGCGGCGAGGTCCCTCATGGCCTCCTCCAGCCTTTTGCTGGAAGAGCGAGGGAACCTGTAGATCAGCGTGAAGGATCCCCTCTCTATCACGACGTCAGATGGGGGTATGGAGCCCATGACCTCGCGAAGCCTCCTGCCGGAGGCCACGTTCCCGACTACCGCGACTCCCTCGGGGATGTCCAGAAACCTCGCCCCAAGTATTGCGTCGCCCGGATCCTCCCCCGAGACCACGTCTGGCTCTGGGGCCACGGCGATATCTGTGGTTCCAACTAAACTGTTAGACAACGCGTCAACGCCGAGTTGGCATCCTGTCCATGAGCGACGTTAAGTGCTGAGAAAACTTTATATATAAGATAGGCCGCCTCATGCCCAGCGGGGTGGGGAAGCTAGGTCTATCCCGCGGGGCTCATAACCCCGAGATCC
>CAYFFS010000017.1:0-24020 GCA_964342765.1 uncultured Nitrososphaerales archaeon | reverse complement strand
GCGGGATACTGGAGGACGGGGTCTTGGTGGCCGTCAGGGCAGGATGCGTGGAGGGGGCCCGCGTGGGGAGGGGGGGCGTCGTGGCGGCGGGGAGGGGGGTCCCCGCCGGGATGGGGGTGCCGGCCGGCAGCCTGGTCATGGGCTCCCCCGCCAAGGTCGTGGGGCGCGTCAAGGGGAACGCTGCCAGGATAGCCCAGGACAGCTGGAGGGCGTACGTGGAGCTCCAGGAGCGCTACAGGACGGCGGCAAAGGTGATTTGAGCGGGGCATTCGACGCACTGCACCCGAGGATAAGGGAGCTGCTGTCCGAGAGGGGGATGAGGGAGCCGACGCCCCCTCAGGCCGAGGCCATACCGGTCATAGCGTCCGGCTCGCACGTGCTCCTGGTAGCGCCCACGGGATCGGGGAAGACGGAGGCCGCGCTCCTCCCGGTGCTGGACTCCATGCTGAGGCTTAGGCCCAGGCCCGTATCCGCCCTCTACGTGACGCCGCTTAGGGCTTTGAACAGGGACCTTGTCGAGAGGATCAGCTGGTGGGCCTCCCAACTGGGCATCTCCGTAGCCGTCCGCCATGGGGACACGCCGGCAGACGAGAGGAGGAGGCAGGCGAGGAGCCCTCCCGACCTCCTCGTGACGACCCCGGAGACCCTGCAGGTGCTGCTGGTGGCCGACGTGATGAGGGGCCATCTGTCCAACGTCAGGTGGGTCATAGTGGACGAGGTGCACGAGCTGGCGGAGGACAAGCGCGGGTCCCAGCTGGCCGTCCTCCTGGAGAGGCTGGCGAGGCTCTCCGGGGAGTTCCAGAGGGTGGGGCTCTCCGCCACGGTCGGGTCGCCCGAGAAGGTCGGATCCTTCCTGGTGGGGCCCGGGAGGGGATGCTCGGTCGTCGTGTCCCGCCCGCCCAAGCCATATGAGATCAGGGTAGTCTTCCCCGCCCCAGCCGATCAGGAGGAGGCGGAGGGGATGGGCCTCCATCCCGCCGCCCTCTCGAGGATAAGGGCACTGCTGGACGAGGCCAGGTCGAGCGCGCCCGTCCTGGTCTTCACGAACACGAGGAGCGAGGCGGAGATATTGGTGAGCAGGATCCGCCTGATAGATCCCGAGTTCAGGGCGGAGGTCCATCACAGCAGCATATCGCTCGAGAGGAGGCTGGAGGCCGAGTCGATGCTCAGGAGGGGGGAGCTGGAGGCTGTCATCTGCACCAGCAGCCTCGAGCTGGGCATAGACGTGGGCTCCGTGAACGCGGTCGTGCAGTACGGATCCCCGAGGCAGGTGACAAGGCTCGTCCAGAGGGTTGGGAGGAGCGGGCACTCGCTGGGGCGCGTATCCCGCGGCGTCGTAATCGCGGTGGACGAGGACGACGCCCTTGAGGCGGCGGTGATAGCGAGGAGGGCCCTCTCCGGGCAGCTGGAGGAGCCCATAATACCTCACTCGCCCTACGACGTCCTGGTGCAACAGGTGGCGGGGCTGATACTCGAGGACAGGGTCCTGAAGACGCGCGAGCTGCTGGAGCTGCTGAGGAGGAGCTATCCCTACAGGGACCTCTCGGAGGTCGAGCTGTCGGACGCCCTGGACTTCATGTCGGGGCTGAGGCCTCCCCTGGTCAGGTTCTCGCAGTCGGAGGGCGCAGTCTACGCGCCGGCCTCCCTGAGGCGCCTCATGGAGTACCACTTCGGGACCCTCTCGATGATCCCGGAGGAGCCAAAGTACTTGGTCTCCAAGGAGGACGGGGAGCCGGTCGGCATATTGGACGAGGAGTTCGTGGCAGGCTACCTCTCCATCGGCGTGAAGTTCGTCCTGGCCGGAAGGCCGTGGGTCGTGAAGCAGATACTTGAGGACTCGGTCGTGGTAGAGGAATCCGATGACCCGACGGGGGCCATACCCAGCTGGGTGGGCGAGGAGATACCGGTCCCGCTGGAGGTCGCGCAGGAGGTGGGGGCCCTGAGGAGGAGGATAGCGGAGTCGGGCCCCCGGGTACTCGTGGATGAGTACGGCATGTCGCCGGAGGACGCGGAGAGGGCCGCGGCGCACGTCCTGGAGCAGGTCCGGATGGGTTACCCGGTGCCCTCGGACTCCACGCTGACCCTGGAGAGGTGGAGCGACTACGTGGTCGTCCACGCGCACTTAGGCCTCAGGGCGAACAGGGCCCTCGCGAGGCTGCTGGCGCACTTCCTCTCGAGGCGCACGGGCGAGGAGTACGTGGTGCACCAGGATCCCTATCGCGTCTACATCAGGGGCAACGTGAGCACCAAGGACGTGATGGACGCGCTCAGGGGGCTCTCTTCCTCGGACCTCGAGGCTGAGGTGAGGGCCGCGTTCGAGGACTCATGGCTCTTCCTGAGGAAACTGGTCCAGGCGGCCAGGAAGATGGGCGTGGTCGAGCCGGGGGCCAGGCTCAGCGGCGCCGACGTAAGGAGGCTTAGGGACGCCCTCAGGGGATCGCTCGTTGAGAGGGAGGCGTGGAGGTCGCTCCTGGAGGAGGACCTCGACGTGCGCGCGGTGGGGCGCGTGCTGCGCGCGCTCTCGGAGGGCTCCCTATCCGTTGTCGACCTGGGCGAGCTCAAGGAGCCGACGCCCATGGCGCGCATAGGGCTGGAGAGGGCGGCCGTCAGGGGCGAGGTCGTCGACAGGGCGAGGCTGAGGAGGCTAGTCCTATCATCCGCCAGGGCCAGGCTGAGCTCCCCCGTGACCCTTGCGTGCATGGAATGCCTCGACTACGTGGACCGCGTTAGGCTCTCCGACGTCAAGGAGGACATATCGTGCCCCGTCTGCGGGTCGAGGCGCGTCGCAGTGCTGGAGGCGGAGGAGGAAGAGGTGCGCGCCCTGCTCAACGGGCTCCTGGAGAGGGGGAGGCCGCCCAAGGGCCTGGAGCAGCTTCACAGGAGGGCCCTTCAGACCTCGGCGCTCGTCGAGAGGCACGGGCTCCCGGGCGCCATAGCCTCCCTCTTCCGCGTGTCCAAGGGCGCCGCCGAGAGGATAATCTCGGCGCACAGGGGCGGCCTGGACGAGCTCCTCATGGCACTGGCCGAGGAGGAGCGCTCCGAGCTCATCAGGGAGATGTCCCCTCGCCCCCGCCGGGCCTGATGGACACGAGGGCCCTTGCCAGCTTCCCCACGTCGACCTCCGCCCTCGTCCTCCAGCCGAGCCTCACCACGTCGTCCACCTCTATGTAGCCCAGCCTGGAGAGCCTGTACAGCGCCTGGTCCGCCCTCCACTTGCTCAGCTTGGAGTAAAGGGCCTGCTGGACCTCCTTTAGGGGCGCCTCCCCCCTCCCGCCGTAGGTCAGGGCTATTATGAGCGCGAGGGCGGCGGCCTCGACGACCGTCAGGGGGCTTCCCACCTCGGACGCCGGCTCCGTTGACACCAGCAGGTACCTGGCCGAGTCCGGGCCCCCTCCCTCCTCGTCCTCCACGACCCTGAGCTCGAGGCCCAGCTTTCCGGCCTCCACCTTAAGCACCTCCAGAGCCTTGAGGTAGCTGGGGCCCAGGCGCCTCCTGAGCTCCCAGCCCTTCAGGCCGGGCCTCCCCCTGCTCACGAGGAGCATCCTGAGGGCCCTGAGCGCCTTGTCCCTCAGGACGCTTTCCTCCTGGGATCCGGGCTCCCCCTGGCTCACGCCTCTATCACCACCGACCTGGGCTCCCCCGATGCCGACCTGGTCACCAGGTAGCGATCGCCCTCGGGGTCGTACCTGAGCCCGAGCTCGCCGCGAGTGACGAGGTGCGCGAGCATGTAGAGCTCCCTCACCCTGGGCTCCTTGTCCCTCGAGAGGACCTCGTCGAGCGGGACCTCGCCCCGGGACCCCAGGGCCTCGGAGACCCTCCTCCTGAACTCCTCCAGCTCCACCTCGAACGTCTCGGGCTCGAGCTCAACCTCGACCGTGCGCTCGGCGGGCGCGGCCCCGACCTGGCGCCTCGCGGGCCTGAGCCCCTCCCAGTACCTGAAGGCGTCCACGAGCAGCTCCTCGTCCACGTTGGATACGCCCACGGCCGGGCTCTGCGAGACGTAGAGGGCCGCCGCCAGCTCCTCGACGCCCGCGGCCTCGGCCCTCCTCCTCAGGGCCTCTGGCGAGATCACGGCAGAAAGCCTGCCATCTATCCACTCCTCCTGCATCTCCACGAGGCGGCTCAGGGCCTCCATGGCCTTGCTGTCGGCCAGGAGTAGCTCCAGGTCCTCGGAGTCGTAGTCCCTGCGGAGGTCCTCGAGGAGGGGGAGGACGTCGATGGAGAACGGGTCCTTCCCCTCCTTCTCCACCTCGTCGACCAGCATCGATATGCGCTCCCTCAGCTCTATCCTATCGCGGCGCCTCGCCGACAACCGACGTGCCCCCCACCTTCTGAACCACTATATAATGCGCGTCCCTGTCCACGAAGCTCGGGTATCCAGGCGTTATCACGAGGTACTGGACGCCCCTCTGCCCCTTGAACATGTCGTGGAGTACCCTGAAGAATGCGGAGCGCGTGGACGGGTCCATGTGCACGTCGAACTCGTCCACTGCCCTGAAGGGCGAGATCGTCCTACCTTGAAGGGCGAGCAGGAAGGCCGTGACGGCGGCGCTCCTCTCGCCCCCGCTCTGCCTGTAGGGATCAAGGAGCACGGGCTCGGCCCCCTTGAACCCGACGTAGACCTCGAGGCCGGCCTCGGACGGCGACTGCCCGTAGTTGACCTTCACGTAGCCGGCCGCGCCTATCGCGGATAGGAGCTCGGAGAACCTGGCGTTCAGATCCCTCACCAGCTCCTCCAGCTGCCTCCTCCAGACCTCCATCCTCCTGCCTATCTCCTCGAGGAGGGCCGCCTTGTTGCGGGCCAGCTCCTGGAGGCGATCCCTCACGGACTCAAGCCTGGACCTTATGTCCATGTAGAACTCCTCGACGTCGCCCGGCAGGTCGCCGAGCGCCTTCACCTTGGCCTCGAGGAGCCTCACCTCCTCCTCGACCTCGTCCAGGTCCCTGACGGTCCCCGGGCGCTCCCCGGAAAGCCCCGCCCTCGCCCTCTCGAGCTCCTCCCTATACTTGGATTCCTCCCTCCTCAGCCTGGCGGCCTCCTCCTCCGATAGCCTCGCCCTGTACTCGGCCACCGCCCTCTCTGCGCTGTCGTAGGCGACGTCGTCGACCAGCCTCAGCACGCGCGCCCTGTCCCCCGCGTCCAGCGCGGACTCCAGCTCCCTCCTCAGCCTGGCCAGCTCCTCCCCAAGCGACTCGGCGAGCCTCCTGTCGGATTCCGCGGAGGACTCCAGCTCCCTCCTCCTCTCCTCGAGCCTCCTGAGGGACTCCTCGAGCCTCGCGACGCGCGCCCACGCGAGCTCCGCCCTCGCGGCGGCGAGCCTCCCCTCCAGCTGCCTCCTCTCCTCCAGCTTCTCGTAGAGCCTCCTCCATTGATCCTCCATGGCCTTCAGCTGCTCGAGCTGCCTCTCCTTCTCCCTCTCCTCTGCCTTCACCCCCTCCAGGCGCTCAAGGGCCCTCTCCAGCCTCCTGCGGTACCCCGAGATCCCCGTGGCCTCCTCAACCAGCTCTAGCCTCTCCTGGGGCGAGAGCGCCGTGAACTCGTCTATCAGGCCCTGGTGCATTATGATGAGCAGGTTGTCGGGGTTCAGGCCGAGGTCCATCAGCATGTCGACGACCTCTAGCCTGTCGGCCCTGCGGTAGTCTATCTCGAACCAGTAGTCGCCCGTCGACCTTATCACGCGCGAGAGCCTTATCACGTCCCCCCTCCTGGGAAGGGGCCTCCTCCCCTCCCTCTCGCTGTTGTCCAGGAGGAGGGTGACCCTGGCCTGCTCCTTCCCGTACCTCACGAGCTCGCTCAGCCTGCGCGACCTCTCGGTGTGGCTCTGCCCCATGGCAAGGGATATCGCCAGGAGTATCGACGACTTTCCGGCGCCGTTGGGCCCCAGGATCACGTTGAGGCCAGACCTGAGCCTCACCCTCGTGTACTCGTGGCTCATGAAGTCCTCGAGTATCACCTCCCTGATGAACGGCCTGTCGGCCTCGCTCAACCAGTGCACCAGCCTCCAGGGCGGCCCTCTCGAACCTGAGGAGCTGATCCAGGGTAGGGGCCCCGCGCACCTCCAGCTTCGTGGCCTTGTAGGCCCCGGCGACGCTCGCCTTCCTGAGCGCCTCCAGGTCCCCGGAGCCGGTCGAGCGGAACGCGGCGAACACGCCTATGAAGGCGTCGCCGCAGCCCACGGTGTTCACGACCTTGAGGCCCATCCTCGAGAGGTCGACGGCGGGCACCTCTATCGACTCGCCCGCCCCGGCGAGCAGGGCCCCCCTTCCTCCGAACGTGACTATCACCTTGGCTCCCTCCTTCGCCAGGGACCTGGCCCCGGAGGCCGGGTCGCCCGGGCCGGCGAGCTCGGCGAGCTCCCACTCGTTGAGCACGACGTAGTCGACCCTCCTGAGGAGCGACCTGATCATGTCCGGGCTCTCGGACGCCTTTATGCCGGGGGCCAGTATCACGAGCTTCCCGCCCTCCTCGGCCAGGTCCACGAGCCCCTCCATGAACCCCATGGGGACGTCCATGACGACCAGCGCCTTCGACGAGTCGACGACGTCCCTGACCTCTAGGAGGTCCGAGTGCTCCCTCCTGAGGCCCAGCAGGGCCCCGTGGAAGGACAGCACCATGTTCTCGCCCGTCGACTCGTCCACTATGACGAAGGCCCTCCCGGATGGCTCGTCCTCCATCGTGAGGACCCCCCTGACGTCCACGCCCTCCTCCTCGAGTCCCCTGACGAGCCTCCTACCCAGCTCGTCCTCGCCCACAGCGCTTATGACAGCGCCCTCCCCCTTTCCGAGTATCCTGGTCACGGCGGTCGCGACGTTAGCGGCCTTTCCCCCGGGGAACTCCAGCACGCTCACCGCCCTCGTGCTCACCCCTGGCCTGGGGAAACCCCTGGAGAGTATTATCGTGTCCCAGTTGCTGGCCCCGGCCGCCGCGACCGATGTCAAGCCCAGCGCACCTCCACGCCCAGCCCCCTGAGCCAGGCCGCCACGGCGCTCAGGGACATCTCGTACGTGCCGTACACGTCCTCCCTATAGGCCGACGTGACGTTGAGGGATCCCCCGGGGCCGCCCTCCCCCTCTAAGTAATAGTTCAAGACGGGCCACTCCCCGGGCACCTGGACCACTAACTCGCCCTCCCTGCGCCCGGGCAGCACCATGGCCCTGCCCGCAAGACCCACCTCTAGTTCCCTGAGCCCTATCAGTAGCCCCACGCCCCGCTTTGCACGATCTCAGGAAAAAACGTTGCCCTCCAACTACAGCATCTCGAGGATCTCCTCCACGAGGGCCCTGTCGGCCCCCTTGCCCTCCTTCGCCCTCTCGACCTGCCTGGCAGCGCTGTCTATGGCGTTCCTCGCCGCCTGGACGAGCCCCCACCCCTCGCCCACGCCGACGAACACGCCCCTCGGACTGTCCACTATGAACCTGCAGTGGGTGAGCCTCCTGCCCCTCCTCTTCTCCTTGTGCCTCTTTATGTAGAGCGTGGCGCGCGCGGGCCCCAGGAAGCCCCCGTACTTCCTGAGGAACCCGCCTATCATGGCGTTCAGCTTCTCCCTGTCGACCTCCACGTTCTCGAAGTCCTCCGGATCCTTCACGGACAGCTGCACGACGACCTGGGGCTCCTCCTTCCTTAGGCGCGCCAGCTCCCTCAGGAGGTCGGACCTCGTCAGTATGCCCCTGAGCCTGCCGTCCTCGTCCACGACTAGCACTGATGCAACGTTGCGCCCCCTCATGAGCTCCACGGCCCGCCTGACGGTGTCGCCCGGGAGCACCGTGACCAGGTCGCGGCTCATGGCCTCGGAGACGCGCCTCCTCAGCGAGCCCTGGCCCCCAGCGCGCGGCCTAACCACCTTCTCCAGCACGTCCCTTATGGTCAGCATGCCCACTACGCGGTCGCCGCGGAGCACGGGGAGCCTCGAGACGCCCTCCTTCCTCATGAGAGCCAGCGCCCTGGCCACCGTCTCGTCCTCCGAGATGGTGACGGGGTCCTGCGTCATGACCTCCGAGACCTTGGTCTCGCCGAACTTCGAGCGCGATGCGACCTCGAGGACGTCGTCCGCGTCGACGACGCCCACCACGCGCCCGTCCGAGACCACCGGCAGGTACCTCGTGTCGTTCTCCAGCATCAGCCTGGCGGCCCTGAGCACGTCGTCCTCTGGCGATAGCTTGGGCGCCCTTCTGTACACCGACCTCACCTTCGTGGTGGCCGGATCGGCCAGGGTCCTTATGGCGTCCCTCTCCGTCAGCAGGCCCAGGTAGCTGCCGTCGCCGCCCAACACGACCAGGACCCCCTCATCCTCGAGCCTCCCCAGCGCCTTAGATAGGGGCTCGTCAACGTTTATGGTCCCGAAGTCGGAGCGCATGACGTCGGCGGCCCTCAGGGACTCCAGAGAGCTCATCGAGTACCGGTGGAAGGAGGCGCACAAAAACGTTGAGGGATCAGTGAGCGGCGGCCCTCTCCTCCAGGAACTGCCTGTAGCCGCCCTCCCTCATCTTCCTCGCTGAGTACTCGAGCGCCTTGAGCAGCGGGAGCTCCTTGCCGGCGAGGGCCTGTATGAGGGCTCCCCCGGCCGAGCTGACGTGATCTATCCACTTGCCCAGGCCGAGCCTATCAAGGGCGGTGGCCAGGTGGCCGCCGCTGACTATCGTGGTGCCGAAGGACGAGGCCAGCGCGTGCAGGAGCTCCCTGGTCCCAACGTCGAACCCCTCTATCTCGAACGCGCCGGGCGGGCCGCTCATGAATATCGTGCCGCTGCTCCTGATTACCTTCGAGTACTCCCTGATCGTCTTGTACCCTATGTCGAGCGGCTGGGAGTCGGGGGGAAGCTCCGAGACCGGGAGCTCGACGCGCTCCCCATCCCTCTGTATCGCCATGTCCTTCGGCATCTCTATGACCGACGGATACTTCTGCAGAAGCTCGGCGGCCTTCGCTATAGCCCAGTCGTCCACCTTCTCGAGCTTTCCCTGGTACTTGCCTGCCGCCTTCAGGAAGACGAGCGCCAGGACCCCCGTCACCAGCACCTTGTCGGCCCTCCTGTTCTCCAGCAGCGCCTCGAGCGCCTCCAGCCTGTCCCTCACCTTGCTCCCGCCCAGGACCGCGGTGAAGGGGCCCTTCTGGACCATCTCGAGCTTCTGAAGCTGCTTCAGCTCCTTCATGACGAGGACGCCGGCCGCCGTGGGGAGGTAGTACGGGAACCCTATTATCGAGGGATGCGCCCTGTGGGCCGTCGGGAACGCGTCGAGGACGAACCCGTCGAACAGCCTCCAGAGCCTCTGCACTATGAACGTCCTGGCGGCGTCCTCGATCGACGGATACTGCTGCGTCTCCTCGGACATCAGCCTCAGGTTGTCCAGGAGAAGGACGTCCCCGTCGTTGAGCCCCTCCACCTCCCTCCTCGCGGCCGGCCCCATGACGTCGTCGATGAATATGACCTTCTTGCCCATGACCTCCGATAGTATGGAGGCGTGCTCCTCGAGCGAGACGAAGTCCTTCTCCCCCACCCTCCCCTGATGGCTGCAGACCACCACCTTGGACCTGCTGAGGGCCCTGAGGGTTACCGCCGCCTCTTCTATCCTGGTCCTCTCTATGAGCCTCCCGGTCCTAGGGTCCACCGGCGTGTTTATGTCGACCCTGACCAATATGCGCTTGCCCTCGGGCTCCAGGTCGTCGAGCGTGAGGAATTCGAGCTCGCTCAGCCTGAAGCTCCTCTTCAACGCGTTCTGAATCCCGCTTATATTAATATAAGGTTGTTGGCTAGGGATCGATCGCGCTGACGTGGGAAACTTCGGCGTCCCCTTTTGTATAGCTCGAACTCATGGACAGCGAGTACCTGGAGCTTGTTCCTAAGCGAGCCCGGCCTGGAGGCGGAGACCTCCCTCACGGCCTCCTCGGCGTCGTAGCCCTCAACCGCTATGAGGTAGGCCGCCAGGACCATGCCAGTCCTGCCCCTGCCCGAGAGGCAGTGAACGAGCGACCTGCGGCCGGATCCCACCTCCTCCGCCAGGAAGCCGACGGCCTCCTCCAGCTTCTGGGGAGGTGCGGGCATCCAGTTCCTCATGGGGACATGCCTCAGCCTGAACCCCATCCCCAAGAGCGATCCCGGCACCCACTCCGTGAGCGTCAGCACTGATTCTATGCCCTCCTTGGCCAGCCACTCAGCGCTCCTTCGGGTGGCGGGTATGCCGGAGGCCGCCAGAACGCCGTCCCTGAACCACGAGAAATTGTAGGGGCGGCCCGAGAGCGCCGACTGGGCGTACCTGAGGGCGCGCTCGAGGGGATCCAAAAGCGCAACGGCCTGCACGTGGTCGCCCGGACACTGCCAATATTAGCGCTTTTCCCGGCCTCCGCACGCGATCCCCCTAACGCGCTCTAGGTCCTCCGGCGAGTCGACGTCCAATATCACCCCTGGTGAGTCCACCTCGACCTCTAGGGCCAGCTCCTTCCTGGAGCTCAGGAGCCCGGAGAGCCCTTGGTCCCCTGATAGGTGGGCCAGCGCGTCGTCGTAGAGCTCCGCGCCCAGCAGCACCGGGTGCCCCCTTGCCCCCCTGTACGTGGGCGCCACGAGGGGCGCGCCCGAGTCCTCACGAATCTCTGCGAGGAGCCTGGGGACGGAGGGCGGTATGAGCGGCATGTCGGCCGGCGCGAACTCGAGGGCATCGGCCTGTTCCCTCAGCTCCGCTATCGCGGCCCTCACGCTGGACGAGAGCCCCGATTCGTAAGCTGGATTCATGACCTCCACGAAGTCCACGCCCTCCAGCGCGCGAAGCACCGAGCTGCGGTCGTGCCCGGTGACGACCGCCAGGGGCAGCCCCGCGCTCGCGGCCACCGATGCGGAGGCCCTGACGATGGGCGTCCCGCAAATGTCGGCCAGCAGCTTGTTACCCCCGAACCTCCTCGATAGGCCCGCGGCCAGGAGCACGTAATATATGGGGCGCCGGCGCACGCGCGCCGAAGGATAACCTTTCGCTTAAATTTTTAGAACATTCGCCTTGCGCCCAACGGCTACCTGCGGCGCCGCGCGGATCCGGCTAAGAGGTAACGATAAATAAAGCCCGGGGATTGCGCGGCCATGCTCGAATCGCCCGTTAGGCGCGGGCTGGACCTGGAGGCCGCCGCGGCCAAGATAGAGGACTTCATAAGGTCCAAGGTGAGGGAGGCGGGCGCGGCCGGGGTCGTCCTCGGCGTGAGCGGAGGGGTCGACTCCGCCCTCGTCCTCGCGCTCTCCTCGCGCGCCCTGGGGCCCGAGGGCGTCCTGGCCCTGATAATGCCGGACTCGAGGCTAACCCCGAGGGAGGACGTGGAGGACGCCAGGCAGCTGTGCTCCCAGTTCCGCGTCAGGAGCGTGGAAATCGACATAGCGCCCATACACGACGCCTACCTGAGACAGCTGCCGAGGTCCCAGCTGGCGGAGGGCAACCTGAGGGCAAGGATAAGGATGTCGTTGCTCTACTATTACGCGAACCTCGAGAACAGGATAGTGGCGGGCACGGGCGACAGGAGCGAATACCTCCTCGGCTACTTCACGAAATACGGGGACGGCGGCGTCGACATAGCGCCCATACTGGGCCTCTACAAGACCGAGGTGAGAGCCCTCGCGGCGCACCTCGGGGTGCCAGAGCGCGTCGCGCGCAAGAAGAGCAGCCCCAGGCTTTGGCCGGGGCAGACCGCGGAGGGGGAGCTCGGCTTCTCCTACGAGGAGGCCGACGCGGTGCTCCACAGGATATTCGACCTGGGCGAGCCCGTCGAGAAGGTCAGGGAGTCTAACCCCGGGCTCGTCGACGCCGTGATGAGCTGGCACAGAAGGACGGAGCATAAGAGGGCCCCGGTGGCCGCCCCCGCGCTCTGAAGCGTATCAGGGGCTCGCTGGGGCAACGCGCGGCCGATCGAGCGGCGCTAGGACCGATAAACGTTAAATAGTGAGTTTGGAATATCAGTAGCGTGCCCCGCAGGGTAGATGCCGATAGGGAGAAGGCGCTCCTGAGGGCGCTCATAGCCATGGGCCCAAGGAACCTGGCGGCCGTCGCCCGCTCCCTTAACATGCCGGAGGAGACCGTCAGGTACAAGCTCAGGAAGTTCTACGAGAGGGGGCTCGTCTTCTCGGTTTTCGTGGACCTCTCGAGGTTGGGGCTGAAGCCTTACTACGCGGAGCTCAGGTTCTCCCCCAGGTGGAGGCCCTCCGCCGGCCAGCTCCTTCAGTCGATGTACGGCTACTCGTACATCTCGTACTACACGGGGTACCTCACGGGATCCTATATGGCCGCCTACTTCTCGATGCCATACGGCGCGGGGGGACACCTCCGCCGCCTGCTGGATGAGATGGCGGAGATGGGGATCCTCGAGGAGTACCGCCTTCGCCCGGCAGCTTGGGTTAGCTACAAAGGCGTCGACCCGGACTTCTTCGACCCTGACGCCGGCGAGTGGGACGTCGATTGGAGCCGCGTCAAGCCGCTGGAGGCGCTTCCGGAGCGCGTGGACTACCCCGACGAGCCTCCGCCCGCCGAGTTCGACTACTACGATCTGCTGATAGTGTCCGAGCTACAGCAGGATGCGAGGATAGCCGTGGCTGAGATGGCCGAGAGGACCGGAGCTAATGAGAAGACGCTCGCATATCACTTCAACCGCCACGTTGTGGAGAACGGGATCGTCAGGGGATACCTACTCAAGTGGTGGGGGGCGCACTACGCCAAGACCAACACGGTCTCCTACCTAGAGCTCGTGATCTCCGGGATCAGGAGAAAGGACGTGGATTCGCTCAGGAGAATTCTCGAGGCGCTGCCCTTCGCGTACTCGAGCAGGCTTCTCGAGGAGGGCGAACCCGCCTATGTGTTGCAGATCGCGATGCCGCCGAACTACTTCAACCACTCCGTCACGTGGCTACGCGACAGGCTCTACGAGCTCTCGGCGTTGGACAACGCGTCATTCAGGCTACTGGACGCCAGGGAATCCATGGCCTTCACAGTTCCGCTGGAGCTCTACAACCGGGAGTCAGAGTCCTGGACTAGCAGGGTCGACGAGCTGGTGGAGAAGCTAAGGGCCGTGGTCAGGATGGTCGAGGGCGCCGGTACCCCCAGCGCGGGGATGGGAAGCGGCAGCGCCTCCGGCGAGTCTGAGCCGAAGTTGGGACAATGAATAAAATTATCCAAAATTAAATTTAAGAAAATCCTAAATTAAATAGATTTCAGGTGCTGCTTATGTTGAGTCCGCCGCCCAGTGCCCCGAAGGGATGCGGCACCCCCAGCACGAGGGCCAGAGCCGCCGATATCGCGATCGGCGCCACCACGGGCGCGGTCCTTATCACGAGCTCCTTCGCGTCCATTCCGCGACATAATTAGAAATACCTATCGATAAGTTTTTCGGTTTCGTCAATATAATCATTAATTTTCAGCCGAATTTCCAAAGGAAACCTTGGCGTCCCTACCAGCCGGGGCCGGCCCCCTCCACCAGCTCGAACCTAGCCACCCCGCCCTCGACAACCTGGAACCTGACGGAAAGCTGCCTTCCCAGGGCCTTGGACAGCATGCCTGCCACTAGTCCCCTCACCATCCCCGCCGACGCCTCGTTGAATCCCCTCTCCCTGGGCCTGACGACCGCCCTCACGCGTATGGGGACGTCGTCCGTGACCTCCACCTCCGCGTCCCCGAGCCCGTACTTGTCGAGCGCCCTTTCGACGTAGAGGGCCGCCTCGCCCACCTCCCTTGGCTCCCTCACGGAGCACATGACGTCCATGAGCCTCTCGCCCATCTTGTAGGCCACGTGGTAGCTCAGCGCGGCCCCGGCGGGCCCCAGCATGTCCCCCATGGACTCAGACATGTACACCAGCACGTCGGTGGGGAGCACCATGAGGTCGGCCGACCTCCTGGCGGATGCCAGGACGGGGTCGCCCTCGCCGTCCCATATCTCGACCCCGAGGACCCCCGGGACTCCCCCCAGTATCGTCCTCAGCCCCTCGGCCGATTCCGCCTCAACGTACGCCGTGACCTCCATCCCTCCCTCCGTGCTCGTGGCGTAGACGTAGACCAGGCGCTCCCCAAGGGAGCGGGCCAGTGCCTCAAGGGCCTTTGCCTTTTCCAGATTTGATATCCGAACCTTTATGCCGAATATCTCACCATTGCTTGACCCATTTTCCCTTTCGCCAACACCCCATCCGTTCACGTCTACTCTTATGGAAAAGAGGTCCTTATTAACCTATCGCCCGATCGCGCGCAACCAGTAAATATCGCCCCCCTCCTCCGAAGAACGTGCTGACGGATGCCCACTGCCACCTCGCCGAGTTCGAGGACGAGGAGCTGGAGCGCATGGAGGGCATACTTGTGGCGGCGGTCTCGGAGGACGTCGAGAGCTCGAGGAGGACGCTGAACCTGGCGCGCAGGAGGCGCGGGACGCTGGCGTTCGTCGGCATACACCCTTGGAAGGCGGCGGAGGCGCGGGACGAGGACCTCGACGCCATCGAGTCTCTCGTCCCTGAGGCGGACGGCCTCGGGGAGATAGGGATTGACGGCGAACGCCGCGAGACCCTTGAGAGGCAGGTGGAGGTCTTCAGGTTCCAGCTGAGGCTCGCCAGGGAGTACGATAAGCCGGTGAACCTTCACTGCCTGCGCGCGTGGGAGGAGTGCCTGGACCTCGTGCTGAGGCACGACGCCCGCTCGGCCGTATTCCACTGGTACAACGGAACCCTGGAGCTCGCGGAGCGCATATCGGGCTACGGGTTTCACGTATCGATAAACGCCGCGGCGAAGGTTCAGCGCAGGCACGCGCAGCTCGCCGCGGCGATACCTGAGCGCTCCCTCCTCGTGGAGAGCGACGGCCCCTACGAGTACAGGGGTCTCAGGCTCACCCCGCTCATGATACCGGAGCTCCTGGACATGCTCTCCGAGCTGAGGAGGGTCTCAAGGGAGAACCTGGAGTCCGTGATCGCGGAGAACTTCCACGACGCTTTCCTGGGCTAGGACATGGGCATCGTTTAAGTCCAAGCGCGCCCGCACAGAAGCGGGGATGAGGAGTCCTTTAAGTGCTGAGCGATGATGAACGATGGGCTTTCCGACCCTCAACGCTTCATGGGCTTCTCTAGCGCCTCCGCGCACTCCCTTATGCACTCGTTCATGCAATCGTTGTAACCCTCGAAGTCGTTCACCTTCTCGCAGGTCCTCGTGCAGCTGACCTCGCAGTCCACCAGACCCCCTATCTCCTTATCGCCCGACACGAGGAAGTTAAATGCGCGCCCCTTAATAAAGATCCCTCGCGAAGAGCGTATATTCCAGGCGGCGCTTATCGGCCCGCCATGAAGGTCAGCACGGTGGAGCAGATGCACGCCCTGGACTCCGCGGCCGCCGAGAAGTACGGGATAGGCCACGACCTGCTGATGGAGAACGCCGGGCACGCCGTGTACTACGTGATACTGCGCGAGATGGGCGTCCGCAACAGGCGGTTCGTCGTGATAGCCGGCATAGGGAACAACGGCGGCGACGCGCTCGTCGTGGCGAGGAAGCTGCACTCCAACGGGGCGGCCGTCAAGGTGTTCGTGGTAGGGGATCCATCCAAGTACTCCGGCCCGGCGCTCCGCAACTACGAGATAGTGAGGAGGCTCGGCCTCGAGACGCACGTGATCGGCGGGGAGGAGGGGCTCCCGGAGCTCAGGGCCGCGCTCGGCTGGTGCGACGCGGTCGTCGACGGCCTCTTCGGCACGGGCCTCTCGAGGGACGTTGGCGGGGTGTACAGATCTGTGATAGAGGAGGTCAACGGAGCCGGGAAGGTGGTCTTCAGCGTCGACATACCGTCGGGCATAGGGGGAGACGACGGCAAGGTCCACGGCGCTGCCATCAGGGCTACCTACACGATAACCTTCGGGCTCCCCAAGCTGGGGAACGTGCTCTACCCCGGCTACTACTACGGCGGCAAGCTCGTAGTCTCCCACATATCGTTCCCCCCGGAGCTGCAGGAGTCCCCGGAGATATACACGGAGCTGAACGAGCCGCCCAGGCTGCCCTGGAGGCCCCCGTGGGGGCACAAGGGGACGTTCGGGAAGCTCCTGGCGGTGGCGGGGGCCAGGAACTACTACGGGGCCCCCTACTTCTCGTCCCTCTCGTTCCTCAAGGCCGGCGGGGGCTACTCGAGGCTCGCCGCCCCGAAGTCGATCATACCTTTCATAGCGGCCAGGGCCAGCGAGGTCGTCTACCTGCCAATGGAGGAGACGAGCTCGGGGGCGCTTTCGTCCTCGAACGCGGAAAGGATATTGGAGCTCATAGATCAGTACGAGATAGACGTCGTCGTCCTGGGCCCGGGCGTCTCCCTCGATCCGGAGGCCCAGTCGCTCGTGAGGGATCTCGCCGCGAGGGTCGAGCGCCCCACGATAATAGACGGGGACGGGCTCACCGCGATTTCCTCGGATCCCTCGATTCTTAGGTCGAGGAGGAGCCCGACGATACTCACGCCCCACCCAGGGGAGATGGCGCGCCTCCTCGGGATCTCGGTCCGCGAGGTGGAGTCGGACAGGGTGGGCACCGCTAGGCGCGCCGCCCAGCAGCTCGGATCCTACGTGGTCCTGAAGGGGGCGCACAGCGTTATAGCCTACCCCAACGGCCGCGCCTTCATAAACATGAGCGGAAACTCCGGCATGGGGACCGCCGGGTCCGGGGACGTCCTGACGGGGACCATAGCAGCCATGATCGGCCTGGGCCTCGACGCGGGCGACGCCGTGAGGGCGGGGGTCTTCGTGCACGGCCTCTCGGGGGACCTGGCGGCGGCCGCCAAGGGGGAGGACGGGATAACCGCGGAGGACATACTGCAGTGGCTGCCGGCCGCCACGAAGGCCTTGAGGGACGACTACGAGGGAACGGTGCGCAGGTACATGCCGGAGGTGGTCTGAGATGCGTTTATCAAACGCCGAGGGGGCGCTTAGGGCGTGAGGGCCTGGGTGCTCCGCAGGCAGGCCAAGATAGAGGAGAGGCCGCTGGAGCTGGAGGAGGAGTACCCGACGCCCGAGCCGGGGCCCGGGCAGGTGCGCATCAGGATAAGGGCGACGGGCATCTGCCGCACGGACCTCCACATAGCGGAGGGTGACCTGCCCCTCCACAAGTCGCCCGTGGTCCTAGGGCACCAGATAGCGGGCGTCGTGGACAAGGTGGGGGAGGGCGTCAGGCGCTTCAGGCCAGGTGATAGGGTGGGCCTCACCTGGATATACGGCGCGTGCGGCCACTGCAGGATGTGCGTGACCGGCCGCGAGAACCACTGCCCCTACATCGTCAGGACGGGATGGGACGTGGATGGAGGGTACGCGCAGTACGTGGTGGCGGACGAGGGGTTCGCCGTGCCCCTCGAGGGCGTCCCGCTGGACTTCGAGGACCTGGCGCCCATGATGTGCCCGGGGGTCACGGGGTACCTGGCGTTCGAGCTGGCCGAGGTCGGCCCTGGGGACAAGCTGGGCCTCCTCGGGTTCGGGCCCACCGCGTACTACGTGATGAAGGTAGCGAGGAGCATGGGGATAGACGTGTACGTGAGCACGAGGTCAAGGGCGCACAGGGAGATCGCCGAGTCCCTGGGCGCCAAGTGGGTGGGCAACCTGCTGCAGGAGGAGTCCCCGGTCCCGCTCGACGCGATAATCTCCTTCCCGGCCGCGGGGGAGGCGACGGAGAGGGCCCTCAGGTCCCTGGCCCCGGGCGGCGTCCTGGTCCTCTCGCAGATATTCTCGACCCCCATGACGATCTCCGACTACCACAGGAACCTGTGGGGCAGGACGATAAGGACTGTGCAGAACGTGAGGAGGAGCTCGATATACAAGATGGTGGAGGCCGCCAAGAGGATAGACATGAGCATACCGAAGGACGTGTTCGACTTCGACGAGCTCCAGGAGGGCGCCATAAGGAGCAGGAAGGGGGAGCTCGAGGGGCTTACGGCTGTTGTGAGAGTGCCGTGAGCACATGGACCTGAGGATCTCCGAGGCCAGGGCCAGGGCCCTGGCGAAGGCGCTCTCATCCGTAGGGCTGGAGCGCGTGATGAGGCTGGAGGATCTCCTCGATCCGCAGCTGGCCGCGGCCTCCGAGGTGGCCAGGAGGTGGGGGGCGGGGACCGGGGCGCTGTGCGCAGCGCTGACCGCGCTGATCAGCTATAGGCTGGCCATGAGGGGCGAGGAGTGGTGGGCGTGCTACCGCGACTTCTTCTCCGCGCACGAGTGCCCTGGGGATCCAAGGGGCGCGGTCGATGCCGTCTCCGAGTTCGCGTCATCATGCAGGGGGGCGATGGTCGCTAGGGACGCGAAGCTGAGGAGGCTCCGGAGGGCGCTGGGGGCGGCGGAGGTCCTCAGGGAGCTCTCGGAGGGGCCCGAGCGCGTCCTGCTCGAGGGATACGGCCCCTTCCTGGCGTCGCTCGCGAGGGCGCTGGGCCAGGGGCCGGACGACAAGACGATAGTCTTCTCCCTTAAGATGGCGTACTACGCGTGCCGCGGCTCCAGGTGCCCGGGCGCGGCCCTCCCCATGGACGTGCCGCTGCCCGTGGACCTGCGCGTCTCATGCGTCTCGTACTCGTCGGGCCTGCTGGACGTCCCGCCCGGGCACGACCCGGTCGCCGCCATAATGTCACGCCCGGAGGTGGCGCGCGCAGCCTGGTCCGAGGTGGCGCGCGGGAGCGGGATACCGCCGCTCCACATCGACACCCTGATATGGCTCTCGGGGCGCTGGATACGCGAGGCCGGGGTGGAGGAGGCGCGCAGGTCCGTGGCGGCCGCCCTCGGGCCTATCCTGGGCAGGGAGCTCTCGAGCTCGCTGGCCGCGGAGCTCGCGTGGCGCCCGTGCGGAGGCAAGGGACATGGGGGTCCGTGAGCGCCTGGTGGAGCACCTCTCCAGGTATAGGGCCATAGTGCCGGACTTCGACGCCTTCATCGAGTACCAGTTCAGGCCGCTAAAGCCCACAATAAGGACCAACACCCTCCTCCTGAGGCCGGAGGAGCTGGAGGCGCGCCTGTCAGCCAGGGGGATGAGGCTCTCGAGGATCCAATGGCATCCTTGGTTCTTCAGGGTGGAGGACGAGGAGCACGCCGAGAACCCCGGCAGAACTGTCGAGCACCTGCTCGGGTACTACTACGTGCAGGAGCTCTCGTCGGCCCTTCCGCCCCTCGCGCTTTCCCCGGCGCCCGGGGACCTGGTCCTCGACATGGCGGCGGCGCCCGGCAGCAAGACCACCCAGATGGCGCAGATGATGCTCAACACCGGCACGATAGTGGCGAACGACGTGGACTATAGGAGGATCGGCGCCCTTAGATCGAACGTGGACAGGCTCAGGATAACCAACGTGGTGATAACTAGGGAGGACGGGAGGAGGCTTTCGAGCGGCGTGAGGTTCCGGCGCATACTGCTGGACGCCCCCTGCAGCTCCGAGGGCGTCGCCAGGAAGTCCCCGGAGGGGGTCGCGACGCTGACCCTGAACCGCATACTGAACCTGTCCAGGCTGCAGAGGGCGCTCATGAGGAGGGCCGTGGAGCTGCTGGAGCCGGGCGGCCTCCTGGCCTACTCGGTCTGCACGTACGCGCCGGAGGAGGCGGAGCTCGTCGTCGACTACGCGGTCTCGCTGGGCATGGAGCCCGTGGAGTTCAGGCTCCCCGTCAAATATGAGCCGGGCGTCCGCGAGTGGGTGGACGAGAAGGGGAGGACCTATAGGTTCTCCAGCGCGGCCGAGCTGGCCGCCAGGGTTTATCCGCACCTGAACGACACCGGGGGGATGTTCATTGCGCTGCTCAGGAAGCCTGAGGCCCGCCGAGCCCGAGGAGGTCGAGGAGCTCCTCAGGTACCTCGAGGAAAGGTTCGGCATACCTAGGGAGGCGCTTCGCGGGTACTCCGTTTTCTCCACGGGGAACAGCCTGTGGGTGTTCAGCGGGGATCCGGCCGTGGCGGGCGCCCTGGGATGCGCGGAGTCCGCGGGCATACGCGCGATAAGGCGCACAAAGAGGGGCCCCAGGCCGACGAGCGCCTTCCTGAGGATCGTGGGGCGCCTGGCCACGAGGAACGCAGTGGACCTCGAGGACGAGCCCCAGGCGCTGGAGTTCATGGCAGGGGGGATAGTGAGGGGGACGTTCGACGCCGAGCCGGGCTACGTCGTGGTGCGCTTCAGGGGGGAGGTCCTGGGGTGCGGGCTCTACTCGCCCCGCCTAGGGATAGTCTCCCAGCTGCCCTCCCACATGAGGGCGCAGGAGGACTGGGCGGCGTTCGCCGACTCCTAGCGCAACGCAAATATCGACGGGCCGCGCGAGGCCGCGCGTGGCCAAGTACGACGGGATAAGGGGCCAGGAGCTCCTCGAGGTGGAGGAGAGGGAGAACGAGCTGGTCCTGATATTCCGCGACAACCGCTTCCTCTTCGTAAGGGTCGAGAACTGCAGGCTAGTGACCGAGAGCGTCCCCGAGCGATCGCCTAGCCCTGGATGAGAGCTCCCTGGCGGCCTCGCCCAGGGGGACTACCAGCTCCTCCCCTGGGCCCAGCTTTATCCTGACGGTGCCCTCCGAGGCCTCCCTGGGGCCCGCTATCACCAGGACGCCGTACTTCCTCGAGGCCTCCTGGAAGGCCCTCTGCATCCCCACCTCCCTGTCGTGCACGGGGAGATGCACGGGGATCCCGGCGCGCCTGAGCTCCTCCGCCACCCTGAAGGCGTACTGCTCTGACCCGCTCGGGTAAACGACGGCCACGATGGGCCCCGCCGGCCTCCTGACCTTCCCCATCGCGTCTATCGTCCTGTCGACGCCGCCTCCGGCGCCCGTGGCGCCCGAGTCCGGCCTTCCGAAGATGCGCGTGAGGACGTCGTACCTGCCGCCGCCCACGAGGGAGCCCAGCTCCGGGCTCGACCTGGACTTGGCCTCGAAGACGAACGAGTCGTAGTAGTCGAGGCCCCTCGCGAGCCTCGGGTCCACGCGGAACTGGACGCCAAGCCCGCGCAGCACGTCGACGACCTCCGACAGGCGCTCGGTGAGCTCGTAGTCCCCGCCCTCCGCGCGCCTTATGACCTCCTCCAGGATCGCCGGGTCGTGCCCCTTGGATTCGTACTCCCTGAGGACCTCCTCCTTCCCCCTCTTCTCCAGCTTATCCAGCGCCCTGAACGCGTCCTCCACCGCGGCCTGTCCCACGTCCCCTCCGGCCGCCTCCCTTATCATGGACTCCGTGAGCCTCCTGTCGTTGAGGATGAACTCGGCTTCCACCCCGAGCCTCCTGAGGAGGTCGTGGGCGAAAAGGACGACCTCCGCGTCCGCGGCGGGCGAGGTGGGGCCGAATATCTCGACGTCCCACTGGTAGAACCACCTGTACCTCCCGCGCTGAGGCTCGTCGTACCTCCAGACGTCCGCGAACGCGGCGAGCCTCGTGTCCTTTGGAAGGCTCCTGTCCGAGCAGTAGAACCTGGTGAGGCCGACCGTCAGGTCGAACCTGAGGCCCACCTCCCTGCCGCCCTTGTCCACGAAGTGGTATATCTCCTCGCGCACGTCCGGCCCGCTCTTGGCCTCGAGGGTCGAGAGGAGCTCGAGCGAGGACGGCTCCATCAGGCGGAACCCGTGGAGCCTGGCCTCCTCCACGAAGGCCTCCCTCACGAGCTCCATCAGCTCGTAGTAATCCGGATCGTAGTCCCTAAGGCCCCTGGGAAGCCCAAGCTCCGTCAACCCGCTCGCGCCTTCCTGAGCGAGGGGAGCTCGGCGAGGAGCGCGGACAGCTGTATCTCGGGGTTCGACCCCTGGCTCATCCTGTAATCGTACTCCGCGAAGATCCTGGCGGCGCCCGCGTGGTCCACGTCCTTCGACGACATCACCTCCTCGAACGCGAACTTAAGCACGTCCTGCTCCGACATCCCGTATACCCTGAGGAGCTCCAGTAGCCTCTTCCTCGCGGACTGGAAGTCGCCGCCGATCGCCATCTGGACCATCTCCTTCACGGCCGCGCGCCTCCCGATCCCGAAGACCTGGCGGACGGACTCGACCGTCACCTTCCCCAGGGCGGCGGCGGCCTGGAGCTGGTTGATTGCCTGCCTCATGTCGCCCTGCGTGTACTCGTATATCAGGTGAAGGGCCTCCTCCTCGTAGTCGCAGCCCTCGGACCTGCAGATCCTCTCGAGGAACCCGACGACGTCCTTCTCCCCCATCCTGACGAACCTGAAGACCGCGCACCTGCTCTGTATGGGCTCTATTATGTTGGAGGAGTAGTTGGCCGTCAGTATGAACCTGGCCACCCTCGACGACTCCTCCATTATCCTCCTGAGGGCCGTCTGGGCGTCGCTGGTCATCTCGTCGGCCTCGTCCAGTATCACGATCTTGAACGGTATCCCCTCCCTCAGGTCGACGTAGCGCGTGAAGTCCTTTATGCGCTCCCTCACGACGTCTATCCCCCTCTCGTCGGAGGCGTTGAGCTCGAGCGTGTAGTCCCTCCAGTTGTCCCCGAGCAGGGTCCTGGCCACTATGAGGGCCACCGTCGTCTTCCCCGTGCCGGGGGGCCCCGCGAAGAGGAGGTGGGGCATCTCCTGCGGGCGCTTGAGGAGGGCGCTGAGCCTGGTCTTGACCTCCTCCTGGTCCACGAGGTCCTCCAGCCTCCTCGGCCTGTACTTCTCGAACCACATGAGCTCGGCCTCTGCCGACAACCTCCCCTTCGCCTAGGCCCATGCTCCTTTAAATCGTTGCGCGCCGACGTCTAGTCCGTGTGAGAACTAGGTCAACGCAGATATACCAGGCGGCCAAAACGACCACCTGGGGTGAGGAAGGCGTGGGGGCCCCCTGGCTCAGGTCGGATTGCACGGTCAGGCTGCGCGCCCTCGTGCTCTCGTCGCTGGCAGAGCAGTCCCGCGTGCGCGCGAGGGCGGAGGTCCCGGGGCTTTCGCTCGCAGGGATCAAGGTGGGCCCCCTCAGGGAAGGGGAGGTCGTCGAGGTACCGAGGCTCGTCGCGGTGGCCCTCGTGGGATCGGGGCTCGCGGAGCCCGCGGAGGAGGGCATAGAGGTGGAGCTCTACAGGGCGCAGGGCAAGGAGAGGGCGGCGGCCCAGTCCGGCGCGCCCCAGCTGTCCCAGCTGAGGCCGGGCTTCTACCGCAGGATGGCGGCAGCGCTCTCCATGATGGAGGAGGCCGGGATGGCCGAGGCTGCCCGCAGGGTCGCCTCGGCCTATCAGGACCTGATAACGCTGAGGCTCCAGAAGATAGCCAGGTCGCTCGGCTACACGAGCCTCCCTTCCACGATGCCGAACGCCACGGACGAGGAGAAGGCGCTCTTCGAGTGCGCCTCCGAGATCTTCCGCCGCTGGAGGGAGATAGTGGTGGGGGTGGACCTGCATGGAGGTGGCGTACACTAGGGAGAAGCTCGTCGACGCGCTGGAGTACTTCCTGAAGACCCACGAGAACGGGAAGTACAGGGGCAGGATATCCCAGATGGCTGTCTCGGGCTCCAGCTCCCTGGTCATCGACTACGAGGACCTGCTGAGGGCCCTTCCGGACGCGGCCCCCATGCTTTCCGAGAGCCCCGACTCGTTCCTGGACGCCGCCAAGGAGGCGACCCTCAGGGTCCTCTCGATAGAGGCCCCCGAGTACGTGGAGCAGGTCAGGGACTACCTGACGGTGAGGATCAGGGGATATCCCGAGCGCCTCCCCCTCAGGAGCATAACCGCGGCGAGGCTGGAGCGCCTGGTCTCCGTGAACGCGATGGTCGTCAGGACCTCCCAGGTCAAGCCCATGATAATAGAGGCGGTCTACAGGTGCCCGGCCGGCCACCCCATACCCGTCAAGGTGACCGGCAGGAAGCTCCAGCCCCCTGAGACCTGCCCCGTCTGCGAGGCCGAGATAGGAGGGGAGGGCAGGAAGGGGAAGCTCTACAGGAGGTCGGACTTCAAGCTGGACCAGAAGGCCTCGAAGTTCGTGGATTACCAGGTAATAAGGCTCCAGGAGCTGCCCGAGGAGCTGCCCCCGGGCCAGCTTCCGCACTACGTGGACGTCGAGGTAACGGGCGACATCGTGGACCGCGTGCGCCCCGGGGACAGGGTGGTGGTGACCGGAATAGTGAGGGCGGAGCCGGAGCTCGAGGAGGCGAGGGGG
>CAYFFS010000016.1:0-25300 GCA_964342765.1 uncultured Nitrososphaerales archaeon | reverse complement strand
CACGTGGGCAACGAGTGGCCTCCCTACGCCAGGTCCCAGCCCGAGATAGGCCACTTCTGGATGAAGCTGAACGACATGGAGAGGGGGAGCGGCCCCTTCACCAGGATGACCTACATACCAGTGCTCTGCGCCCACTGCGAGAACGCCCCCTGCATGAACGTGTGCCCGGTCAACGCGATATACAGGAAGGAGGACGGCGCAGTCATAATAGATCCGCAGAAGTGTAACGGGTGCGCCGAGTTCGGCTACGAGCCCCTCTGCCAGAAGGCCTGTCCGTACGGCGCCATATACTTCAACGAGGACCTGAAGATAGCGCAGAAGTGCACCTGGTGCGAGCACCTTCTGGAGAACGGCTGGAAGGAGCCCAGGTGCGCCGACGTGTGCCCGACCGAGGCCATAAAGTTCGGCGACGAGAACGACCCCGAGATCAGGGAGCTGTTGAAGAACGCCAAGTCGCTGCACCCGGAGGCCGACACGAGGCCTCACGTGCTCTACCTGAACCTGCCGAAGCCGTACATAGCAGGCACGCTCGTGGATCCGGCCGCGAGGGAGGTAATCGAGGGGGCCCGCGTCACGGCGGTCGACGTCGTGAGCGGGAAGAAGTACGAGGCCGTGAGCGACGAGTTCGGCGACTTCTGGCTCAGGGACCTGGAGTGGAACCACAAGTACCTGGTGAAGGTGGAGAAGGAGGGCTACGCGCCCAGGACGCTTGGCGTCATATCTACGGAGAAGGACGTGGCCCTGGGATCCGTGGAGCTCCGCAGAACAGCATAAACTGTGATTTTTAAATTATTCATTTTACTTTCAAATTACGGGCCTTAGTCGGCCCCTTATTTTTCGCCGCCCTATCAGACGCGCCTGGGCTCGCAGGTGAGCCGGCCAGGAGGTCCGAACGATCGTCAAAATTCCGCGCGCGGCCCCTCGAATTCGCCTCGGCTCGGGGGAATGGGTCCTGAGGGCCCTGGGGGCCGTCTCAGGGAGTAGCGCGGTCGCGGCCGCGCCGGCCAGCCACAGAATCGCGAACGTCCACAGGGATTCCCCGAAGGCCACGAGCGCGGGTATATAGGGGCCTAATATCATGCCGACCCTGGCCATGGAGGTGCAGGAGCCGGTTGCGGAGGCGCGGTTGGCGTCCCCGAACAGCTCAGGGGTGTACGCGTAGATGACGCCCCATGCGCCAACGTTGAAGAAGTTGAGGGCTCCCCCGAAGGCCAGCAGAAGAGCGGCGGAGCTGGAGAGCGAGAAGCCTATGGCGGATATGGCGGATATCGCCATGTAAGAGATGAACGTCGGCTTCCTGCCGATCCTCTCAACCAAGTATGCGGCGCTGAAGTAGCCAGGAACCTGCAACAGCGTCATCGCCAGGAAGTACCTGAAGGACGCCAGGAGCGTGAAGCCCCTGTCCACGAGGACCGAGGGGACCCACAGGGCGAACCCGTAGTACCCGAAGGCTATCGCGAACCACGCCACCCACGCGGGGAACAGCCTGCGTCCCTCGCTCCTGATCATGGAGCCGAAGGAAGGCCTCGTCGACGCGCGGCGGGATTCGGGGACCCCCCTCCTGACAGCTATCACGAACAGGGCCGTGGCCGCCAGCGCCCACATGAGAACGGAGTATCCTACTATTGGCAGGACGAAGCTGGCCAGGACCCCGGCGGCTATCGTGCCATAGGACCAGAAGCTCTCCAGGAGCACCACGTTCATGCCCCTCTGCTCCGGCCTCGAGAGCTCCGAGACCAGGGTCGAGACCACCGGGAGCTCGCCCCCCAGCCCGAGCCCCATCAGGAACCTCACGGCCATGAGCGGCAGCGGGGTCGTGAAGAAGCCCATGGCGGCGGCCATCACGCTGTAGACCAGGAGGGTCGTCATGAAGGCCCTCCTCCTTCCGAAGGAGTCCGCGAGCCTGCCGAACGCTATGGCCCCCACCAAGAGGCCCAGGTTGTTCGCCAGCATGACGTATGCCTCGTCCGCCGTGGCCCATCCGTAGTGGACCTTGAGGTAGGCAAGCACGTAGGAGAGCAGCAGGACGTCCATCGCGTCGAATAGCCATCCCGCGCCGCTGACCATGAGTAGCCTGGCCCTGGAGATATCCTTTTGAGGAACGATCGTTCCCATCAACGGAAGGGGGATGACGGCGGATATTTATGATTTTCCCGAGGACTCAGGCGGCGTGGCCTACACGTTCTGCGACGCCTGCAACCAGATACCCTTCTGCGGGGTGAAGGTAAGGATCTCCGGCGGGCGCGCGGTGGGCATTGAGGGATGGGAGGGGTTCCCCAACGGCCCGCCCTGCGCTAAGGCGTACGCTACCCTTCAGGAGGAGTACCACCCCGACAGGCTCCTTCACCCGATGATAAGGACGAGCCCGAAGGGCTCCAGCGACCCGGGGTGGAGGAGGGCGACTTGGGACGAGGTTCTTGACCTGATAGCGAGGAGGCTCAGGGAGGTGGCCGATAAGTACGGGCCTGAGTCGGTGCTGTTCTATGCGGGCAACCCGAAGGAGATGAGGCTTCCCCTGGCGCGCCTAGCCTCGGCATTCGGGTCGCCGAACTTCGGTACGGAGGACTCGCTGTGCTACAAGCTGCACGTCCTGGCGTCGCAGCTGCTCTTCGGGGTCGTGGTGCCGGCTTACACCTCCCTGGAGGGCTCTAGATCTGTGTTGCTCTGGGGAGCGAACCCCGCGGCCAGCCGGCCCTACATCCTGCCTAGGCTCCTCAGGCTGAAGGCGCGGGGGACCAAGTTCGTGGTCGTGGATCCGAGGAGGACGCCCACGGCCGAGAGGCTCGCCGACGTACACCTGAGGCCTTTGCCCGGGACCGATGGCGCGCTGGCCCTCGGCATGATCAACGTGCTGATCCGGAGGGGGTACTACGATGGGGATTTCGTGGATAGATGGGTCCATGGGTTCGACGAGCTGCGCAGGTACGCGTCCAAGTTCACGCCGGAGCGCGTGGAGGAGATAACGCGCGTTCCGGCGCGCGAAGTCGAAAGGGCGGCGATCCTCTACGCGACTAACCGTCCCGGCACCCTTTTCCTTGGGATAGCCTCGCCCCAGCAGTCCACGAACGGAACGCAGTCCTACAGGGCTATACTTGCTCTGGCGGCGCTGGCGGGGAACCTGGACGTCCCCGGCGGCCTCGTTATCCCGACGCGCACCCCGCTCCCCTACAACTCCGTGGGGGACGAGATCCTGAGGCCGGCGGACGCCCTCCGCGTCGACTTCGCGCTGCTTGGGCTACGGTTAATGCTCAGGGACAGGAGGGCGGACATCGAAAAGGTGCCCGTGTGGGCCGAGCTGATACCCAACGAGATCCAGGTGAACTTCCTGCCCGAGTACGTGAGGGAGGGAAGGATAAGGGCGGCGCTTCTGTTTGGGATCAACGTGGCCGCCTGGCCCGACCGTGCTGCCTACCAGGAGGCGCTCGACGCCCTGGAGTTCTCCGCCGCCGTGGACTACTTCTACAGGCCGTGGACCCACGACCACGTCGACGTGGTGCTCCCCGCCGCGACCATGTACGAGAGGGAGGAGCCCTTCGCCGTCCTCCCGTCGGGCGGAGGCTGGAGGATATACAGGAGGCAGCGCGCCCTCGAGCCAAGGGGTGAGGCCAGGTCCGACTGGTGGATAGCCTTCCAGATAGCGGTGAGGCTGGGGCTCGGTGACTACTTCTGGAACGGGGACACGAGGGCTGCCATGGACTGGATACTTAGGAGGGCCGTCGGCGTAGGATACGAGGAGGTACCGGTGCCGGAGGGCCTCCTCATCCCGTCCTCGGAGGAGTACAGGAAGTACGAGAGGGGGCTCCTGAGGGACGACGGGAGGCCGGGGTTCCCGACCCCCACGGGCAAGGTGGAGGTCTGGTCCACCATACTTGAGAAACACGGCTATGATCCACTCCCGGTATACGTGGAGCCGCCCTTCTCCCCCAATTCCGAATACCCCCTGATACTGATGACCGCGCTGCGCGATCCGTACTACACGACGGGGAAACATAGGTGGGAGTCGGGCTGGGTCAGGGCACTCAGGCCATACCCCACTGTTGACGTGAACCCGAGGGACGCCGAGCCCAGGGGCATATCTGAGGGCGACGCCGTGCTCGTAGTGACCCCGCGCGGCAACCTGAGGGCGCGCGCACACCTGACGTATTCCATGCTCAGCGGGGTCGTGGGCTATTACCCAGGCTGGTCCGACGATCCAGGGACCGACGTGAACTCCGTGCTGCCCAGGCTCTTCGATCCTATATCGGGATATCCGAGCTACACGTACATCTGCGACGTGAGGAGGGAAGGGGGATGAGGCGCGGGTTCTTGGTGTTCGCCGACAGGTGCTTCGGCTGCGGCTCCTGCGTCCTGGCTTGCATGGCGTCCTCGCGCGACGGCAGGGGGTGGGCCGCCGTGCTGGAGCTCGGATCCCGCTCCGAGGAGCGCCCCATCTGGATTCCCTACCTCTGCTCCCAGGTAACGCCAGATCCCCCTTGCGGCCCGAGCCGCGCCGCCCCTCCCTGCGAGCTGGCTTGTCCCACGAGGGCAATACAATACGTCGACCTCGACTCAGTGGGCTCAAGGGGCGCTATGGAGCTGCCTGCGTCCCCAGGGGCTCCGGGCGCGAGGCTGGTCGGCGCCCTGCCGGGCGACGTTGAGCTACCTGACGCGCGCGACGTGCTGCCTATAGGCGGGGAAGCTAGCCGTTTCCGCGGAGGAACTCCTCCCTTTCCCTGGCGCTGACCTCGTAGGCCCCGCGGAATATCTCCCTCAGGTCCTCCGTGAGCTCGCGCCCCCTCCTCGACATCATCCTCTCGGCCATCGCCATGGCCCTATCCAGATCCATCTCCTCGGTGCGCGGCCTCCCCTGGCTCGAATAGATCAGGAAGGGGGGAACGTCGACGTCCACGACGCCGTAGACGTGGCTCGACGCGCCTATCGACTTGCCGGCGTAAGTCATGGTTCCTATGGAGAGCCTCGCGTGATCGCCTATGATGGCGCCGAGCTTCAGCATCCCCGTGTCCAGGCGCGCCCTCCCGTACCTGACGTTCCCGTACGTGTTCTTGAGGTCGCTCGTCACGCTTCCGGCCCCTATGTTTACCCACTGCCCCACGTAGCTGTGGCCGAGGTAGCCCAGGTGGGCCTTGTTCGAGTAGCCCGCTATTATGGAGTGCTCGACCTCCCCCCCTACCCTGCAGACCTCCCCGATGTACGTGTGGTGGTTTATCCTCGCCGAGTGTATGACGCTCCCCCTTCCTATGTAGGCTGGCCCTTCTATCCTGGAGAACGCCTCTATCCTGACGTCGTCCGCGATTATGACGGGCCCCTCCGTGACGTCTATCACGACTGGCTCCTCCACGCGGACGTTGGACCCGTAGAACACCTCCCCCTTGCCGCCCCACTCGCCGAGGGCCGCCACGAGCTCCCACGGCCCCTTAATTAGGGCGTCCACCTCCAGGCCCGACCACGCGGGGCGCGATAGGTCATCGTACCTGAGGCCATCGGCGCTCACCTTGGCGGCGACCAGGCGACCTCCGTCCACCACCGGCCTGCCCTCGGCCTCCAGGAGCCTCATGACCTTGGCCGCCATGTGGGGCCTCACGCCGGCGTTCAGAAGGACGACGTTGCCCCTCAGGTCCTCCTCCCTGAGCGCCTTCCCCGGATACCTGCCGCGCAGGTAGCGCTCGAACCTGCGGGGCATCAGGAGGGCGTCCGGCTCCCCCACGGCCTCCGAGATGAGCCTGTAGATGCGCCTGTTGCCGTAGAAGAGCTCGTGCGCCGGCGTCATGAGGGTCAGGGGGCTCAGGGGATCCGGGTGCTCCTCGTAGAAGAGCGCGAGGCTCAAGGTATCTCCCTCATCTCGCGCAGGAACTCCCTGTTGGCCCTCAAGTAGGACTCCCTGTCCCCTATGTCTATGAACGTCCCCTCGGATCTGTAGGCGTATATCGGCTCCCCTGCCTCCATCGCGCTCCTGAAGGCCGCGTCCATGCCGTACGGCACGCCGCTAGGTATGTACCTGAGGAACCCCTTCTCCATGACGTAACAACCGACGTTAACCCATCCGCCGACCTCCGGCTTCTCGTTCCACCTGAGGAGGCGGCCGTCATCCGCCGCCTCCACCAACCCGTACTTTATCCTTGTATAATATTTCATGAGCATCATGGTCGCCAGGGCCCCCTTGCTCTCGTGGAACTCGAGCATTGGCCTCAGGTCGGCGCGGGGGAGCACGTCTCCGTAGAGCAGGACGAACCTGCCCTCTATCATGTGCTCAGCGGTCTTGAGCTGCCCCGCCGTCCCCAGGGGCCTCCTGGAGCGCGCGTACTCGATCCTGACGCCCAGGTCGGATCCGTCCCCGAAGTAGTCCTCTATCACCTTCCCCATGTAGCCCGTGGCTATTATCACGTCCGTTATACCCTGGGACTTCAGCCACTCTATGGTGTGCTCCAGGAGGGGCCTGTCGCCGAGCGGCAGCATCGGCTTCGGCGCGAACAGCGTGTAGGGCCTCAGCCTAACGCCCAGTCCGCCCGCCAGCACCACGGCCTTCACGCTGGATGGGCGGCCGGCCCGCGATTAATCGTTTTTCAAGGTGGAAGGCCTTTCGTGGATCATCCGCGAAACCATAAAATAGAGTTCGCGCGTAAGCTCAACGTGGTCTCGTTCCCCCGCTTCCTCAGGCCTTCGGGCAAGCCCAAGCCCGAGTCTGAGGCGGCCGAGGGGGAATCATCGACCCTTCCGCCCCTCAAGATCATCCAGATAGACGAGCTGAAGGGGGACAACCTGCACTCCAGGGCGGTCGTGGCGCAGGCTGAGCCCGGCGGGGAGTACGTCTACTACGTCGTGGAGCCCACGCTGTCGCGCGAGGAGAGGGAGCTGCTCTCGAGGCTGAAGGAGCTCCTCTCGTACGTGATGGAGATGCCGAGGGACAGATTCAGGAGCAGGGAGGAGGCCGAGGAGTACGTCGTCGAACAGGCCATGAGGGCTCTCAGGAGGTTCAAGCTGATCGTCCCGCAGGGCAGCCTGGAGAAGGTCCTTTACTACTTGAAGAGGGACTCCGTGGGCTTCGGGAAGATAGACGTCATGATGAGGGATCCCTACGTGGAGGACATAAGTTGCGACGGCGTGGGCGTGCCGATCTACGTATGGCACAAGGACTTCGAGTCCATGAGGTCCAACGTCGTCTTCGAGTCCCAGGAGGAGCTGAACTCCGTGGTCCTGAGGCTTGCCTACATATCCGGGAGGGCCGTCTCCCTAGCCAATCCGATACTCGACGCGACGCTTCCCGACGGCAGCAGGGTGAACGCGGTGCTCGGGGGCCAGGTGGCCACGAGGGGCGGCAGCTTCACGATAAGGAAGTTCACCGAGAAGCCCTTCACAATAACCGAGCTCATAATGAGGGGCACCCTGGACGAGTGGACGGCGGCCTACTTCTGGGAGCTCATAGAGCACAAGAAGAACATAGTCATAGCCGGCGCCACCGCGAGCGGCAAGACCACGACGCTGGGCGCGCTCGCCAACTTCATCCACCCTGACTACAAGATAGTGACCATAGAGGACACTAGGGAGATCAGGCTGTACCACCAGAACTGGACCCCCCTGCTGACCAGGAGCCCGTGGGGCCCCGAGGGCAAGGGGGAGATAGACACCTTCGAGCTGCTGAGGGCCGCCCTGAGGCAGAGGCCCGACTACATAATCGTGGGCGAGGTGAGGGGCCAGGAGGCCTACACGCTCCTCCAGGCGATGGCGACGGGCCACGGGGGCCTCACGACGATACACGCGGATGACCCTGAGTCGGTCATCGCCAGGCTCTCCTCGCCCCCCATAAGCGCCCCCAAGCCTCTGATAGCCTCCTCGCTCGACGCGATAGCTATGCAGCGCAGGCTCACGATCGGGGACAGGCCAGCGAGGAGGGTGACCGAGGTGGCGGAGATAGAGATGTACGATCAGCCGACAGACACGGTGGTCCTGAGGAGGATAATAAGGTGGAACCCGTCGGGCGACAGGATGGAGAGGATCTCCGAGAGCAAGGTGCTGTCCGAGATAGCGGAACAGAGGGGGGTGACCCTGGACGCGATAAGGATGGAGGTCGAGGACAAGGTGGACGTGCTGCGCTGGATGGTGAAGAGGCGCATCTTGGAGTTCCAGGAGGTGGCGGAGGTCATGAGGAACTATTACAGGGATCGCATATCGGTGATAGGACGGGTGAGGATGGAGCTTGGCGCGGGGCCCAGCTGAGGTCGCCTACCGCCTTCTCGAGTTCATCTACGGCCTCCGCGTGACGGACGAGCTCCTGCGCTCGCGCGGCGAGCCCGCGGGGAGGGAGGAGTTCCTCTCGCGCGAGCTCAGGATATGCCTGGCCGCTGCGATCGCGGCCGCGGCGCTGTTCGCGCCCATTGCCCTCGCCCTGGGGCTGCCGCCGATCCTTGACGCCCCCATGTCAGCCGCGGTGTTCGTTGAAGTGTTCGTCCTCGCCGCCGGCCTGAGGGGCAGGGCTATCAGGCGCCTCGCCGCCCGCGCGCCTCCCCGCGCTGCCCAGCCGCCCGTAGCCCTCAAGGTAGCCGAGTCCCGCAACCCGTTGGCCAAGGTCGCCCGCCTAGCCTTCCCCGAGGACCGCGTCAGGCGCCTGGTGGAGCTCTCGGATCTCAGGGTGCCGGCTGACTACTTCTACGGGATGGATGCGACGGCCGCGACGGCCGGCGCGGCCGTCGGGGCCGCGGCCCTGGGGCTCCTCGCGGCCCTGGAGCGCTATCCTCCGCCGGCCCTCGCCCTCTGGGCCATAGTGGGCCTCCTGGCTGGCATGTCTGTCGGCCTCCTCGCACCCTACTCCTACCTGTCCTACAGGGCCGGCTCCAGGTCCTCGAGGATAGAGCAGGACCTGTCCACTTGGGCCGCCGCCATGATGGCTTACGTGTCAAGCGGCGCATCTTTCCCCGAGGCCCTTAGGCGCAGCGCGCTGGCCCTCAGGGACGGCCCCCTCAGGCGCGAGCTGGAGAGGATAATCAGGGACTCAGAGGTCCTGGGATCCGACCCAAGGACCTCGCTGCTCGCGATGGCGGAGAGGTCGCCCTCCCAGCTCCTAAGGGAGGTCGTGGTCGGCCTGATGGACACGATGGACAGCGGCAAGGACCTCCAGGAGTACTTCAGGGAGTCCCTTTCCCACATACTGGGCGCGAGGAGGAACTACATCAGGAAGCTGGTCAACGACGTGGCGCTGGCGGCGGAGCTCTTCGTCATGATATTCGTCGTGACCCCGCTGATCCTGGCGATAATGCTCGCCGTCATGGGCTCGATGACGGTCGGGGCCCAGGCGTACTACGGGGAGCTCCTCGCGATAATAGCCTTCGCCTTCATACCGATGGTGGGCATAGGCTACCTCCTGCTCGTGGACTCGATATATCCGAGGTGGTGGTAGCTGAGGCTCGGGGACGTCGCGTCCCTGGCCGCCGGCTTCGCGGCGGCCGCCGCATTCCTCGCCGTCGTCTACTACGAGCTGGTCGTGAGGGGGGTCCCCAGCCCAATTCCCCACTTCACCGGCTGGTACTACTACGCGTCGATAGCGGCCGTCATAGCTATGGTCCCCTACGCGGTCATGGACCAGAGGAGGCGCTCCTGGGAGGCCGACGTGGAGAGGAACCTGCCGCGCATGCTCTCGGACCTGGAGGGCCTCGTGGGGAGCGGCCTCTCGCCACTGCTCTCCCTCAGGCAGATGGCGCAGAAGGACTACGGGGCGCTCTCCAGGCCGATAAGGCGCGTGGTGTCCCTGGCGAGCTGGGGCTATTCATACGACTCCATAAAGCGCATCCTCGAGCGCGAGTTCCCGCATCAGCTGGCGCTCGTGGTCTTCAGGCTTCTCCTGGACGCGGAGGAGGGAGGGGGCGACATAGCATCGGCCGTCAGGAGCCTGAGGGAGTACCTGAGGGACGTGGGCGTCCTGAAGGGGGAGCTGCAGTCCACCCTCAGGATGCAGTCGTTCGTGGTCTACCTCGCGCTCATAATCTTCCTCTACATAGCCGAGACCGCCCTCTCATCGCTGCTGGTGCCCACGTCCTCGGCCATAGGGATAGGGCTCTCGCCCTCCGCCCTATCCTACGTCAGGTCGATAATGTTCGGCATGTACGTGGTGGAGGCCATACTGGGCGGGCTGTCGCTGGGCAAGATGACGGCCGGCAGCGCGGGCGCTGGCGTGAAGCACGCGATGATGCTCTTGATAATAGGAATTGTTTATATAATGATCTTGGGCTAATCGCCACGTGCGGCCCGGCATCTCGTCCAGGATGGCCGCATACAAGCGCCCCGAGGTCCGGAGGATCCTCTCGAGCATAATTAGGGGGGAGCGCCCGGACCAGGGGGACTCGGAGGGCGCCCTGGACCTGCTGCTGGGCCTTGGGATAATCAGGGAGGCCGGGCGCGAGTCGTGGATGAGGGACCCCGCCACCGGCTCCACCTCGTTCAGGCTGCGGCCCCTCTGTCCGTACTGCGGCTCCTCGGACGTTTCAAAGGAGGAGCTCCTGGAGCACGTGGGCTGCGGCTACGTGGGCCGCGCGTCGGACTTCCTGCGCGGCGGCGAGTGCGCCGTATGTCCGCGCTGCGGCCGGCCGGCGGAGCTCAGGAGGATAGGGTCCTGGTTCTACTGCAGGTCCTGCGGGAGGAGCTTCCAACACCCGCGCCTTATGGCGGATTTCGGCGGCCGCGTCGTCCCCGTCGAGGACCTGGAGCCCGTCGTGGTGACGCGCTACGAGCTGAACCCCGAGCTTGAGGACGAGGTCAGGGGCGTCCTCGCGATATACTCGGCGCTGGAGGGGCGCCTCAGGTCCCTGGGCTACTCGCTCGACGGGTCCACGTCGGTCGTTGGGGCCTCGGGCGTGGTCCACAGGTTCGACCTGGCGGCCAGGTCGCCCTCGGGCGTCCTCTACGCGGACGTCCTGCTGGCGGAGGACGAGACCATGCTCCTGGCCGGCCTCGTCGGGAGCCTCGCGAAGTACGTGGACGTGGGCGGCGGGTCCAGGATCCTGCTGCTCCTGGCCCCAAGCGGCGATATCCCACACGGGTTCATGAGCGGCTGTTGCCCGGGAAGGCTGCACCTAGTGGAGGGCGCCGACTTCGAGGAGCTGGCATCCTTGGCCGGCGAGCTCAGGATCTGACGAGGTTGTCTAGGGCCCTGGATCAGAAGGTTATCAGCGCGGCAGATCCCACGGTCCCCCGTGATACTCTCCGACTCGGAGATACTGAGGCTGATGGCGTCCGGCCGCCTCTCCATAAGGCCCTTCGACGAGTCGCAGCTCACGCCGAACGGCGTGGACCTCGCCGTGGGCGAGGAGGCCATGATAATGGATGGGGAATCGTCGGGGAGGCGCCTCTCGCTGGGCGAGGGCTCCGAGCTCGAGATCCCCCCGTGCTCCCACGTCCTCGTGGCCACGCGCGAGTACCTGGAGATCCCCCCGGACGTGGTGGGCCTCGTGAACCTGAGGAGCACGTACGCGAGGAAGGGCCTCGTTATACCGCCCACCGTCGTGGACGCGGGGTACAAGGGGAGGCTGACCCTCGCGATCAGGGGGGCCCCGTATCCGCTCAGGGTGGCGTTCGGGGAGAGGATCTGGCACCTGGTGCTCGTCGAGTCCCACAAGGCGAGCAGGCCCTACAGCGGGAAGTACCAGGGGTCCCTCGGGCTTGTGGCGGCCCCTAAACGAGGCCGTTCAGCCGCGCCAGCTCGGCCCCCCGGGCGGAGCGCGCGATCTCCTCCAGCTCCCTTATCGTCCTATCGTAAAGCTCCCTGTCCACGGGGAACGGCACCCCGTCCTTGCCGCCGTGGGCGAAGCTGAACTTGACCGGATCCCTCCAGCTCGGCCTCTCGCCGTATATGAGCTCGGAGACGAGCGCCAATGCCCTGACTACCTTGGGCCCCACCCCGCGCACCAGAAGGAGCTCCTCGTAGTTCCTCGGCCGCACCTCGTAGAGCCTCTCGAGGGCCTTCCAGTCGACCTCCCAGTCCATGCCGGCCACGTAGACCTCGCGCCCCTGTCCCAGGAACTCGTCGAGCGAGGCCGACCTGGATCCGGCGCGCCTGATCGCCCTCAGGACCTCCAGGTCGCCCGCGGCGTCCACGCTTGCCCTCCTTGCGCCCTCTGACTCCCTAGCGACCATGTTGAGAACCGGTCCGGCGGACCTCCAGCCTATTATCCCGGAGTGCGGCTCCTCGACGAAGCTGCGGACGGCCCCGCTGAACCAGTGATAGCGCCTGGCGAGGCCGTCCTCCTCCGACATTCCCTGCTGGACGACCGCCCAATCCCCATCCTCGCTGAAGAAGACGACGTGGTGATAGAGCTGATAGCCGTCCTGGACGGCGGCCGAGTCGACCTTCGCGGCAAGCCTGCTGGCCCTCTCGAGCTCCCTCTCCCTGCCCTCCGAGAGCCCTAGGCGCTTGGCCTTGAGCCTCAGCTCGTCCAGCGCCCTGGAGGCTGCTCCCTTCCCGCCGGCCGCGGCCAGCCCGACGTCCAGCCCTTCCAGCGCGTCCCTAAGCGCCGCGGCGGTCACCGTGGTGAGCCCGGAGCTGTTCCAGTCGAACCCCAGGACGCACCCGAGCGCCTGGAACCAGAGGGGATCCGAGAGCCGCTCGAGGAAGCCCCTCCTACCCCTCTCGTCCACGAGCACCTTCACGATGGCGCCGGCCAGCCTGACCATCCTCCCGTAGAGCCACCTAGGCGCCCTGCCCTCGTGAAGCGGTAGGTAGAACTCGCCCGTGCGGCCGGCCACGGTTCCTCGAGCGCCTTCCCGGCTAATAACGTTCACTCGAGATGCCAGGCCCTGTCAACCCTGGGCGAGTGCGCCTCCCTGTGCCAGGTCTTCCTGGCGCGGACCACGTGAAGGGCCACGGCGACGGCCGAGATCGCCGACGTAAGGAGAGCGTAGGGCACCAGGAAGGCGGCCACCCCGCTGGACCTGCCGTAGTAGCCGCCAAGGTACCTCATGTACGCCCAGAGGGCCAGCGTGGCGGCCGCGGCCCCCGCCGCCGCCATAGCCGCCCAGGGCGCCATCCAGGCGTTCGCGACTAGGTCGGCGAGCCCCAGGGCAGCGAACGCGGGGGATGAGAACAGCAGCGCCACGTCGAGCATCCCGGCCTTGTCGGCTGAGCGCCTAAGCCCCCTGAGGGACTCCGCCATCGCCTCCAGGTACCCCCTGTACCACCTGACCCTCTGCCTGAACAGCCCCCTGAGCGTCGTGGGCGCGGACACGAGGGCCACGACCCCGGAGTACTTGGGCCTCACGCCCGCCCTCACGAGCGACGAAACTAGCATGGCGTCCTCGGCCAGGGCCCCCTCCCTGAAGCCCCCTATCCTGATCAGGAGCTCCCTGTCAACGGCGTAGTTGGAGCCGGCCGGCGGGGGGCATGGCAGGGAGAGCCAGGACCTGCCCTCGCACATGACGTGCCACGCTAGCTCCTCCAGCACGACCATCCTGCTCACGGCGCTCTCGCCCGCGTTGGCGACCGCGTAGCGGCCCACGATGGCCTTGGCCCCCGATTTGTACAGGCTGGCCACCTTGATCAGCGCGTCCGGCTCCGGGATCGCGTCGGCGTCCAGCACGTAGATTAGGTCCCCCTTAGCCTCCTCCAGCACGCGGTTCATCGCCGCGGCCTTGCTGCCGGCGCCCTCCACGTGGCGTACCTTCATCCAGCTGCGCCCCGAGGCCAACGACCTCAGGATCTCCAGCGTGTTGTCCCTCGACCCGTCCTCCGCGAATATCACCTCCATCCTATCCCTTGGGTACCTGAGGGATTCCAGCGCCGACACGGTCCTGGGGAGGACCCCCGCCTCGTCCCTCGCGGGTATTATTATGGATATGTAGGGCAGGTCCTCAGGATCCCGCGGATCGGGGGGATCCCCCTTGGCCGCGACCTTCACGAGCCCGTAGCCCATGGAGATGGCCCAGTAGGCCGAGTAGGCGGCCACTACGACCCCTAGTATTAGGCCGGGCCACCAGACGGGCAGCCACAGGGTCAGCAGGTGGATCAGGATCAAGCCCCGCCGCTTAGCCTCCTGAGCACCTCCTCGAACGTCCCGTAGGTCTCCTCGTCGTATAGGCAGAATATTATCCTAGGGACGGCGCACCTGCCGCTTCTCAGGTACTCCAGCGCAGCCCCAAGCAGAGCCCTCGCGCTGACCTCGCGGGGCACCCCGAATATTCCGGCCGAGATGGCCGGGAAGGCTATGCTCCTCACGCCGTGCTCCTCCGCAAGCCTAATGGAGTTATAGAAGGCGTCCCTCAGCTTGCGCTCCTCGTCGCCCTCGCCCCACCTGGGGCCGACGGCGTGTATGACGTACTTGGCCTTGAGCCTTCCAGCGCCCGTGATGACGGCGCCTCCCACGGGAACGGGCCCGTGCCTCCTCACCCACTCGTCGCACTCCCTCTGTATCTCCTCGCCTCCCCTCCTTCTTATTGCCCCGGCGACGCCCCCTCCCATCCTCAGGTCGCTTCCCGCCGCGTTGACTATCGCGTCCACCTCGAGCTCGGTTATGTCGCACTTCATCAGCTCCAGCGAGCACCCGCCGAGGCGGAGCACGCGGCGATGAGGGGCCACGTGCTTAAATAGGTTCCCGGCCACGTACCAGCTAATTTTTATTTTAAAATAAATAATTCTATTTTACAGCTGGATCAACCTTAAATATAACCTAGGCCCAGGGCCTGGACCGAGTGGTCGGAGGTGATGAGGGGGGATTTAATTTTCAGGGGTGAGCGCCTTTATACTACCCTCTCCTGATGCGGCGAGAGCGCACCCTGTTCTTCAACCCCCCGGGACCTCGGAGGTGGTCGTGAATGGCTAAGCTAAGGGCGGCCATCTTAGGGGTCACCGGGATGGTGGGCCAGCAGTACGTCAAGATGCTCGAGAGCCACCCGTGGTTCGAGATAACAACCCTCATAGGGAACAGGAGCGCCGGCAGGCTGTACGGGGAGGCCGTCGAGTGGATCGATAGCTACGAGCCGCCTGCCCGCATAATGAACATGCCCGTCAAGGTGGCGGAGCCCGAGTCGGAGGACGTGGACATAGTGTTCAGCAGCCTGCCGACGGAGGCCGCGTACCAGCTCGACACGAGGTACGCCGCTAGGTTCCCGACGGTGAGCGACGCCAGCTCCTACCGCATGGAGCCCGACGTGCCTCTGATGATACCCGAGGTGAACCCGGATCACCTGGAGATCCTGAAGGTCCAGAGGAGCAGGAGGGGGTGGAGGGGGCTCCTCGTGACGAGCCCCAACTGCACGGCCACGGGCCTGGCGATGGTCCTGAAGCCGCTGCACGACGCGTACAGGGTGAGGAAGGTCGTCGTCTCGACGCTCCAGGCGCTCAGCGGCGCCGGGTATCCGGGGGTCCCATCCCTCAAGATAATCGACAACGTCATACCTTACATAAAGGGCGAGGAGGAGAAGGTCGCGGCCGAGACGAAGAAGATGTTGGGATCCCTCTCCGACGGCGCATTCTCGCCAGATCCCATGGACGTCGCCGTCATGGTCCACAGGGTGCCCACGATAGATGGGCACCTGGAGAGCGCGTACATAGAGACCGACAGGCCCGTCAACGTGGAGGAGGCGAAGGAGGTCCTGAGGGAGTTCAGGGGGAAGCCACAGGAGATGAAGCTCCCCACTGCCCCGGAGAGGCCCATAATAGTGAGGGAGGAGGAGGACAGGCCCCAGCCGAGGCTCGACAGGATGGCCGGGAGCGTCCCCGGCATGAGCGTCGTGGTCGGGAGGGTGAGGAGGGGGATCGACGACCGCTCGCTGCGCCTGACCCTCCTAAGCCACAACACGATAAGGGGCGCCGCCGGCAACGCCATCCTGATCGCCGAGATGATGTACAAGCTGGGCTACCTGGGGTGATCTAAGGTGGACGGCAAGTCGATCAGGATGAGCAGGATATCGAGGAAGGGGCTTTTCCTCTGCGTGCCGATGGACCACGGCATATCGAGCGGCCCGATACCCGGCATAGATAGGCTGCACGACGTGCTCAGGAAGGTCGCGGCGGGAGGCGCGACCTGCGCAGTCCTCAACAAGGGGATGATAAAGTCGATGAAGGAGCCGCCTGGGATAGGGATACTCATGCACGCCTCAGCGAGCACCTCCCTCGGGCCGGATCCGAACTACAAGGTGCGCTCGTCCAGCGTCGAGGAGGCGATAAGGCTCGGGGCCGACGGCGTCTCGGTCCACGTTAACATAGGGGCCAGGGAGGAGCCTGACATGCTCTACGAGCTGGGCTACATATCGGACGAGGCAGACGAGTGGGGGATGCCGCTCCTCGCGATGATGTACGCGAGGGGCGAGTACCTGAAGAACCCGAACGATCCGGCGGTCATAGCGCACGTAGCCAGGGTGGGGGCGGAGCTCGGGGCCGACGTGGTCAAGTGCAACTACACGGGCGACAAGTCGAGCTTCTCGGCGCTCACCAGGAGCGTCCCCGTGCCGGTCGTGATAGCCGGCGGCCCCAAGATGGACACCGACCTCGACGTGCTGAGGCTCGTGAGGGACGCGATGGACGCGGGGGCGGCCGGGGTCGCCTTCGGCAGGAACGTCTTCCAGCACAGGGATCCCGAGGCCATAACCAGGGCCATAGCGGAGATAATATTCGATAACGTGGAGGTGGAGAAGGCGGCGCAGCTCCTGGAGGCCTCGGCTTGAGCCAGAAGGAGATAATACTGGACGGGCGCGGCGCCCAGGACTCCCTCCTGAGGGCCGCGAGGGACCTCGGGGTGAGGAGGTTCTTGGGCGCCGCGCCGGAGGGCGGCGAGCTGGTCCAGATATCTGCGGATTCCACGGGGCAGGGCATCCGCGAGGTCGTGATATCCTCCCCCGACGACGTCCAGAGGGTGCTGAGGGAGGCGGAGGCCGGGGCGAGGGAGATACTGGTAGAGGCGCGCGACTGGAGGATAATACCCCTGGAGAACCTGATAGCGCAGCTTCAGGGGAGCGGCGTCAGGCTGTTCGCGAGCGCGTCCAGCGCCGAGGAGGCGGAGGCCCTGGCCGGGGTCCTGGAGAAGGGGGTGGACGGCGTGGTCCTTAAGGTCGAGGGCGTCGAGGAGCTCGCGAGGGCGCTGGAGGCGCTCGAGAGGCCCAGGCCCCTGGAGCTCTCCGCGGCCACCGTGGAGGGCGTCTCGCTCGTCGGCATGGGCGACAGGGTATGCATAGACACCTCGAGCATGCTCCCCGTGGGATCCGGGGCGCTCGTGGGGAACTTCGCCTCCTTCCTCTTCCTGGTCCACGGGGAGACGCTGGAGACCGGCTACGTGCCGGCCAGGCCCTTCAGGGTCAACGCGGGCGGCGTCCACGCGTACGTTATGATGCCCAACGGCCGCACGAAGTACCTCTCCGAGATATCATCGGGCGACCGCGTAGCCGTGGTCGACTGGAGGGGCAACGTGGCCAGGGCTGTCGTGGGCAGGGCCAAGATAGAGAGGAGGCCCATGGCGGTCGTGAGGGCCAGGTCGGGCTCCAGGTCAGGGTCGTTGATACTGCAGTACGCCGAGACGATAAGGCTGGTGAGGCCGGACGGCACCCCCGTCTCGATCACGGAGCTATCGCCCGGGGATCAGGTGCTTGTCCACCTTCCACAGGCCAGCGGAAGGCACTTCGGGATGGCCGTGGACGAGTTCGTCATCGAGAAGCGAGATGCTGAGCACAGGCACTAGGGTGGCAGTCAGCGTGGCCCCCCGCCGCGCGGGGGAGATACCTTCACTCTACTCGGAGGCGCTTGGGCTCGGGGCAGACCTGGTGGAGGTGAGGCTCGACGCGCTGCCGGAGGGGGAGCTCGTGGAGGCCCCGAGGGCCCTGTCGGCGCTCGACTGCGGCCGCATCCTGTTGACCTACAGGTCGCCGGAGGAGGGAGGGATGGGAGGTCCGCCCGAGGGGCCCGCCCTGGCGGCCGTCCGCCGCGCGCTCGAGGCGTGTCCCGGCTCGCTGCTGGACGTTGACCTCTCTGGCGTCGAGCGCTCGCCGGAGCTCCGCGAGCTGGCGCTGTCGAGGCGCGACCTGACGATAGCTTCGAGGCACTACGGGTCGGCCGTTGGGCTGGAGCTCGCGCTCTCGGAGTACGAGGAGGCGCTGAGGCTTGGGCGCTACGCCAAGCTCGTGTTCCGCGCGTCCTCGCCGCGCGACAACCTGATCCCGCTGCGCCTCTACCGCGCGCTGGGCCCGGAAAGGCTGATAAGCTTCTGCTCGGGCGTCCACGGCACGCTCTCGAGGGCGATGTCCGCCGTCCTGGGGGCCCCGATAGCCTACGCGAGCCTCCCCGGCAGGCCCGTGGCCGAGGGGCAGATGCCGCCCGACGAGCTCCGGGAGCTCGTGGAGGAGCTGGCAGGCCTCATAGGCGGCGGAAAACGGTTTATTTAGGCCCGGCGGGCTCGCGCGCACGTGGTCATATCGCTTCGCGCCAAGGACGTCATGGACACCCGCGTGATAGTCGTGGACGCCTCGGAGCCTGTTGGGAAGGCACTGAGGGAGATGTTGGGCGCCGGCGTGTGGTCCGTCGTCGTCTCGGACAAGGGATCGCCGGTGGGCGTGCTGACCGAGCGCGACTTCGTCAGGATGTGCCTGGCCAGGGGCTGCGAGGGCGCGCTGTCGGTCCCGGCGGGCGAGGTCGCCACGTCCCCCCTGGTCACCTGCGGCCCGGAGGACCCGGTGGGCCACGTGTGGCGGCTCATGGTGGAGCACAGCGTCAGGAGGGTCTACGTGGTCGACGAGGGGAGGATCGTGGGGCGCATAACCCAGACGGGGCTTTTCCAGAAGCTGCTCGAGGCGTTCATAACCCTCTCCCAACTCATGGCTCCCTGAATTGACCGACAGCTCCACCCTCCTATACTGCCTCATAGGGGATCCGGTATCGGGATCCATATCGCCGGAGATCCACACGGCGGCCTACTCCGCAATGGGGCTGAACGCGGTGTACCTGGCGTTCGAGGTGAGGGCTGAGTCGCTGCGCCCCGCGGTCGAGGGGCTAAGGGTGCTGGCAAGGGGGTTCAACGCGACGATCCCCCATAAGACGAAGCTCGTCCTTATGGTGGACGAGCTCACGCACGAGGCCTCGCTGGTGGGGGCCGTCAACGCCGTCCTAGTTAAGGACGGGCACCTGATAGGCCATAACACGGACGCCCTGGCGGCATCCGACCTGATAGACAGGATGGGGGCGAGGGGAGGATCCGCAGTGCTGGTGGGCGCAGGCGGGGCCGCGAAGGCCGTGGCCTACGCCCTCTGGCGCAAGGGGTACTCCAGGGTCCTGGTGCTCAACAGGACGCCCCAGAGGGCGGAGGCGCTTGCATCCGGGATAAAGGCCCTCTACGGGCTGGACGCGGTCGGCCTCCCCCTGACCCAGGGATCCCTCTCGGAGGCACTGAGGGGCGCGAACCTCCTGGTCAACGCGACGCCCCTGGGAATGTACGGCGGCGAGCTCGACGTCCCCTGGAGCTCGGCCGGGCGCGACCTGGCAGTGATGGACCTAGCCTACGCGCCCGGCGGCACGGGCCTCGTGCGCCGCGCAAGGGAGCTGGGCCTCAGGACGGCGGACGGCGTTGAGTTCCTGGTAGTACAGGCGGCCCACTCGATAGCCTTCTGGACGGGCTCCTGGCCCCCCGTGGACGTCATGCTTAAAGCGGCGGAGTCGGCCCTCGGCGCACGTGCGCGCAAGGGCCGAGGTGCACGGGGCCATATCGATAATCAACGCCGCGGCGACGGGCGTCGGCGCGTCGATGGCTATATCGGCCAAGGTATCGGTTCAGGCGGAGCCGGCCGAGGGCCTGGAGGTGCGCTTCGAGGGGGTGAACCCCGGGGACACGAAGCTCGTGGAGGCCGCCGCCAAGGTCGTCTCGGAGGAGCTGGGCTGGAAGGGGGGCTGGAGCTTGGTCATAAGCTCGGAGCTCCCGCCGAGGAGGGGCCTGAAGACGAGCAGTGCCGTCTCCAGCGCGCTCGTGGCCTCCATGTGCTCCGCCCTCGGTTTCAGGCCCGGATGGGCCGACGTCCTGAGGATGGGGGTGAGGGCCTCTAGGATGGCCGGCGTCACGGTCACGGGCGCGCTGGACGACGCGGGCGCCAGCGTGCTGGGGGGACTCGTCGTGGCGGACAACGAGAGGGGCGAGGTGTTGATGCGCAGGGAGGTGGAGCCCGATGGCCTGGTCGTGGTCCTGGGAATTCCCGAGCGCGAGCTCCCGAAGTCCGAGCTCATGAGGGAGCGCTTCAGGCCCCTTGCGCCCGCCTCGGTCAAGGCGAGGGACCTCGTGATGGAGGGCCGTTACTGGGAGGCGATGACCCTGAACGGGCTCGTCGTCGCCGCCGCCCTGGGGCTGGACTCGGGGCCCGCTGCGGACGCCATCAGGGCCGGCGCCCTGGGAGCCGGGATCACCGGCATGGGCCCCGCCGTGGCCGCGGTGGCGCCGGAGGGCCTGAAGGGCGAGGTCGTCCGCGCATTCGAGGGCCGGGGACTGCGCACCGCCGTGTACCGCCTGGAGAACTCGCGGGGCGTCTGGAATGCCGAGGTTTAGGGCGCCAGGGAGGATAGAGGGCGAGTACGTACCTCCGCCCAGCAAGTCCTACACGCATAGGGCACTGGTGGCCTCCGCGTTGGCCGACGGGGAGTCCGTGGTGGAGAACGTTTTGATATCCGACGACACGCTCGCGACCCTGCGCGCCCTCGTGTCCCTCGGCGTGAGGGCCGTGAGGAGGAGGGATCGCGTGCTGGTGCACCCCTCAAGGCTCCTCCCCCCTCGCGACGTGGTGGACTGCCGCGAGTCCGGGACGACGATAAGGTTCCTCGCGTCCGTCGCATCCCTTACGGAGGGCGGCTACACGGTGCTCACAGGGGGCAGGAGGCTCAGGGAGAGGCCCATGGGCCCCCTCCTCGAGGCCCTCCGCCAGCTGGGGGTCTGGGCAGAGTCGTCCAGGGGAAATGGCACGCCCCCCATAATAGTTAGGGGTGGCGGCATGCGCGGGGGGTCCGCGGAGCTGTGGGCCGCCGAGTCCTCACAGTACGCGTCCTCGATACTGCTCTCCGCGCCCCGCTCAAGGGATGGCGTGGAGCTGCGCGTCAGGGAGATGGTCTCGAGGCCCTACGTGGACGCCACGCTAGCGGTCATGGCCGCCTTCGGCGCGAGGTTCAGGCGCTCGGGCTACGAGCTCTTCTCGGTCGAGCCCTCCGGCTACAGGGCGGCGCGCTTCCGCGTCCCGGGCGACTACTCATCCGCCGCCTACTTCATGGCGCTGGCCGCCGCGGTGGGCGGCTCGCTCAGGGTCAGGGGGCTGGGGTCGCTGCCCCAGGCGGACGGCGCCATAGTCGACGTCCTGAGGGAGATGGGGGCCTCCGTGAGCCAGGTGGGGGAGGACGTGGTGGTCAGCTCCGACGGCTCGCTCAGGGGCGGCAGGTTCAACCTAAGGGATTCGCCGGATCTGCTCCCTGTGGTCGTCGTGCTCGGCCTCCTCGCGTCGGGGCGCACGAGGGTGGAGGGGATCGCGCACACGAGGCTCAAGGAGTCGGACCGCCCCAGCGCGTTGGCCGAGGAGATCCGCAGGCTGGGCGGGCGCGTCGAGCTCGGGGATGACTGGATCGAGGTGGTGGGCCCCCTGTCCCCGGTGGACGTCGAGGTGAGGGATCACGGCGACCACAGGATCTTCATGGCGTTCGCGATACTATCGGCGGCCCTCGGAGGGTCGTTTGCACTAGCGCCCAGCAGGAGCTACTTCAAGTCGTATCCCGGGTTCCTGGACGACCTTAGGTCGGTAGGCGTGGCCATCTCCTAGGCTGCAGGCCCGACACACATGTCAGCGCTCTCCCAACGGGATGTCTCAGCTTTACCCGCGGGCCCTCTAGCGCGGCGTCATGGGATGGGCTGCGTCGTGGCCAACGGTAGACATTTATTTAATAGGCTGGCCTCGCTTCGGCAGCGTGCCGGCCAACGAGCTGGGGGAGCGCTTCAGGGTGACCATAGTGGGCGAGAGCCACGGGCGCCTAGTCGGGGCGCTCGTGGACGGGGTGCCGGCGGGGCTCGAGCTCTCGGAGGAGGACGTGCAGCGCATGCTGGACCTGAGGAGGCCTTCCGGCGGGCCTCACTCAACTACGAGGTCCGAGGGCGACAGGGTGGAAATAATGTCGGGGGTGTACCGCGGCCGCACGACGGGCGCCCCCCTCCTCCTGGCGATACCCAACGTGGACGTGGACTCCTCCTACTACGAGGGGCCTCCGATACCCAGGCCTGGGCACGCGGACTACACGGCTTGGGTCAAGTACGGGGGCTTCAACGATCCGAGGGGCGGCGGCCGCTTCTCCGGGAGGATGACTGCCGCCATGGTGGCGGCTGGCGCGGTCGCGCTGAAGCTGCTCAGGCTCGCCCTCGGCGTCGAGGTCATCGCCTACACGCTCGAGATAGGGGGGATCCGCGCGCGCGAAGGGATGACGCTGGAGGAGATCAGGCGCAGGTACGAGGATCCCCTCAGGTGCCCTGATCGCGAGGCCTCGAGGGCGATGATGGAGGCCATAGAGGAGGCGAGGAGGAGCGGCGACACGCTGGGCGGCGTCGTGGAGGCCATTGCGCTCGGGGTTCCCCCCGGCCTGGGGGAGCCGATAGTGGACACGCTGGACGGCGACCTCGCGAAGGCGATGTTCGCGATACCGGCCGTCAAGGGGGTGGAGTTCGGCGCCGGGTTCGCGGCCGCCAGGCTCAGGGGATCCGAGAACAACGACGAGTACGCGGTTGAGGGCGGCAGGGTCGTCACGAGGACCAACAGGTCCGGCGGCATATTGGGGGGCATAAGCAACGGCATGCCGATAGTGTTGAGGGTCGCCTTCAAGCCCGTTCCCTCGATACGCAGGCCCCAGCGCAGCGTCAGGCTGGACACCATGGAGGAGGTCGAGCTGAGGGTCAAGGGCAGGCACGACGTCTGCGTGGTGCCCAGGGCGGTCCCGGTCGTCGAGTCCATGGTGGGGATAGTCCTGGCGGATCACGCGATGAGGGCCGGGCTGATACCCGGGGTCCTCAGGTGATCGCCATGGGGCTCGACGAGCTGAGGAGGAGGTCGAGGGATCTCCTGCTCAACATCATAAGGTCCGCGGCCGAGCGCCGCCGCGTGGCCGCGGCGATCGCGGAGGAGAAGATAAAGGAGGGGATCCCCATCGAGGATCCCGACGTTGAGGCCTCCCTCTGGGACGCCTCCGTTGCCGAGGCCCTGAGGGGCGAGATGGACGAGAGATCCGCGGGCCGCCTCACCTGGGAGCTCGTGAGGGATGCGCTCGTGGCAGAGGGGGCGATAAGGGAGGAGCCGCTCTACCCGCCCGCGTCGTACGAGGACGTCGTGAGGCTCGACCTGGACCTCTGGGAGCCGCTAGCCGAGCCAGGGGCGGCCAGCTCCCAAAGCCTGGAGGGGGCCGAGGCCGAGCTGGCCTCGGCGCTCGGGGTGCGCCCCGGCGAGCTGGTCTCCTTCCCGTCCTGGAGGGACGCGCTCCGGGCGGTGCTGCGCGCTCTCGCTGAGGGCGTCGGCGTCGTGCTCTACGAGCCCGTTCACCCATGGATTCCCATGGCGGTCTGGGAGGCTGGGGGAAGGCCCTATCGCGTCCACAGGGAGTTCGGGGACTGCTGGAGGCTCAGGCCCCCCTCACCGGCCCGCCGCGGCTGGGTGATACTCTACGAGGACCCTGACTACGTGACCGGAACGTCCCGCGGCGACGGGGAGCTATCGGAGCTCGAGGAGTCGGCCGAGTCCGCGCGCATGTCCCTGGTACACCTGGGCCTCTGCTCGGCCCTCTCGCTGCGCGACCGCGGGCCCCGGAAGGACGCGCTGAGCATAGGCGGCGTCGGATGTGCCCTAGGGTCGCTGGACGCGGGCATCTCATGGGTCGTGGCCCCCGGGATCTCCGATAGGCTGCGCAGGATAAGGGACATGATGGGGGACCTCCCCAGGCCGCGCGACGTGTCGGCCGCGTCGGCGCTGCTCTCCTCCGAATCCCTGGCCCGCATGCGCGGGCTCGTCTCAAGGAGGCTCGAGTACCTGCGCTCGATCATCGCAGGCAGGCTTAGCTACTGCGAGCCGTCCTCAGGCCCTCACCTGTTCGCCTACGGGCCTAGGCAGCCGGCCTGGCGCTCGGGCGTGGCCGTGGCGCGCGGGCTCGCCTTCGGCTCCTATCCCGGGTGGTTCCGCGTCAACTTCATGGTCGGCGAGGAGGATCTCAGGCTGGGCCTTGGGAGGCTGATCCTTTCGCTGCTTCCTCGATGGCCGGCCTGAGGCGCTCGTACGTAGTCCTTATGTGCTCGGAGATCACCTTGACGTCCGCCAGGACTGGCATGAAGTTCGTGTCCCCCGACCACCTGGGGACCACGTGATAGTGCAGGTGATCCGCTCCCGCCCCTGCGTGCCTGCCAACGTTGACGCCTAAGTTATAGCCGTCCGGATCCATCGTGGCCTTCAGAGCCCTCATCGAGGCCACTATGAGCCTGTGGATCTCCAGGGCCTCCTCGTCGGTCAGCTCCCAGGGGAACGTCACGTGCCTGAAGGGCACTATCATGACGTGTCCGTTGTTGTAGGGGAACTTGTTCATGATTATGAAGGCGGTCTTGCCGCGATGGAGGACCAACCACTCCTCGTCGTTCGGGGAGCGGGCGGCCTCGCAGAGGAAGCAACCGCCGCCGCGGCGCGCCGCCGATATGTATTCCATCCTCCAGGGAGCCCAGAGCCTTCTCACGCTGGCGCCAGGCAAACCCTATCTAAAAAGTGCTGGGCACGCCGCGCCTCCTTGATATCCTAAGGGCCGCCTCCACGTCCCTGCGGGCGCGCGCCCCGCTGTGGGTCGTGTTGCGCTCGTCCACCAGCTGGAGCTCGTACCCCTTCTCCAGCAGCTCGCGCACCTCCTTAACTATGGCCATGGCCCTCTCGGGATCGCCGAAGCCGAGCTTCACGACCCTCGTCCTGGCCCTGAGCGCCAGCAGCCTCCTGAGTATGGATGCCACCTCCCTGGGGCTGCGACATACGCCCTCGTGGACTATGGTGCCGCCATACTGGACGACCACACCTATCCTATTGCCCGGGTCCAGCCCCACGACCAGATCGTCCTTGCCCCCGTTCACCGAGGAGAGTACGAGGGCCGAGTCCACCAGGCGATCCCCCGTTAGGTCCTCGTAGAGCAGGACCTTGGATCCCCAGCCCGCCCTGGCCTCGTCCCTCGTAGTGAGCACCAAGGACGCCCTGAACTGCTCCCACGGCAGGTGCGCCGAGAACGGTATCCCCAGGTCCTTCAGCATCGATACGAACACGTAGAATGCGCGGCCGTCCACCGTGGCCACGACGACCCTCCTCAGGGGGGCACCATCGTGGC
>CAYFFS010000015.1:0-29372 GCA_964342765.1 uncultured Nitrososphaerales archaeon | reverse complement strand
ATCTATACCCATGAGCCAGGAAAGCCCCTCCGCCCACCAAGAAGACCGTGAAAAGCCTCCCGGGCCTCTCGGGATCCGGGGAAGCGTTGGACGCGGAAACTATCTCCCCCACCAGGTAATCGCCGAACTCAACGGATCCCTCCCCGACTACCTCCACCCAGAACCTGTCGCCGTCCCCGAGGAAGTAGGAGATCCTCCTGGCCAACTCCCTCGAGAGGGCCGCGAAGTCCCCGGGACCCACGAATTCCCCGTAGCCGGACACGAGGACCCCCGGGACCCACGAGAGGGCGTTGGCCGCCCTCAGCGAGTTCTCGCAGTTCAGGAGGGCAGCGCGCTCCCCGATCAGGAGGACGGGCGAGCACCCTAGCTCGCCCGCGCGCTCCAACGCCGCGCCCAGGCCCGAGGGGTGTTCGACCTCGAGGAGGAGGCGCTCCTCGCGCCCAGGAATGGCCATCCGCGGGCCTGGGGCCGTCCCTCAAATAAGGTTGCTATCCTCGATGACTTTAAAAGAGAAGCCGGGGCATGAGCGCTTGGAAAGGGAAGCGGGAAAATGACCGAGGAAAGGGACGAAATGGACCTGGAGAGCCTGCCCGGGGTGGGACCGGCCACCAGGCAGAAGCTGGAGGAGGCCGGGATAAGGACGGTGCTGGACCTGGCGAGCAGGGGGGTGGGCGAGGTAGCGGACGCTCTGGGCGGGGACCTGGCGAAGGCGTCCGAGCTGATAAACAAGGCCAGGGAGAGGCTCGTGGAGCTGGGCATCCTGCCCAAGGACTTCGTAACCGCCCGCCAGCTCCTCACGATGCGCGAGAAGGTGGCGCGCATAACCACGGGCTCGAGGAACCTGGACAGGCTTCTCGGGGGAGGCGTGGAGACGGGCGCGGTCACGGAGTTCTACGGGGAGTTCGGCACCGGGAAGACCCAGATCTGCAGCACGCTCGCCGTTACCGTCCAGCTGCCCCCGGAGAGCGGGGGGCTCAGCGCTGGCGCCATCTATATAGATACTGAGGGGACGTTCAGGCCCGAGAGGATAGCAGAGATAGCCGACCACAGGGGGCTGGACCCGACGAAGGTCCTGGACAACATACTCGTGGCGAGGGCCTACAACAGCGCGCACCAGGAGCTAATAGTGAGGGAGCTCGGCGACTACCTGAGGGACGGCAAGTACAGGCTCGTGATATTGGACTCGGCGGTCGCGCACTACAGGGCGGAGTACGCCGGGAGGAGCTCCCTGGCCGAGAGGCAGCAGCGCCTAAACCTCCTGATGCACCAGCTCCTCAGGCTCTCGGAGAGCTACAACGTCGCGACAGTCATCACGAACCAGGTCATGGCGACCCCGGACATATTCTTCGGCGATCCCACGAGGCCGGCCGGCGGACACGTGGTGGCGCACACGGTCACCTACCGCATATACCTGCGCAAGTCCGGGAAGAACAGGATCGCCAGGATGGTGGATAGCCCCTATCACCCGGAGGCCGAGGCGGTCTTCACGATAACCGAGAAGGGGATAGAGGACCCGGAGGACCAGCCGGCTAAGAGGAAGTAGAGGGGGCCCTGGCGCTGACCATCGCGTGATCCTTGTCGTACGGCTCGAGGTCCACGACCTCCAGCACCTCGAGCCCGGAGGACTTCAGCTTCCTGACCTCCTCCTCCACGACCTCCTCGGGCTCCTTGGTGACGTCTATGCTGCGCGCCTTGACTACGAGGAGCATGTGGCCGCCAGGCCTCAGGTACTTCCTGGCGTTCAGAATCGCTATCTCGGTCTGGTCGGGCTGCGCTATGTCGACGTAAACCAGGTCCACCTTCCCGTAGACGAACTCGTAGCGCTCGGGCTTCCTCGCGTCCTCGAGTATCGGGACGACGTTCCTCCTGTGCTTCACGACCCTCTCGAGGAGCTCCCTGGCGACGCGATGCGAGACCTCGACCGCGAACACTATGCCGTCCTCGCCCACTATGTCCGAGACGTGGCTGACTGTGGTGCCGGTCGACGCCCCCAGGTAGAGGACGCGGGCGCCGGGCGCGAGCGGATAGCTCCTCATCCCCTTCATTATCGCACCCGAGAGCTTGCTCCTGTAGGGATCCCAGACCCTGTACTCGACCCCGCCCTGCTCTATGACCTGTTCGCCGTACACGGAGATGCCCGGCGCGAGGCTCCTCGTCGCAGGGAGCTCCTTGCCGCCCACGTCCGCCCAGTATAGCCCGGGCCTAGACTCATCCGGCCTGACCCTGCTCAACGCCTCCGCCTCCCACGCGCCTCCTTCCTCGCCTCCCTCTCAGGAGGCCTCGCGTACTTCTCCTTTATCTCGCGTATTCTCCTGTCCAGCTTCTCCTTGAGCGTGGGATCCAGGACGCCCGAGTAGCGATCCATGCGCGCCGCTATGGCGAGCTTCGCCGCTATGGCCCTGGCTATCTTGCCGCGCTGCCACTTCGGGGCGCCGTGGACGAGCGGGTGCTGGAATATCACGCCGTGCTTCGGGGGCTTGCCGCCCCTCCTCAGCGCCCTGAAGAGGGCCTTCTCGGCCCCAAGCACCTGTATGGTGCTCGCCGGCATCTTTGCTAGGTCGTCGAGGCTCCCCGCCCTGGCTATCAGCCTAGCGCCAATTGTGGCGCCGACCAGGTTCGTTATGTTGGGGGCGACCTGCGACATGAGGTTCTCCAGCTGGTTCGCGAGCCTGCCCCTGAGCTGGTACAGGTTGTACGCCTCGGAGGCCAGGGATCTGAGGAGGGCGAGCTCCTCGTCCCTTATGTCGGCGCCCTTGGTCCTCCTGGCGGCCTCCTCTATGGCGGCCGCCTTCGACCTGGACACGCCGAGCTCGATCAGCCTGTCCTGGACGAAGCCCTCCCTGCGGCCGAGCGCCGACACAAGCCTCACGTAGAGCTTGGGATCCTGAAGGAGGCCGTCGAGCTCCGGGAAGTGGAGGCCGTACCACTCCCTCACGCGGGCCGCGAGCACGTTCACCTCCCTGTCCAGCTCGTCTATCGCGGATATTATCTGGACTATGTGGAGGTCCAGGCGGGCCGCCTCCTCCTTTATCCTCTCCTCGCTCGCCCTCAGCGCGAACTCCCTGAGAAGCTCCACGGCCTCGCGCTCCGAGGGGATAAGCCCTGAGGCTATCATCAGCTGAACCCTGCGGTCGAGCTCCGGATCGGGCGCCTGGCTGAACACCATGCCGAGCGACTCCGCGAGCTGCGCCGCCCCGGGCGCGTTCGATGCAAGCTCGCGAAACCCGGCCGCTGACGCGGCCTTGATGGCCTCGTCAACCTCGTCTATCCTCATGCCGGCTATCGCCATGCGGCGCTTCTCGTAGGGATCCCCTGAGTACTTTATGGCGCGTATCACGTTGCCCGATTCGTCGAGCAGCACGACGCCGGCCTCGATCGCGTATAGCGTGGCCTTCACTGCGCGCGAATCGGGCTAGCCGCTTATTATAACCTCTTTCCCGGCCACGTCGCACAGTCGTGGCCCTATCTGGCGAGGACCTGCGCGGCTAGCCCAGCGTCCGATATGATTAAAAATAAGGTATATCCCAAGGGTAAGCCATGCCGACTCACGGGAGCATAACGAAGGCCGGAAAGGTAAGGAGCCAGACGCCCAAGATACCCCCCAAGCCTAAGAGGTACCCGGTGCCCAGGCTCAGCGCCAGGAGCAAGTACAGGAAGAGGTACGAGCTCGGGAGGAAGCCGGGACAGGTCTGGATAACGCCGAGCTGAGCGCCTTGATAGTGGCCGTGGCCTCCAGGAACCCCGTTAAGGTGGCCGCGGCCTCCAGCGTTTTCTCGTCGGCGTTCGGCGACGTGAGCGTGAGGGCGATAGATCCTCCCCCGGGCCTGAACCCTCAGCCTGTGACGCTTGAGTCCACGGTGGAGGGCGCGGAGGCCAGGTCGGCCTGGGCGTGCGCATCGGACAGGGAGGCCGCTTATTGCGTAGGGATCGAATCGGGGTTCATGGAGCTGAGGGGGCTGTGGTACGCCGCAACCGTGGCGTCCATCCGCGACAGATCGGGCAGGTCGTCCACGGGGCTGGGGCCGGCGTACCCGGTTCCCCCCAGGATATCGCGCCTCGTCGTCTCCGGCGGTTTGGAGATGGAGGAGGCCATGGAGCGCCTCTACGGCGAGCGCGAGGGGGCCGTAGGGCTGCTCTCCAAGGGGCTCTCGAGCAGGATGGAGCTCTGCGCGGAGGCCGTTAAGATGGCGCTCCTCCCCTTCCTATCCCCTAGCGATTACTGACGACCTTGGCCATGTAGGGCCCCTTCCTTGCGTACCCCAGCTTCCTGTAGTACTCCCTAGTTCCCACGGCGCTCGTGACCAGGACCTCCTCCGCGCCCCACTCGTCCGATGCTATGCGCTCGGCCTCGGCCATCAGCGCCCTTCCTATGCCCCTGTGCTGCCATCCCTCCCCGTCGTGGCGGCCAACGTCCACCTCAGGCCCGTATACCCTCAGCTCCCTCACCAGGGCCACCGCCCTCCCGGCGACCTCAGGCCTATGGGCGAGGGGGGATGGGCGCCTCAGGCGCAGGAACCCCGCGAGGCGTCCCTCATCGTCCTCGAAGGAGAGGAACGACTCCAACCCCCCGGATGCGGCGTAGTCCCGCCTCACCAGCCTGAAGCGCTCGGCCTCCGAGGGGCGGATCCCCCTCCTTCCGACCTCCCTGCACCTTATCTCGGTGCACCTGAGCCCCCTCCTGGCCATCTCCAGGAGGGCCAGGTGCCTTAGGCCGGTCATCCTCGGGCCCGCGACCACGGAGCTGGGCGGCAGCTCCCTCTGAACCCTCATGACCCTGACCCAAGGAGGAAGCTTGCTCAGCGCGCGGACCAGCAGCTCCAGGACCTCCTCCTCCGTGCACGGCCTGTAGAGCCCCTTCTGATACATCAGGTGCAGCGGCGTCCCCCTTATCACCAGGGTTGGGTATATCTTGAGCATGTCCGGCCTGTATTGCTCCTCCTCGAAAAGGCGCTCTACGTCGCGCAGGTCGTCCTCCCTGGTCCTCCCCGGAAGGCAGGGCATCATGTGCACGCCTACCTTCAGCCCCGCGTCCTTAGCCACCCTTATCGCCCTGGCCACCTCCTGAAGGCCGTGTCCCCTGCCTACCCTGCGCAGGACGTTCTCGTCGAGCGCCTGAACCCCTATCTCGACGCGCGTGACGCCGTAGCTGAGCATGAGATCGACGTGCTCCTCCGCGCAGTAGTCCGGCCTGGTTTCGACCGTCAGGCCAACGCACCTATGCTCGGAGGTCTCGTTGGCGAGCATCGCCTCCTCCAGGCTCGACGCGCTGCGCCCGTTCAGGCCCTCGAATATCCCCTTGATGAACTCCAGCTGGTACTCCTTCGGATAATAGGGGAAGGTCCCCCCGACTACTATGCACTCGACCTTGCTCGTCGGATGTCCCAGGCGCTCGAGCACTGAAAGCCTCTCCACGACCTGGGCCCTCGGATCGTAGCCGAGCCTCGAGGCCTGGATAACCGCCGGGGACTCCTCCGTGTAGGACTTAGGGGTGCCCGCCGCGGCCCCGCCGGGGCAGTATATGCACCTGGCCTTGGGCGGGCAGTCGTGGGGCTTCGCGGCGACGCTTACTGTGACTATGCCCGAGAGCCTCCTGGTTGGCCTTGGCGCGAGCATCCTGCGCAGCCCGTCATCCAACAGGGCCGCGACCTCGGAGTTCGAGGGAACCCTCTGAAGGGAGCGCCTCCTGGCGACTTCCATTTTCAGGCGCTCCACATCGTCCCTCGTGAGCCTCCCGGAGGCCGCGAGGGCCCTTATCCGCTCCGCTATCTCTGCAAGGGCCTCCCCGTAATAATCGGCCGAGGCGCGCCCGGCCGGGCTCATCGATCGGTCAGCTGGAAGCCCTTCGAGCTGAGGACCGCCGCCAGGGCCCTGGCGTGCGCCTCCGCCGTCGCGAGGACGTCCCCGGCCGTCTCGCTGGTTAGGACGCCGGCGCCGCGGGCAAGCGCCAGGGCCTCCGAGTGCGCGCGGGCCAGCACGGTGGGCAGGGCCTCCGGTATCGGATAGGCCACCCCGATCGCTAGGGCGAGCGCCTCCGAATGCGCCTCCCTAACGTCCTCCTCGTACTTCTTGGGATCCACCCTCAGCTCCTCGGCCGGTATAATCCTGCCCCTCCAGTATACCGCCTCGAGCGATATCCCGCGCCTTATCGGCTTGAGGCCGAGCTTGGAGAGAAGGGAGGCCAGGTCCGCGGATATCACGTCGCCCGCCCTGGCGACCACGGTGTCCTGGGTCACGAAGATGCTACCGCTCTCTATCCTAGTGGGTATCTTGAACTGCTTGAAGGAGCTCAGTATGGGTCCGGGCTGAAGCCCGGTGTTGCCGCTAGGTATCACGACGTCGGACGTCGCCACGTCGCCCGCCGCGGCGGGCATTTCGACCTTCAGCCTCTCAAGCGTAAGGTAGAGCTCAAACGGGTTCATGTTGGTGAATATTAGCGCCGACTGGCCGCTCATGTAATCCTCCAGCCGCTCCACGCCGTCGAGCCCCAGCTCCCTCAACGCCTTCAGGGCCAGCTTGTTCTTAACCCCGAGCACGACCGCCTTGCCGCGCAGCTGCCTCCTGACCTCGCCCAGGAGGGACGCCTTGACCTTGTAGAGCTTCGAGACCCCTATTACCTCGTGCTCCCTCGCGAGCCTCTGGATCCTCTCGTATAGCTCCTTCTTCCTGCCCTTGTAGACGCGGACTGCGACGCTCATGCCGCCGCTAGCACCTCCTCGACGGGCTCCCCCATCGTCGTCTTGACGACCACCTTTTTTATCGACTTCTCCCCCTGCGGCACCTTGGACTTTATTGCCTCCAGGAATGCCAGCGCGTTCTCCGCGATCTCCTCGTCGCTCATGCCCTCGTCGCCTATCTTAGCTGAGATGGAGAACTGGCCCCTCACGCGGACCCTGACGCTCGACCTAAGGCGCTCTATCGTGGCGGCCATCTGCGCGCTGCTGGGCACGGGGACCGGCATCTTCCCCCTGGGCCCCAGGAACCTGCCCAGCGTCCTGCCGACCCTCGCCATCAGCGACGCATCGGCCACGAAGAAGTCGTAGGACTTCACGAGCCTCCTGACCTCCGCCCTGTTGGTGGACAGCCTGTCGGCGTCCTCAGGCGCGAGGACGAGGTCCGCCCCCGCCTCCTTCGCCCTGAGGGCCGAGTCCCCCGACGCTATGACGGCGATCCTGGGCGGCTCAGAGAACCTATGGGGAAGGGCTATGACCTCGTTGAGCTGGACGTCCTCCTTCTTCAGCCTGCCGCTGTCGAGGACCACGTAGAGCTCGAAGGACTGCTTGAACCTGCGCCTTCCGGCCCTCGAGCGCGCCTCCCTGACCAGCCTGAGAGCGTCCTCCTTATCCATGTGGTATCACCCCGCGGAGCCCTGGATCAGCGAGTCCCACTTGCCCTCGTCCACCTCCCTTATCAGCTCCTTCGGGCTCCTCCCCTCGACCTTCAGCCCCATGCTGACGCACGTGCCCAGGACCTCCTTGACGGCCGCCTTCAGGCTGGCCGCGCCCATGTCCTGCATCTTGAGCCTCGCCACCTTGACGACCTGGGCCATCGTGAGGTTGCCGACGAACTCCTTCCCGGCCTGCGAGGACCCCTTCTCTATCCCCGCCTCCTTGACCAATAGAGCCGTGGTCGTGGGGACGCCGACCTCCACCTCGAACTCCTTCGTCTCCGGGTCCACGTGGACCTTCACGGGGACCTTCATGCCGCGGAAGTCGGCGGTCAGCTCGTTTATCCTCTTGACTATCTGCATCACGTTGACGCCGAGCGGCCCGAGCGCCGGCCCTATCGGGGGACCGCCCGTCGCCTGCCCCCCGTCGATGAGGAACGAGAACGTCTTCCTCTCCGCCATGATGGGGCCGGGCAGGACCGGGCCCTATTATAATTTTGTGCCGCGTCGCCTGCCCTCCTGGGATGGATACCTGGGCGTGACCGGATAGGGCAGGTACTCTATCCCTGGCCTATTGGTCCTCGCCTGGGGGTACAGCTCCATGAGGTCGTAGACCTCCGGCGGGACGTCCGTGGAGACCTCCAACCCCATCTCCCTCAGCTGGTCCACGGTTATCGGATAATCGTGGGTGTAGCGGCCGCTCACCAGGAGGTCCGCGAGCCTCTCCGCCCCCTCCTGCCCCATCCTGTCCTTCACCAGCTCCACGACGAGCTCCTTCACCTGATTTATGGACTTCTCCGCGACGTCGGCCATGATGAGGGTCTCGTCGTCGACCTTGTCCTTCCCCTTGACCTCCAGCGCCCTGATCACGGATGGAGCGGGCAGGTAAATCCCCCCGGGCCCTCCCAGCTGAGGGTCCAAGGGCCCCAGGACCGCGTTGCGATCCATGATTATCCTGTCGGCCGCGAGCGCTATCAGCGTGCCCCCGCTCATCGCGTAGTGCGGCACGACGACCACCTTTTCCGCCGGATGCGACTTGAGCGCCCTGGCGATCTGGGAGGCCGCCAGGACGAGGCCTCCGGGCGTGTGGAGCACCATCATTATCGGCACGTCCGGGGGAGTGTTCCTTATCGCCCTGATCACGGCCTCCGAGTCCTCTATATCTATGTAGCGATAGACCGGGAACCCGAGTATGCCCATCCTCTCCTGCCTATGGATCATCGTTATCACCCTGTGGCGATACTTGCGCTCCATGAGCGAGATCAGCCTGAGCCTCGCGTGCTGCAGCGACCTCATGGAAAGCCAGGGCTGGACCATCACGAAGAGCAGGAGCACCCAGAACAGGTAGCCTATCAGGTCGGCCATAGTTGAGATCGCGGACATCCAAATCTCTAGGGCCTCGGCTTGATTTATAGTTGCCGAGTCACTGCTCCACCTTCCTCAGGTAGCTTGCGTCGACCGTGACCTGAAGCTGATACGGGACGTCCACCAGGTTTATCGTCGCCTCCTTCTTTCCCTCCTCGAACCGCACCACGCGGGCCCTCATGCCCTTGAAGGGGCCCGATATTATCTCGACGAGGTCCCCGACCTCCAGCTTCACCTCCTCCTTCCTCCTGGCGAGGGTCTGGGAAAGGTCGTCCACCTTCAGTATGCCGGGGACGACGGACTTGACGTTCTTTATCCCGGAGACGGCCTCGTTGACGGTGTCTATCCCGTCGGCCTCAAGTATTATGTAGCCCTTCGCCTTCGGGAGCACGACTATGGAGCGCAGCTTCAGCCCCTTTAGCTGGGCCCTAGTGGCTATGAGCTTGGCCACGTTGAGCTCCTGGCCGCCGGCCACCTTCACCAGGAACAGCTGGGATGGGCCGGCGGAGCCTCCCTCGCTCATCAGAACACACCGGACAGAAGGGTCGCTATTAAATGTATCACGAACGCTATCCCGCCGACTATCAGCAGAGCGAGGCCCACTATCCTGAGGAAGACCCTGTATTCGTCGAGGCCGGGCTTCCTGCTGTATTTGAACAGCCTCACTATGGACTCCCAGAGGCTCCCCCTGGAGGAAGGAGCCCTCTGCCTCCCCCTCCCGGCCTCCTTCTTAGAGGACATCCCCGCGCCTCCGGGTGCTAAGATTTAATTAAGCGTTGTCGGTCCTCGGGCCGTGAGGAAGGACCTCCTGTCCGCGGCGGACCTGTCGCCATCGGACGTGGATAGGATATACGCGATAGCCGATGGGCTCAGGGCATCGCCCACGTCGGGCATATTGAGGGGGCGCGCGGTCGCCCTCATCTTCGAGAGGCCCTCCACGAGGACGAGGGTCAGCTTCGAGGTCGGCGTGGCCCAGCTTGGAGGCATCCCCATATACCTCGACTACGTGACGACGCAGCTCTCGAGGGGCGAGACGGTCGAGGACACGGCGCGCACGCTGGAGCGCTACGTGAGCGCCATAGTGGCGCGCGTCGGAAGGCACGAGGTCCTCGAGAGGATGGCGGCCGCTGCCAGGATACCGGTCATCAACGCGCTGTCCGACCTGGAGCACCCCTGCCAGGCTCTCTCGGACTACTACACGATAAAGGGGAGGCTGGGGAGGCTCAAGGGGGTAGTCCTGACCTTCGTGGGCGACGCCACGAACGTCTTCAACTCCCTCGCGATCCTTGGGGCGATGCTGGGCGTGGAGGTGCGCATAGCGTCCCCCAGGGGTTACGGCCCCTCGGAGTACGTCAAGGCGAAGGTGAGGGAGCTCGGCGGGGATATCTTGCACTACGAGGACCCGAGGGAGGCCGTCAGGGGGGCGGACGTGATATACACGGACGTATTCGTCAGCATGGGCAAGGAGGCGGAGCGCGAGGAAAGGCTCAGGGCGTTCCTGCCCCGCTACCGCGTGACCCCGGAGCTGATGGACGCGACCGGCAAGGAGTCGCTCTTCATGCACTGCCTGCCCGCCCACAGGGGGGAGGAGGTCGTGGACGAGGTGATCGATTCGCCCCGCTCCATAGTCTTCGAGCAGGCGGGGAACAGGCTCCACGTCCAGAAGGCCATCCTTGTCAGGATGGCCGAAGAAGGCTATCTGCGACGTCCTCAGCCCTGAACGGCACTAGGTCCTCATAGCCCTGGCCCACCCCTAGGTACCTTACGGGCCTCCTGAGCTCCTGCGCCAACGTCAGTATAACCCCTCCCCTCACGTCGGCGTCGACCTTCGTGACTATGACGCTGTCCACGCCCACCCACCTGTCGAACTCCTTCGCCTGGGAGACGGAGTCGTTCCCCGTCAGCGCGTCGACTATCATGACCTTCTCGTGCGCCCCCGAAACCTCCGCGATCTTCCTGAGCTCCTCCATCAGCTTGGACTTCGTGTACATGCGGCCGGCCGTGTCTATGAGCACGGCGTCGTAGCGCCTGGCCTCCGCGCGCTCCACGGCGTCCCTGGCCACCGCGGCCGGGTCCGCGCCGTACCCCTGGGACACGACGTCCACCCCTATCCTCTGCGCGTGGAGGCTCAGCTGCTCTATCGCGCCCGCCCGGAAGGTGTCCGCGGCTGCCAGGAGGGGCCTGAGCCCCTTGGACTTCAGCGCGTACGCCACCTTGGCTATGGTCGTGGTCTTGCCGCCCCCGTTTACCCCTAGGAAGACCATGACGTACGGCCTCCTGGAGCGCACGTCGTCCTCCAGGGGCCCGGCCTCTAGGGGCCTGAGAATCGATAGGAGCGCCTCCTTTATCCTCAGGTATACGTCCTCCTCCACGCGGCCGCGCCTGACCTTTGCGCCCAGGAGGACGCCCCTCAGCGCCGATTCGATGCCCTCAACGGCGTCCAGCGCCACCTCGCCCTCCAGGAGCCTCCACCTCAGGTCCTCGAGCGCCCTCTCCACGTCCTCCTCGCTCAGCTCCTTCGTGGAGAGAGCCTCCCTGAGGGCGGAGAGCGCCTCCCTGACCTTCCCGAACATCAGACGCTCCCCGCTTGGCCCGCGCCGTAGATCGCGTTTATCCTCTCCTCGAGCTTCGCGAGCTCCTCCTCCACCTTGGCCCTCTGCTCGGAGAGCTCCCTGAGCGCCGACTCGAGCTCCCCAATCCTCCTGTTGAGGAACTCTATCGTAGACTCCCTGTCCTTCTTGATGAAGACGCCGGCCCCCACCGCCACCAGGTACTTCGCGGACCCGCTGACGACGGCGGGAACGCTCACGCCTCCGCCCAGCGGCATCATGCAGCTCACGTCGCCCTCGCCGCTCGGCAGGTTGTTCAACGACTCCAGCGCCGCCCTGTGCTCGGCTATGAGCCTCGATACCAAAGTCTCGCGCTGGACCAGCTCGCTCAGGTAGTCCCTGAGAACCCTGGCGTTGTACGCCAGGGTCAGCAGTTCCTGCTGATCGCTCACGGGGCGCCGGAAGCTAGCCGCCCTTAAAGACTTTGCTCACGAGGAAGAGCTCCGGACCGGTCGTCTTGGAGCCGACGAGGGCGGCCCTGTCGTTGACGAGTATGCCGGAGGAGACGTAGGGGACCCCGCCGTTGAGCGTGCCCCTGTCGACGTCCGCCACGCCCAGCACGGACGCTATCCTGGAAAGCTCCTCGTCGCTGGCCATGGGATGCACGAGGGCGCCCAGGTTGTTCGCCGCCACCACTGCCCCGACCTGGTGAAGCCCCGCCACCCTCATGCGCTCGACGTGCACGCCCAGGACGTCCCTGATCTGCGACACCTCGGCGGAGCTGAGGGTGTCCGACGCTATTGCGCCCCTGTCGTTTGCTGCCACGAGGTTGCCCACGGCGGTCGCCCTCGAGCGGAAGCGCTCGACCACGCGCCCGGGCGCGGCATCCCTCAGCATCCTGATCTCCGAGTCGTCAGCCGCCCAGCTCACCAAGATCCCATGCCTGTTCATCACCAGGAGGGGGCCGAGGAGCCTCGTCCCCGCTATGGACACGTTAAGGGGCCTGCAGCCCAGGAGATCCGCCAGGCGCTTGCCCTTCTCCTCCGGGAATCCGTTGGGCAGCAGGAGCAGCTCGTCGTCAGCCCTCGCGTATAGGCCGACGTTTGGGTTGTTGTATATCAGGATCCTGTGGACTTCCATGAGACCTCCTCTTAAGCCGGAAGCGCCCTGTAGGCCTTCTCCTCCTTCACCACCTTGACCTTCAGCCTGCGCCAGCCAGCGCGTGCCCCCCTTGACCATATCAGCTCGTTCAAGGACGGATCTATGAGTATGGACTCGGGCTTGGTCCTGAGGTGGCGCGCCAGGAAGCTCCTCAGCGCGCGAACCGTCCTCTCGGCGCGCATGTAGCTGGGGCCTATGAAGACCCTGCGGAGGGGTATCACGTACTCGCGCTCGGCGCTCATGCGATCACCTCATATGTCGAGCTTGTGGGTGCGCCAGTTCCTCTGGGCGGGGCTGCGCACTACCTTCCTCTTGGTCTTCACTATGACCCACGCTGGGGGCGGCCTGTTCGACTTAAGGTAGGCCATGTAGCGGATCTTCTCACCCGAGGTCTTGTGGCTGCTCATGGGCGCCAGCCCCATGGACCACTAAATGAACTTAAACCTTATCTCCCTCTGCCGCGGCGCCAGCCTCTCCAATAGCTCGCGCAGCTCCTCGTCGTCTATCCTGTGGTCCAGCTTCCCGGAGAGCCCCAGCTGAAGCACGTATTCCTCCACCTGATCCGCGAGCTCGGGCCTAACCATCCTAACGTTCGCGAGCCTCTCCCTGGCCTCCGACGTCATGAAAAGGCGCAGGTAGTGTTCCCTCAGCGCGCGCTCCTTCGCGCGCTGCTCCTCGTCCTCCTGCTTACGCTGATCCTGATTCCACGCCAACCCCGCCCGCACCCGCTATCCTGGCCAGGACGGGATCCCTCTTAATCATTTCCTTGAAAATCTCCGCGCTCAGGGCGTCGACTATGCTCCTCCCCTTCGAGGTTATAACCCTGCCCCTGGGCGTCTTCTCGAGGAGCCCCGCGGCCTCCAGCTGATGGATCGCGTGCCTTATTATGGAGGTGCCGGCGTCCACGTGATGGGCCGGCGCGACCCCCCTCCTCTTCCTTCCCCCGTAGGCCGAGCTCAGGTCCTTGACGCTGAGGGGGCCGTGCAGGTATACCTTCCTAAGTATTGAGGCGCAGCGCACGTACCACCAATCCTTGTCCGCGGGCGGCCTCTCCCTGCCACTGGAGGTCTTCACGTAGCCCGCCCACTCGGGCGGCTTTATCATAGGGAACTGCTGCTTCAGGTACTCCGCTAGCCTGGATATCAACAGGTCCGGCGGCACGTCGTAAGCGGTCGGCAAGCCTGGCGTCGCTCCAAAGCAGGGGATAATAACCTTTCGCGGCCTCGGAGGATGGCTGGACCGTGCCGCCGCCCGCGCGCCGCGGGGGTTGTCGCCTTCCGGCGTGCCTAGCCCTCTCCGATGCCCGATCCCTGTAGGGCCTCCTGTACGTCGCGCCGCAGATGGAGCAGCGGAAGACGAGGGAGCCCTTCCTCAGCCTCACCGTGCGCGAGATCCCTATCGGGGAATATGACTTGCACTTCCTACAGTAGATCAGCCTGAACTCGTACGGCCTCCTGGCGCCCGACTTCTCGAGCAACCCCTTAGCGTACTTCGCCAGGAGCTCCCCCGCCTCCCCGCCGTACCTGGCCGATAGATAGAGGGCCTTCACGGCCAGCTCCCTCGCTACCTCCTCGCGCGGCACGTGGGATCGGGGGGAGGCGGGCGTTAATTTTTATCGCGGGTCCCCGCTTCCCGTGGACGCGCTCCACTTAGTGCTCGTGGAGTCGGCGATCGAGCTGGTCCCGGAGGCGATATCGGGTCACCCGTCGGTCAGGGCGTACGCGAGGAGGAGGGGCAGGAAGGGGACGGAGGTCCTCCTCGACAGGAGCTTTCACCACGCAGCCATGAGGACCCTCAAGGACGCGCACAAGAGGGGGAGGCCCGATATAGCGTACCACGTGCTCCTGGACGCGGTGGACTCCCCCCTCTACGCGGCCGGCCTCCTCGCGATCCACGTGCAGACGTACGACGGCATGATCGTTGACCTGGGAGTTGGGGTGCGCCTTCCGAGGTCGTACCACAGGTTCGTCGGGCTCCTGGAGGATCTTTACAGGAAGGGGGAGGTGCGCGGGGATGGAGGGAACGTCCTCCTGCGCATGAGGAGGATGGGCCTTTCGGACCTCATCAGGGAGATATCGCCGGACGCGGCGCTGCTCCTAAGGGAGAGGGGGAGGCCGTCGACGATGGAGAGCGTCGCCGAGGAGCTGGCGAGCGCGAGGAGGCCCCTTGTGGGGCTCGGCGGGTTCCCCGCGGGCGACTTCTCGGAGGAGACGTTGGGGCTGTTCCGCGAGCAGCTTTCGGTCGGTCCGCGCGCCTACAGCGCGAGCCTGATCTCCTGTCGCCTGATATACGAGGTGGAGAGGCGTGTCCTGGACGCAGCTAACGCTTAAACGGCGCCGGAGGGAGGACGTAAGCGCGGCGGTCGTCTAGCCTGGACTAGGACGCTGGCCCTCCAAGCCAGCAATCGCGGGTTCGAATCCCGCCCGCCGCACGTCGCCTCGAGGCGAAAAACGAAAATGTAAGGAAATAAAAATATTATATTATGTAATTTGTCAGGGCGCTGGCCAGACGGGCTGGGCGGTCGCGTAGTCGGGGGGCCAGACTACCGGGGTCGATATCTTGCCGGTAGCCGGGTTGTACTGGACCTGCATGAACACTATTGTCTGATTCGTGGAGTGCCAGAACACGCCGGAGGAGGCCGGCCCGAATATCGTGTCGCCAGGCTGGAACGGCGTGTAATCGTTCGCGAGCGGCCAAGGTATCTGGGAGACCTTGAGGGATCCAAGGGCGCTGACGAGCGCGCTGGAGTTCGTGGTCCCCGCGAGCTCCAGGCCCGCCATGGCTATGTAGGCGCTATCTATCCCGAAGGATCCTATGGCGCTCAGCGGCTTGCCGGTGTACGCCAAGTACATGTTCCTGTAGTACTGCCACCTCTGATCTATCTGCTGCTCGGACACGTTGGCCATTGTCGGGAAGTTCGAGAATATGAATATGTTGAGGTAGTTGGCCTCCGGCCCCGCTATCGTCGCGTACCAGCTCGGATCGTCCTCGGGCGTCCACAATATGGTCGTGACGCCCTTCAGCTGCGGGAAGTCCACGGCCTGCTGCACGAGCGCGGTGGCCGAGGGAGGAGTGAGGCCCGTTATTATCACGTTGACGTTCTCCTGGACGAACTTGGAGAGCGTAGGCTGAAGGCTCGTCGAGGTCGGCGAGGGCACGGACTCCACGTCGACTATCTGTATCTCGTTCTGGGCGCCGTAGTAGTTTATGGCAGCCTCTATGCCGCCCATCTCCTCGTCCACGAAGACCGGGTTATTGGAGTACGTCACCGCCCCGACCCTCATCGGCCCGTTCGGGCTGATCTCGTTCTTGTAGGCCAGCAGGAACTCCACGGTGAGCCAGCCGAAGTAGTAGGCGCTGTCCTCGTCGTGGAAGATCATGGAGTGGTCCAGGAGCGGGGTGAAGTTCTGGGATACCGTTAACGTCATGGTCTGGGCCGCCTGCGATAAGTACACGATGTTGTACTGCTGTATCATGGGAAGCTCCGCGTCCACAACTATCGTCGCTATGGATCCTATCACGGCGAACGGATGATACGTGGTGTACAGCTGAAGCAGCGCCGTGGGGCCGGCGCTGGGGCTCGTCTGGTCATCGGTCCAGACCACGTTTATCGTGTAGTTGCCGGGGCCGTTGGGGCCGTTCGAGAGGTAGAGGCCGCCGTGCGAGTTCACCTGGGAGGCCGCCAGCTGAGTCCCCCAGAGGACCTGTTCCCCGAGGGCGCCATATCCGCCCGTCAGGTCGGTCGCTACGCCAAGCGTCACCTGGCCGACGACCGCATGAGCGGTGGGAGTTGGGGTCGGCTTCGGTGGAGGTGGCCTCGTCATGTAGTACGCGGCCACCCCTCCCACTACTACGACGACGATCACAACTGCGATTATCGCCCAAAGGGCCGTCCTTGAGATCGCCCTTCTATTCATTTTCGCACCAAAGCGCGGAGCGGCGCTATTAAAGGATTTAGTTTTCCAGGCGCTTGCGGCGAATGGCTGTGCGGGGGGTGGGATTCGAACCCACGAACCCCTACGGGACGGGGGCCTAAGCCCCGCGCCTTTGGCCGCTCGGCAACCCCCGCCACCTCCCGAGCGACCGCGCACGCCCTATAAGATTGTCGGAATGGCCTCCTCGTCCTCTGGGTGGGACGAAGCGGTTATAACCTCGGGCGGACGGCGACCCACGTGCCTCGCGTTCGATTTGGGATCGTGCAGATGAGGAGGGTGGATGACCTCGAGGAGGGGTTGCGCTCCATGAAGGAGCTGGCATCCACCCTCGGCAGGGTCGACGTGGCCTCGCTCCCCGAGGCCTGGTTGGTTAGGCCGCTGAACGGCGAGGAGGAGGCTAGGCTCATGGAGGAGGGCAGGCAGATAGCGCAGACCATAGGGGGCGTCCTGATCCTCGGGGGCTACCTGGCGACTAGGGAGGGCCGCGTCCTCATGGTTTCAAGGGCGATCTCGCCCTCCGGGGCCCATTTCGAGGCCTCCAAGAGGTTTCCTTCGAGCGCCGTGGGCGAGAGGCTTGAGGTGGCGCCCGGCGAGGGCCCGTCCACGTTCAGGTTCAACGGCGGCGTGGGGGGCATAGTGCTATGCGTTGACGCCATGTACCCAGAGCTGGTGCGCACGGTAGCCCTGGCGGGGGCCGAGCTGATAGTGAACCCATCGGCAGTCCCGTTCGACCGCATGTACCTATGGAGGGCGATGGCGCAGTCAAGGGCGGCGGAGAACACCGCCTTCTTCGCGGTCGTAAACCTGGCGGGCGCGAGGTACAAGGACGGCAGGTCCGTGGAGGGTAACAGCGTCGTCGCGTCGCCCGAGGGCAGGATAGTCATAGAGCTTGGCAGGATGGAGACTACGGAGGTCGTGGAGCTGGACCTGGACGAGATAGGGGCCAGGAGGGCCCGGTGGCCGTACCTGGAGGACATCAGGGGGTTTTACGAGGGCAGAAGGCCATAGGGCCCTGGGAAAAGGACTATAATTGTGGAGGGCGCAAGGGACACGTGCCGACGCACGTGGACGAGATCAGGGGGAAGCTGACCAGGCTGCTCTGGGGAGCGCGCGTCGCGCTCTGCGTGACCGGCAGCTCGGCGGCCTACAGGTCGGTGGACCTGGCAAGGCTTCTCATCAGGCACGGCGCCGACGTCGTCCCGGTCATGACGCAGGAGGCCGCGAGGCTCGTGGGGCCGGAGCTCCTCCACTGGGCCACCGGGAACAGGCCGATCGTGGAGCTGAGCGGCGCCCTGGAGCACGTGGAGCTGGGGGGAGAGGGGCCCGGATCCGCGAACGTCGTCGTGGTGGCCCCCGCGACCGCCGCCACGATATCGGGCATGGCCAGGGGGGACGCGTCGAACCCCGTGCTGGCCCTCGTGAACGTCGCGCTCGGGGCCGGGAAGCCCGTGGTGGTGGCGCCGGCCATGCACGAGCAGATGTACAGGAACCCGGCCGTTTCCCGCTCGCTCGAGGAGCTCTCCTCCATGGGCGTGATCATAGTCCCTCCACTGATGGAGGAGGGCAAGGCCAAGATCCCGCCGGCACACGAGATATTCGAGGCTATCTTGGGCTCCCTGAGGCGCAAGAGCCTAAAGGGGAGGAGGGCGATAGTTACGGCCGGCCCCACGATCGAGCGCCTGGATCCCGTGAGGGTGATAACGAACAGGGGGAGCGGGAGGACAGGCGCCTACGTGGCCTGGGAGCTCATCGCAAGGGGTGCGGAAGTTGCCATAATAGCGGGGCCAACCGACGTCGAGATGCCCAGGGGCGCCAGGGTCCTCCGCGTCGAGACGACGGAGGAGATGGCCGAGGCCGCGGCCTCCCTCCTGGAGGAGCTGAGGCCCGACTTCGCGATAGCCACCGCATCCCCGGCAGACTTCAGGCCGGAGAGGCGGTTCGATCGCAAGGTACCGACCGAGGAGGGGCCGCTGGACCTGAGGCTTGTCCCGACGCCGAAGGTCGTCGACGTCCTGGCCTCCAGGGTGCCGGTCCTCGCGTTCAGGGCCGTCGCCGGCCACTCCTCGGACGACGAGCTGGCGGCGGAGGGAAGGGAATACCTGAGGAGGCACAGGGGCGTCGTGGCAGTGGCCGTGAACGACGTGTCGGAGAAGGGGTTGGGCTTCGGAAGCGAGTACAACAGGGTTGTCCTAGTGTCGGAGGAATCCGTGGAGCCCCTGCCGCCACTGCACAAGCGCGCCATGGCGGTCCACGTGGTGGACTTCCTGGAGCGCGCCCTCCGCCTGGGCCAGAAATAGCGAATTAAGGGGGATCCGCGAATCTCCGTGGGGTTGCGCGCGTTCACCAAGGAGCTCGTTTACTCCACGTCCTCGGACGTGGAGCTCGTGGACGTGACCAGGGACGTGGAGAGGGCGGTCGCGGAATCCGGGGTCCTCAACGGCATATGCCTGGTCTCCGTCCCCCACGCGACAGCCGCTATCCTGGCCAACGAGCACGAGGAGGGGCTCCTACGCGACATCGTGAGGAAGTTGCGCGAGCTCTTCCCGAGGGGGATGGGCTACATGCACGATCGCGTGGACGACAACGCGCACGCCCACCTCGCGGCGGCCCTCATAGGGAACTCGAGGGCATTCCCGGTGTCCGGAGGGAGGATCGTGCGCGGCACGTGGCAGAACATCTTTTTAGTGGAGCTGGACGGACCGAGGACAGCCAGGAGGGTTGTCGTCGCGGTCGTCGGCGATTAGGGGCGTCAGCGTGGAGGACCTGGAGGCCTGGATGCCGGCGAGGGGGGGTGGAAGGCGCCGGGTCCTGGTCGTGGGCGGAAACTGGATGGACCACGGGGAGCCGGTGCTCGCGGCCATCGCGTCAATGTACTCGGGGGCGGACGAGGTCATACTGGCGGTCCCGAACAAGCTGGCGGACGCCGCGAGGTGCGCCTCCCCGGACGTCCTCGTGATGCCCATCCCGGATCAGAAGCTCACCAAGGGGGCCGCGAGGTGGGTGCTGGACCACGTCCCCGACCTGGACGCGGCGTACCTGGGCGCGGGCATGAAGGACGCGGGCGGGGGGGCGCAGCTGGCGCGCGAGCTCTCTTCAAGGGGCGCCAGGCTCGTCCTGGGGCATTGGCTGTGGGACAGGGAGTCCCTCGGCCAGGTCCGCGGCTCCCATCCGCTGCTGGTCCACGAGGGAGGGCATTTCGAGAGGGAGCTCGGCGCGCCCTCCGACGCGGAGGGCGTGAGGAGGGTCGCCCTGGAGCTGGATCTCGTGGCGCTCGTCGAGGGCCAGAGCTGGGTGGCGTCGGATGGCCGCGAGGTCCTGACCCATCCCAGGGGGATCAGGGCGGATCCGGCCGGGCTGCTCTCCGTAATTGGGGGGATCGCGGCCGGGCTGCTCGCGCTGGGCATGGACGGCCTGAGGGCGGCGGCCTCCGCCGCGGCCATAGCGGAGCTCGCGGCGGACTCCCTATCCAGCAGGAGGGGCCTTCACTGGGGGGCCTCGGCCCTCCTCGAGGAGCTGCCGTCGATAATGGCGAGGTTCGACCGCGTGGAGGTGGGCGGGGGTGGCCACGAGCCTAAGGGATAGGTGGGCTGAGGTCGTGGCCAGCATCGGCGCGCTCTCGAACTACTACGAGCTGGGCAACATCCTCCTGTCCCTCGGCACCATCGGCTACCTGAGGAGGAGGGCCTCCAGGGCCCTCTCGGGATGCGGAATGCTGGTGGACCTCGGGGCAGGGCCGGGCAACATGGCTAGGGCCGCGGGATGCGGCGTCAGGATGCCGTGCGTGCTGGTCGACGCGGTCCCGGTGGGCCTCAGGGCCGCCCCCTCAGGCCCCCTCGTCGAGCGCGTGGTCGCCATGTACGAGTGGCTTCCCCTTAGGGATGGGTCGATGGGCTGCGCCAGCGCTAGCTTCAGCCTCAGGGACTCGTGGAGCGCTGGTATGTCCATCCATGAGGCCAGGAGGATCCTCAGGCCTGGCGGGGGGCTCGTCATCCTGGACCTGGGAAAGCCCGACTCTATCGCCGGGAGGATCGTCGTGGGGGCCTACTGGCGCCTCGTCTCCAGGATACTTGGGGGTCTCATGGGCCCCCTGGGGCCGCTTTACTCCAGGCTCAGGCTGACGTACGATAGGCTTCCCAGGAACGGGTTCCTGGTCTCCCTGTTGAGGGAGGTCTTCGACGGAGTGAGCGCGCAGGAGCTGCTCGGCGGCGGCGTAGTGATAATAGAGGCCGTGAAGGCCGGACGGACTTAGGCTTAATAGCGGGCGCCTCATGGAGCGCGCGTTGGCCTCGTCGGGGGCGAGGATAGGGCTAGAAGTGCACGTGCAGGTCCTTAGCCTCAGGACGAAGCTCTTCTGCTCGTGCAGCTCTGACTACAGGGGGAAGCCCCCGAACACCAACGTATGCCCAGTCTGCATGGGGCTCCCGGGGACCCTCCCGACCCTCAACGGCAGGGTCATTGAGGAGGCGCTCAAGGTGGCGCTGGCGCTGCGGTGCAGCGTGAACCGCGTCTCCAGGTTCTGGAGGAAGAACTACTTCTACCCTGACCTGGCCAAGAACTACCAGATAAGCCAGTACGACAGGGCTGGAGGCGTACCCTTCGCCCAGGACTGCTCCCTGAGGATAAGGGGGGGCAAGGTCGTTCGCATAAGGAGGATCCACATCGAGGAGGACCCGGCCAGGATATACTACGAGGGCAGCATGGCGAGGTCCCCCTACGCGCTTATAGATTATAACAGGCATGGGATAGCGCTCCTAGAGATAGTCACGGAGCCGGACATGGAGGCCCCGGAGGAGGCCAGGGACTTCCTCGAGAGGCTTGCGGGGATACTGGAGTACCTGGGGATCTACAGGTCCGACGTAGAGGGGGCCATGAGGTGCGACGTCAACGTATCGATAGAAGGGGGGAACAGGGTGGAGATAAAGAACGTCTCCGGGTTCTCCGACGTGGAGAGGGCCATAAGGTACGAGCTGACTAGGCAGAGGGGCCTCAGGGCCAGGGGGCTGGAGGTGGAGAGGGAGACCCGCCACTGGGACGAGGCCAGGAGGATAACTATAGGCATGAGGTCCAAGGAGATGGAGGAGGAGTACAGGTACTTCCCGGAGCCCGACCTGCCCCCGATAATAGTAAGCGAGGAGGACATTGAGAGGGCGAGGTCCTCCCTCCCCCGCCTGCCCGAGGATCGGCTAGGCGAGTACGTCGGCAGGCTCGGCCTCAGCGAGACGCTCGCGGAGCCCATAGCCTATTCGCCGCACCTTGCGGCCCTCTTCGAGGAAAGCGTCGCGAGGGGGGCGGAGCCCAAGGGGGCTGCCGCGCTGATAGCGGTGGACCTGCTCTCGTACGCGAACGAGAGGGGGATCAGGCCGCAGGACCTGCGCGTCGATGCGTCGCTCCTGGTGGGGCTCTCGAGGATGATGGAGGAAGGGCTCAGCCACAAGGACGCAAGGGACGTCCTATACTACGCTCTGGAGAGGGGGGCGGGGCTCGAGGAGGCCCTGAAGGCCCTGGGAATAGGAGGAGGCGCGGGGGGAGAGGAGGAGGTCAGGCGCGTGGTGGAGGAGGTGGTCAGGAGGAACCCGAGGGCCGTGGAGGACGCCAGGAGGAACCCGAGGGCCGTGGATTACCTGATAGGGATGGCGCTCAAGGAGCTGGGCAGGGGGGCGAACGCCAGGCTGGTCGCAAGGATAGTGAGGGAACTTCTGGATCAGGATAAATAGGAGGGGCCCCGGATAAAGGGCGTTTGGGCGGGTGGTGGAGCAGGAGGACCGTGGAGGTAAGGCCCAGGAGGGCCAAGGGGGTCCTCCATTACTACTACGACGTGGACGATAGGCGCGAGGGCCTGACCGTCAATCCCTACGTGGGCTGCTCCCACAGGTGCGTATACTGCTACGCGACGTACGAGTGGGCCAAGGACTTCCACGACGTCGTGGTGGCGAAGGTCAACGCGCCGGAGGTCCTGAAGTCCGAGCTGGCTACGTGGAAGGGGAGGATCATAGAGCCTGTCTTCCTCTCCACCGCGACGGATCCCTACCAGCCAGTCGAGGGCCGCCTGAGGCTCACGAGGAGGATAGTGGAGGTCCTCCAGTCAAAGGGCGTGCCTTACTACGTGTTCACGAAGTCGGCGACCGTCGTGAGGGACCTGGACCTGCACGCTAGGTACAGGGGGCGCTGCGCCATAATATGGAGCCTCACCACGGTCGACGAGGGGCTCAAGAGGGAGCTTGAGCCGGGCGCGTCCAGCGCCAGGGGCGTGCTCAAGGCCATGAGGATGTTCGCGGAGGCCGGCGTCGCCGTGGGGGTCAACGTGGATCCCGTCATACCAGGCCTCACGGACGAGCCAGAGGGGATCCGCGGGGTCCTCGAGGCCTCCAAGGCGAGCGGGGCGTCGTTCGCCTACAGCGGAGTCCTAAGGTTGCGCGAGGACGTCTGGAACCGCCTGAGGGCTTTCCTCGAGTCGCGCGGCATGCGCGAAGCCCTGAGGACCATCGAGCGGCTCTACTTCGAGGAGGGACGCAGGGTAGGTCCATATAGGGTGGCGCCGAAGTGGTACGTGGATCGCATATCGTCGATGGCGAAGGGCATCGCGGAGTCTCTCGGCATGCGCTACGGCATACCGGTGGGGGAAGGGGAGCTGGTGGCGCCGGCTGAGAGGTGGAGGGCGATCCCCTTGGACAGTTACGCGAACCGCTCCGATGGCTAGGAGGGGGCTAGGGGGGCCGGCCCCTTCATCACCTCCTCCTCGAACCTGGCGGATAGGGCCAGCAGGGACCACTCGTCCATGCGGCCGCCTATCAGCTGGACGCCCACGGGCAACCCGTTCGAGGTGCCCGCCGGCACGGAGAGCGCCGGCAAACCGGCGAGGCTGGCCGGCACCGTCTCCACGTCCATCATGTACATCGCGAGCGGGTCCTGGAGGACCTCGCCCAGCCTCGGGGGCGGCACTGGCATTGTGGGCGAGAGCAGGGCGCGGAACCTCTTCAGCGCGGATCCCAGCTCCTCGGCCACCAGCCTCCTGACCTTGAGGGCCTTCAGGTAAAGCTCGTCGTAGTACCCGGCCGAGAGGGCATAGGTGCCCAGCATTATCCTGACCTTGACCTCGCGGCCGAAGCCCTCGCCCCTCACCCTTGAGAAGTAGGACCTCCAGTCGCCCGAATGCTGGAGGGAGAGGCCGTACCTTATCCCATCGTACCTGGCCAGGTTGCTGCTGGCCTCCGCGCTCGCTATGACGTAGTAGGAGGCCAGCGCCTCGTCCACCCACCTTATGCTGACCTCCTCCACGTCCACGCCCAGGCTAGATATCGAGTCGACCGCCCTCCAGAAGGCCTTGGCGACGCCCTCGTCTACGCCCTCCCCCACCATCTCCTTCACCACCGCGACCTTCCACCCGGACACGTCAGCGTTGAGGGCGCTCAAGTAATCCTGGGGCGGCTCCGCGCTGGACGTCGAGTCCATCGGATCACGGCCGGCCATGATTGAAAGCATCAGCGCCAGATCCTTCGTGCTCCTCGCGATGGGCCCTATCTGATCCATGCTGCTGGCGTACGCTATCAGCCCGTACCTGCTCACCCTGCCGTAGCTTGGCCTGATACCGAATGTGCCGGTGAAGCTCGCGGGGCACCTTATGCTGCCGCCCGTGTCCGCGCCGAGGGCCGCGGGGGCCAGCCCCGCCGCCACCGCCGCGCCGCTCCCGCTGCTGCTGCCCCCCGGTACCCTTGACCTGTCCCACGGGTTCCTCGTGGGGCCGAAGGCGCTGTTCTCGCCCGTGCTGCCCATTGAGAACTCGTCCATGTTGGTCTTCCCGAGGACTACCGCCCCGGCCGCGAGCAGGCGGGAGACCGCCGTCGCGTCGTAGGGCGGCACGTAGCCCTTGAGGATCCTAGAGCCAGCGGTAGTCTCGAGCCCCCTGGTGCTTATGCTGTCCTTCACGGCTATGGGGATCCCGTGAAGGGGGGCCCTCCCTGAGGAGGCGCGCGCCTCCTCAGGGGCCCTCTCGTTCAGGGCCAGGAACGAGTTGAGGCCGCCGTCCACCGACCTTATGGCCTCCAGCAGGGAGGCCGCCAGCTCCTCCGAGTACCTGGGATCCGACGACGCCTCCTGCGCCGCCTCCCAGAGCGTTGGGGCCCTCAAATCACATCATCCTCGGCGCCTTCACGTAGCGGTCCTTCCTCCTGGGAACAACGCGCAGGACGTCGTCGGGGTTGGAGGGGGATTCCTCGTCGCGCCTGTAGAGCGCCTCCTGCTCCCCCGCAGCGTACATGGGCTCGACCCCCGAGAGGTCCAAGGACCTCAGCCTGTCCAGGTACTCGACGATCCTGGCTAGGCGGCGGGCCACCTCCTTCTCCTCGTCGGGCGAGAGCTCGAGCGCGGCCATCCTCTTGAGCCTCTCCACGTCGACGCTCATGGCGTCAGCCTCCTCACGTCCCTGGGGTACGCGACCACCTCCCTAATGTTCTCCTGGCCGGTGAGGACCATCACGAAGCGGTCGAGCCCCAGGCCGAAGCCCGCGTGAGGCGGCATGCCGTAGTCGAAGACCCTCAGGTGATACTCGAAGTCGCGGGGCTTGAGGCCCTTCTCCTTGAGCCTCCTTACGAGCTGTTGCCTCCTGTGGATCCTCGAGCCCCCGCTCGAGAGCTCCAGGTCCCCGTGCATTAGGTCGAAGCTCTCGGACACCTCGGGCCTCCTGGGCCTCGGCTTTATGTAGAAGGGCTTGAGCCTCGTGGGCCAATCGGTTATGAAGTAATAGCCGCCTATCATCCTCCCCAGCTCCTTCAGGTCGTTTGTCCCAAGGTCGTCCCCGAACTCCTTCTCTATCCCCGCGTCCCTCAGCATCGAGAGGCACTGCTCGTACGTGTACCTCGGGAACGGGACCTTCGGCACCTCTGGCTCGTGCCCCAGCACCGAGAGCTCCTCGGCCATCTCCTCGCGAACCCTCCTGACGACGCGGGCCACCATCCTCTCGAGCAGCTTCATCGCGTCCCTGTAGTCCGCGAAGGCCATCTCGACGTCGACGCTCGTCGCCTCGCTCAGGTGGCGGAGGGTTCTCGACGGCTCCGCCCTGAATATGGGCCCTATTTCGAAGACGCCGTCGAACGCCATCGTGAGCTGCTCCTTGTAGAGCTGGGGGCTCTGGGCCAGGAAGGCCTCCCTGTCGAAGTAGAGCACGGGGAAGAGCTCGGCCCCTCCCTCCGTCGCGGTCGCTATTATCTTGGGCGTCTGGACCTCCAGCAGGCCCCTCGCGTAAAGGAAGTCCCTTATCGCCTTGGTCGCCGCGTGCCTAACGCGGAATATCGCCCTGGCCTTGAGCCTCCTCAGGTCAACGGCCCTTATGTCGAGCCTGTAGTCGAGGGAGGGCAGCTCGCCCCCGTAGATGCTGAACGGCGGCTGCCTGCGGGCCCTGGACACGACGCGCAACCTGGACGGCACGATCTCGACGCCTCCGGGGGCCCTCTCGTCGGCCCTCACCCTGCCCCATACCACCACCGACGAATGCTGCGGGATCCCGCGGGCGCCCTCGAGGAGCTCCTCAGGAACCTCCCCCCTCTTGGCGACCACCTGCACCTCCCCCCAGCCGTCCGCGAGCGTGAGGAAGACTATGGAGCCTTGGTCGCGGACGCTGGCCACCCATCCGGCCACCCTGACCATCTTTCCCTCGGCCCTGCCGAGCTCCGACGTCCTATGGGTCCTCAGCATGGGACGCGCTGAGCCGGAGGGCCGGCGCATTAAGGTTTCCCTTCTGCGATCAACGACCTTGAATAGGGCGAATCGTCGGCGCCGCCCGAGCTGGCGCGGCCCTTCCCGTTGCCCGGCGCAGCGCGGGCCGCGAAGTCGTCGCCTCCTGGAGCCGGCGATCGTGAGGACGCCCCTCAGGAGGAGCGCTGCGCCCTCCCCCAGCGAGTGCCCGTAACCGATTATCCCGGCGAACTTCTCCAGCTCCTCCCTCAGGATCCCGGCGCTCCTCAGCTCCTCGTAGGCGTCCTCAGGGGATGCGCCCGAGTCCGCCAGCTCCCTCAGGAGCATCGCGATGCTTTCGTACACCTCCCAGGGATAGATTATCCACGCGTCCGTGCTCTCCACGTAGTAGTCCGGGATGATCTTGGACCAGGACTTGACGTGGAGCGTCGCCGTGCGGACCTCCGAGGCCCCGCTCGACTTGACGAGGTCCACGACGGCGAGCAGGCTATCCCCCCTATCCGCCACGTCGTCGACCACGAGGACCTTCCTGCCCTCCACGTCCAGCCTGCCCGGCGTGAGCACCTTGACCTCGCCGCCCCTCCCTATCCCCTCGTAGCGCTCGAGCGCCACGAGCTGATACGGTATGCGTATGCCCTCCGCCGCGAAGAAGTCCTGAAGGGAGCGCAGCACGAAGAGGCCGCCCCTCCCAATGCACACGTTCAGGTCAGGCATCCAGCCGGAGGACCTTATGCGGTGGAAGAGGGAGAGGGACAGCTCGTTCACGTCCTCGTAGCTTGGCCTCAGGTACCGGCGGTTCACGCGCGGCGCAGCCGCCGCCCGGATATTAAAGCGTCGCAGGGGCCGCTGGCCCTGAATTCCTACCTGGCGAACGCCAGGATATATATCAGCTCGTCCAGGGCCTTGATGGCCGCGAAGGGCAGCAGGGCGCCGCCCAGGCCGTATATCAGGACGTTCCTCACGAGCATCCTGCGCGGCGACGCGACCCTGAAGCCAGCCCCCTTGAGCGCGAGCGGTATCAGCGCTGGTATTATTATCGCGTTGAATATCATCGTGGCCAGGACGGCCGTCTCCGGGCTGTGGAGCTGAAGGACGTTGAGCGCCGCGGCCCTTGGGTCCACCGCCACCAGCATCATGGGAAGTATCGTGAAGTACTTCGCGATGTCGTTGGCTATGCTGAAGGTCGTTATCGATCCCCTCGTCGTGAGGAGCTGCTTGCCGAGCTCTATCACCTTGATTATCCTGGATGGGTTGGACTCCAGGTCGATCATGTTGGCGGCCTCCTTGGCCGCGGCTGTCCCGCTGTTCATCGCGAGGCCCACGTCGGCCTTCGCGAGCGCCGGGGCGTCGTTCGTGCCATCGCCGACGACGCCCACGACGTGGCCGTCCGCCTGCTCCTCCTCGACCGCCCTCAGCTTGTCCTCAGGCCTGGCCCTGGCTATAACGCTCCTTATTCCGGCCTCCTCCGCTATGGCCCTGGCCGTGAGGGGGTTGTCGCCGGTTATCATTACCACCTTTATGCCCATCTCGCTCAGCTCCCTTATCCCATCCTTTATCCCCGGCTTCAGCCGATCCTTCAGGGCTATCATGCCGATTACCTCGTCGCCTACCGCGACGAGAAGGGGCGTCTCCCCCCTGCTTGAGACCTCCCTTATCACGCGCTCCACCTCCCCGGGATCGCTGGGCCGCGCGATCCTGAGCACGACGTCCGGGGCGCCCTTGATTATTGAGGTCTGCTCTCCGCGCCACCTGAGCTCCAGCAGCTTGTTCACTATCAGCTCCCCGGGCCCCGAGTACCTCTGGAACTCCCTCTGCGCCTGAGGCCTGCGGGACCAGACGAACTCTATGCCGCTGTACCTTCTCTCCACGCTGAAATCGATGCGCCTGGACACGAGCGCCTCCTCCATGAGGATCGAGGGCGGCAGGTAACCCTTCGACTCCGCCAGCTCGACCGTGGACCTTCCCTCCTTCGTCGAGTCGTTCAGGGAGGCCATGAACGAGGCTATCCCCACGTCGGCCTCCGTGTACTCGCCGAACGGTATGAATGCAATCGCGCTCCGGTTCCCCTCCGTCACCGTCCCGGTCTTGTCGAGCACCACCACGTCGACGTCCCCGGAGGCCTCTATGGCGCGCCCTGACTTCGCTATTATGCCATCCCTGGCGAGGCGGGAGACCCCAGCTACGCCTATGGCCGGCAGGAGGCCGCCTATAGTGGTCGGCATCAGCGCGACGAGGAGCGAGACGCTCATCGCCACGTCGGGCCTGTACCCCATGAAGTACAGCGCGAAGTAGAGCGACCCTACCACTATTATGAATATCAGCGAGAGCACCCCCAGGAAGATCGACAGCGAGACCTCGCTCTGCGTCCTGGGCCTCCTAGCGCTGGAGACCATTTCCATCATCCTGTCGACGAAGCCCTTCCCGGCCTCCGCCGAGATCTCGACCACGAGGGATCCGTCCACCACCCTCGTTCCCCCGAGGACGTGGTCGTCCTTAGACTTGAAGACGGGCTCGGATTCGCCGGTGAGCATGGACTCGTCGACGAACGCCGACCCCTCCACCACGAAGCCGTCCCTGGGTATCAGTTCCCCCCTCCCCACGAGCACCCTGTCCCCGGGCCTCAGCGCGGACGACCTGACGTCCTCCCTCCTATCGCCCACGAGCCTGTGGGCCACCGTCTCCTTCTCGAGCGCCCTGAGCGAGTCCACCCTGGCCTTGGCCTGCAGCTCCGAGATGGACTCCGAAAGCGTGGAGAACCAGGCCGTCACCAGAAGTATAAGCGCTATCGAGACGTATAGGCCCCAGAGGCCGGGGGGAATGGCGCCCGGCACTGCGAGGAGGACAGCGAGCAGGACGGCCCCCGCCTCGACGACGAACATTATTGGGTTGGCCGCCACTAGATACGCCGGGCTGAGCCTGCGCACGGACTCCGCGATCACCTTCCTCCAGCTGAGCGCCGCCCCCTCGGCCACGCCGCCCACCGCGCGTCGAGCTGTGGGCTGTTTACTTAAAGGCGTTGGGCGCTGCAGGCGCCGCGTCCGCCAGAGAGGATAACTATATAGGGGGATAGAAAAACTTTAAATAACGTTTTCGATGGATCGCCACGCTCGATGCCGAGCGGCATAGTGAAGGTGCCTTTCTCGGATGCCCCACAGTACGACGCGCCCAAGCACTTCGGATCCGTCACGTATAGGCTTCAGCACAGGGACCTGAGCGGCGTCAAGGGTTTCTGGGTTGGCCTTAGCTACTTCCTCCCGAACGGCGGAGCGGAGATGGACGCCTCGGACACGG
>CAYFFS010000014.1:0-30013 GCA_964342765.1 uncultured Nitrososphaerales archaeon | reverse complement strand
CTCCCGACCTCCAGCCCCACCGCCCCGACGGAGGCGAACCCAACCACCCCCGCGTCGACCACCTCCACCCTCACGTCCTCCAGCGGGGCCCCTTGGAGCACCTCCGATGCGCGGGCCCTTCCCAGGCCAGTCGCGTCCAGTATGGCCAGCACGTCGACCCCGCCGTCCCGGACGTTCAGCATCGTCCCCAGGACCTTCAGGCCGGACTTTGTCGCGTAGTCCCAGAGCATCCCGGCCTCCGCCGCCGAGGCAGCGCTGACCCTGACCGCCAGGAGCTCGCGTCCCGGGTCGAACCACGCAAGGGGAACCCTGAACCTTGGGGCCCGCCCGCCGGGCAATGCTTGGAAAATCCGCCATACCTCTTAATATAATTAGCTACTGAAATTCTATCCTCAGGACCCCTCGTAGATGCGCTGCAGCTCCTCCGGGGACCCGGGGACCTTGGAGAACAGGGGCGAGGGCTCGCCCAGGGAGGCCCTGTTCGGCGGGGGCAGGACGGCGCGCGATCCCTCGGGGCTACCCTGGCGCCCCAGCATAGACCACAGGGCCCCGGACCTCCTGGGCATGAAGGGATACAGCATGATGGCTATCGCGTCGAGGGCTGAGAGGTAGCCGCAGAGCGACCTGTCGACCTCCGGGTCGCCGGCCCTGAGGGCCTCCCAGGGCTTCTCAGCGCTCAGGCGCGAGTTGCCCTCCGCCGAGAGCTCGAGGATGGCCCTGGCCGCGTCGCGTATCCTGAAAGAGTCCATGTGGGACACGTAGCTGGCCAGGTAGGAGGAGGCCAGCTCCCTCATCGCCCCTCCATCGCCGCAGGGCGGCGGCTCCGGGCCGAACCTCCTGCGCGCGAGCGTGAGCACCCTGTGTATGAAGTTGCCCAGGTTGTCGTTAAGCTCGGCGTTCACCACCCTGGAGAACTCCCTCCACGAGAAGCTCACGTCCCTGGACTCGGGCCTCATGTACATGGCGACGAACCTCCACGTCTCGCCGTCCGCGACCCTGAGGGCCCTGTCCATCCATATCCCAACCCCGGCGCTCTTTGAGAACTTCTCCCCCTCCATCGTCAGGTACTCTGTCGACGATATCTGCCAGGGGAGAGGGTAGCCCTCCCCCGAGGCCAGGAGGAGCGCGGGGAATATTATCGCGTGGAAGGGCACGTTGTCCTTCCCCATGAAGCAGACCGGCCTCGAGTCGGGGGACCTCCAGAAGAGGTCGAAGAGCTCCGGCCGCCCCGAGCGCTCGCCCAGCTCCTTGACCGCCGACAGGTACCCGAGCACGGCCTCCATCCAGACGTAGATCGTCTTGCCCTCAGCCCCGCGGAAGGGCGCAGGTATGCCCCACCTGTTGTCCCTCGTGAGGGACCTGGGCCTCAGGCCCTCCTCTATCATGCGCAGGCTGGCGTTCCTGACGGCCTCCGGGAGCCTCCCGTTGGACTCGATGTAGTTCCTAAGGGAGTCGGAGAACCTGGGCAGGTCGAAGTACCAGTGGCGGGTCCTCCTGATCTCCGGGCGGGAGCCGCAGATCGCGCACCTAGGGTTTATCAGCATGGTGGGCTCTAGGAGCTTTCCGCAGCGGTCGCACTGGTCGCCCTTGGCCTCCTCGTAGCCGCAGTAGGGGCACGTGCCGACCACGAAGCGATCGGGCAGGAATATCCCGTCCTTGGGGCAGAAGGGCATCTCCACCTCGCGCTCGAAGACGAAGCCCCTCTCCTCGATCCTCCTGTAGAAGTCGCGGACGAAGCTCACGTGCGTCGGCGACTCCGTCCTCGTGTAGTACACGCGCTCCACCAGGTACTCCCTGAGCAGCTCCAGTATCCTTCCGTGGTTCGCGTCCGTTATCTCGCGGGGCCCAACGCCGCGGCGCATCGCCTCCACCTCTATAGGGGTCCCGTGCTCGTCGGACCCGGAGACCGCGACGACCTCCTCCCCCTTCATGGAGAGGTAGCGCGCGTAGACGTCCGCGGATATCAGGTGGATGAAGGTCCCTAGGTGCGGGACGGAGTTCGCGTAGGGCCATGCCGAGCAGACTATCCACCTGGCCAACCGGCTCGCCGCAGGTGGTCGACACCTTATTTAAACGAAGTGGAGGTCAGAAGAGGTGCATCCGGCCATCCATGGGCCAGCAGATCAGTTTCATCATCCCTTGGCAGGTCGGCCGGCGCCTTCTATAAGCGTTTGCGGGCGCCCGGCGACAGCGCCCTGAAGTACAGGCACTCGGAGGGGCTCACGTAGGTCTCGCCGGGGCCATGGGGCAGGCCGTCCACGAGGTTCCCCAGGCCCTCGACTATGGCCATGGGGGTCATCTCCCCCGACTCCCCCATGACGATCTCCGCTGCCGAGGCCGCGCAGTCCGCGATCGCCCTGTACGTGTGGCGGAGCCTGCGGCCGAAGATGTCGGGGGACCCGCGCTCGTCCAGGACCCCCCTGAGGCCGGAGTATGCCACCGCGACCCCCACAGTCCCCCTCCTGAGCGGGAGGACGCGGCTGTCGGCTATCACGACCCCGACGGGGCCGCCGGCGATCCCCTCCAGCTTCCAGCGGATCTCGTCCGCGGTCTGGAAGGGCCTGGCCGGGGGGAGGACCGCCAGGCCGCCGGGCGCGTTGGACCTATCTATGGAGGAGTTCGGCGTCAGCCCCTCCCGCCTCGCAGTTATCACTATGCCGAGCGCGTGGCCCAGGTAGCCCGAGGACTCCCTCAGCGCCAACTCCACCAGCCCTGGGCGCTGGCCTGCCTCCTCGGCTATCCGGGAGGCGTCCTCCAGGGGGATCGCGGAGTCTGGGTCGTAGCGACGCCCCTGCCCTATCGCGACGTACTTCGAAGAGAGGACCAGCACGTCGCGCGGCCTCAGGCGCTCCCCCGACTCGACGATTGCGCGCGCGACGTGGGATCCCACGTCGCGCACCTCGCCCAGGAGGGGCTCCCTAACCCTTATCCCCCTGATCCTGAGCTCCAACCCCTTCGCCCCTCATCGCCCTTATCCTGAGCTCCAGGTACCTGTCGTCGGGGGAGAAGGGAGGGGGATGCGCCACCTCCGTCGGCCCGCCGCAGACCGGGCACGTCTGCTCGAAGGTGTACCTGTAGCACTTCCTGCAGATCCTCAGAAGCCTCGGCCTCATTTGCCCCTGAGCAGCTCGAAGTGTCCCCTGCCCTTTAACGATTCCCCAGCCACCTTGGAGAACTCGCTGAGGGCCGCCTCCGCGGTCCTGTAGTCGTTCGCCTCCACCCTTATCAGGTAGCGGGGGCTGCCCGCGTATGTCACGTGAACGCTCGCCCCCTTCGAGGCCGCGGCCTGAAGGGCCCTGGAGAGCGCCTCCTTGACGATCGCTATGCCGTTCGGCGCGGGCGAGTAGGCCTTGGCGTATGCGGAGACGACCGCCTTCCTGGGCCTCAGGCGCTCGGACGCGAGCTGGGCCGCCGCGTCCAGGTACCTCCCTATCGAAGCCTCGTCGACCCCCTTGGCCGCGCCCCTGACCACCTCCAGGACCTTCCCCCTGTCCTCCGCCAGGACCCTGAGCGCCTCCCTGAGGCTCCCGAAGGCGGCCACCAGAGCCTCCCTGATCGCGCGGTCGTCCTTCATGCCGGCCTTGGCCTTTGCCACGTCCAGGACGCGAGTCGCGCCGACCTCCTGCTTGTAGCTGGCCATCTTCTTCCTCCGCTCGTCCTCGGTGACGCGCCTCAGCGATAGGTCCACCTGGAGCTTGTCCGGGTTCGAGTAGAGGACCTTGAGCACTATCTTCTGCTTCGGCTTGAAGAAGCTGACGAGGTTCCTGGTCATCGTGCTCGGGATCTCCTTCACCGGCACGAACCCCTTGAGGCCGCCGTACTCGTCCAGCGACACGTAGATGCCGTAGGGCTCCACGCTGGTAACCGTGCCTACTACCAGCTCCTCCTCCTCGGGGAACCTCCTCGCGTCAGTCAAGCCTCTTTACGATCTCCCCCAGTATCTCGGCCCTTCCCCCGGTCGGCCTGGCCAGCTCGGCGCCGCAGTTCGGGCACTTGATCACGACCTTGGTGTGGGAGAAGACGACGCGCTCGGCGCCGCAGTTCGGGCACTTCACGAGAAGGAAGGAGCTCCTCGGGAGAGGTATCAGGACCTGGTGCCTCTTCATTCAGCCCTTCGCCCTCCCGGCCTCCACTATCTCCATCTTCTTCAGGCGCACGCCCTCCCTCATTATGACGTGGCCGCAGACCCTGCACTTGAGCTTGAGGGTCTGCTTCTTAGTAGTCTTGGCGGTCCTCTTGAGCTCGGGCTCCTTCTGGCCGCCGTACCCCTTCTTCTCCCACTCGTGGCGCCTGGCGCCCCACGCCAGCCTGCGATCCTTGCCCTTCTTGTATATGCTCACGCTGTGCTCCGTGTGCTTGTTGCACCTGGGGCAGTATGTGACTATGACGTCCGGTACCTTCATCCCAGCACCACCACCTCCTCGGCCGCCCCCTTCGAGACTAGGGCCCTCGCGTCCCCCCTGGGCACCATGGCCACGTCGCCGGGCGAGAAAGGGCCATAGCTATTTAAGTCTACCCCCCTGAAGGCCGGTATCTCCTGCTTCACCGCTATGATGGCCATCTCCCTCGAGGACTCCCAGCGCGCCGCGTGGATCGCTAGGGGGCTCCCCTCCCTGAGGGCGCGCCCCAGGACCTCCCCAGCGGACGCCGCGCGCTCCAGGGCCCCTCCGACCAGCAGCTCCTCCGGCAGCGACGGCTGGGGGGCCAGCCCCCTCTCCGAAACGCGCGCGGCCATCTTGGAGAGCCTGAGCTCCAGGAGGGCCTCCGCCAGGAGTGCGGCGTACCGCCTGAGCTTGCCCGCCAGCTCGCGCCCCTCCCCCAGGCGCTCCTCGATGGCCAGCTCCTGGACGACCTCCGCCGCGGATATCAGGAGGTCCTCGTCCGCCGCCGCCAGCTCCTCAGCCCCCGCCTCCCTCGAGAGCGCCCCGAGGAACTCCTCCAGCCCGCGCCTGGCCACGCAGCTCCGCGGCCCTCGCCCTATTTAACGACTTTCGCCACGCCCTTGCTCACGAGGAACGCCGCCACGTAGGCTGGGAGCCTCACGGACGCGCGGTCGTAGGGCCCGTAGACGTAGCCGCCCAGGTGTAACTTAGGGGCGTGCGAGACCTCGACCTTGACCGGCTCGTCCCCTATAGCGACCGCCTCCTCGAGAGGGTCGCACGCTATCACGTCCTCGCACCTGGCCTTCATGAGCCCCGTCTTCTCGTTCAGCGAGGTCGGCATCCTGAATATCCTGGAGAGGTCCATGGTCACCTGCGGATCTATGCGGACGGCGACCTCCTGCAGCGCCTGGCGGACCGCGGATCCCGGGTCGCCGGCGAGGCGCTCCAGGGCGGCGCGGGTCGGGGGCACGCCGAACCTGCGGCGGAGGGCATCGGCTACGCGCCTCGGCCACCCTACGAGGGTCGCCAGCCCATCCTCCGTGGTGTCCAGGAACCTGAGGGCGAGCCCGGGGTCGTAGGAGCCGAGCGTCAGGTACTCAACTACCTGGGCCCTGGCCTCCTTCGCCAGGTCCTCCAGATCCCCCTCCACGTGCACGTGGAACCCCCTGTGCCCCGAGAAGTACACGGTTATGGAGTCCGGGCGCACCCCGAGGTCGCGCTGCAGCACGTCGAGCAGCTTCAGGACCTCCCTCCTGCCGGCCTCCACGCAGAGGGGGCACACCCAGTCAACCCTGCGGCATCCTGGGGCGGGATCCGACAGGCGGCGAACCGAGCCGTCCTCGCATATGTGGAAGTCGTGCTCCTCAATGCACGGGGGGTGCAGGTCCTTCACGTCTATGTCGAACACCATGTCCGCCCCCATCCAGCCCTTGCCCTCCATCTCGGGGTTCGAGGGATCCTCGTAGCGTGACACGGAGTAGAATATGCCCCAGGGGACCTCCCTGAGGACCTCGGCTACGAGCTCGCGGGGGGAGCCGAAGCGCATGTGCCTGCGGAAGGAGCCCTCGAACGTCAGGAACCCCATCTCCCTTGACTCGAGCCCGGGAGGGGTCCAGAGGCTCGCGCGGTAGTAGTACTCCCTATAGCTCGCCCTCAGGAACTCTATCTCCCCGCTTCCCAGAGGCGCGTCCAACCCGGCCCGACCCCCTCCTGAGGTAGGAGATGGGGTTCCTTATGTTGCCGCAGGTCTCGTCGCGGGCGCAGAGGCCCTGGGCCGCCAGCTTGGCGCACGAGGGCACGCTGTACCTCTTCCCTCCCCTGACGCCGGCTATGTGCTCCACCTGGTACCTCGTCACGCGCTCGTTGAAGTCAGGGGAGCGCGAGAAGATCGAGACCACGTCGTCGATCGGGACCCCTGCGTTGATCAGGAACGACGCCAGGAAGAACCTGGCCGCGTGCGGGAGGTTCTCCCCCGACTCCAGGCGCCGGAGGAGGGACGTGACGCATGGAGGATAGGGGCCGCCGGATGAGGGGCGCGCCGGCGCCGGACGGGACCTGGCCACCTCCTCCAGGAGCCTGGCGGCCTCCCGCGCTATGGGCTCAGGCGGCGACCTCAGCTCCAGGGAGAGGAGGCGCGACTCTATGAGCTCGGCAATCCCTCCCCTGAGGAGCCTGGCGGCCTCCTCGAGCCTCAGGTAGACGCGCCCGCCGTCCAGGACCCTGTTCACTATCCCCCACCTGGAGGCGTCCAGGGAGGACGAGAGCCTCAGGTAGTCCCTGAGCCCCATGCTGACGTCGAAGAGCTCGGGCCCCACCACGCGCTCGGACGCCTGCAGGGAAACCCCAAGGGCCCTCGAGTAGACCTTCGATAGGAGGACCGCCGCGTCCCTCCTGTCCCTCCTTATGCGCTGGAGGAGCCGCTCCTCGAGGCGCCTCGCCTCCGCCAGGGCGAACCTCTTCGCCGCGTATTGATCCCCGGTGGCCCTGACCACGAGGGAGGCCACCACGAATGAGAGTATCCTGTGCTCGGGGGGCAGGGAGTCCAGGGACTGGTCGACGCGCCCCTCCAACACGGCCTCCCTGGCCCTCCTGACGCCGGCCTCCGCGAACGGCTCGGACCACCTCTCCGCCAGCTCCGAGAGGGACATGCCGTAGCCCCTCTCCACGAGTAGCCTCCCGGCCTCCGGCAGGAAGGGCAGGTCGGCCAGCTCCTCCGTCCCGAACTGGAGCTCGGGGCCGACAGGGGCCCCCGACATAGGTTACGCTTATATTCCCGGGAGTTAAATTTTGTGCGAGATGTCCTTCAGGGCGGTCAGCCAGAACCCCGAGGCCTGGAGGGCGCTGGCCGATGCGCTGTCCGGCCTGGTGGAGGAGGCCACGTTTGAGCTGTCCCCCGAGGGGATATCGCTAAGGGCGATGGATCCTTCAAGGGTGGCCATGGTGAGCCTCACCTGGACGAGCTCCTCGTTCGAGGAGTACAGCTGCGGCTCCAGCAGGACCATAGCCCTAAGGGTGGACGACCTGAGGAAGGTCCTGAAGCGCGCGGACAAGAAGGACAAGGTGATAGTTGAGCTGGGGGAGGGCAACGTGACGTTCAGGCTGAAGGATGGCTACGAGAGGGAGTTCGTAGTCCCGCTCGTGGAGTCCGGGGAGGCCCTCAGGCCGCTGCCCAAGCTCTCATTCAACGTGGAGGCGAAGATACTCCAGAGATCCCTCAGGAAGCTCCTGGAGGACGTTGAGGCGATCTCGGATCACGTGACGCTGAAGGCGGACTCCAGCTCCCTGGAGTTCCTGGGGAAGAGCGAGCTGGGCCAGGTCAGGGCCAGGCTGACTACCTCGGATCCAGACCTCCTGGAGCTCCACGTGAAGGAGCCGAGCGAGGCCACCTACAGCCTGGAGTACCTCTCGGACTTCGTGAAGAGCGTGAAGCCCGCCGAGGTGGCCACCCTTGAGTTCTCGAGCAAGATGCCCATCAAGCTCACGCTCCCGATAGACGAGCGCGGGAGCGTGATGGAGTTCTACCTGGCGCCGAGGATGGAGTAGCCTAGAGGAAGTCCGTGAGGCGCGACTGCCTCTCGCCGCTCGAGAGGCGATCCAGCGTCAAGGAGGCCAGGGGGCCGCAGAGCCCTTCCGCCGCGTCGGCGAGGGCGCGCAGCGCCTCGGCGTCCGGCGCCTCCAGGACAGGCCTCAGCCTGCCGCCGCAGTAGGGGCACTCGCCGGAGGCGGTGGGCCTCCTCAGCCTCCTCCCGCACGACTCGCAGACGACCTCGGGCGACGAGTAGAGCCTGGCCAGGCCCTCTAGCATATCCCTAATCTCGGGGCAGAGCTCGCGCGTCCGGAGCTGCGCGAGCACCGGCAAGTTGCGCTCGAGGACCGCCAGGAGGTTCGCGAACCCACCTTCGGATGGAAGGCCCGAGTCGACCCAGGTGAGGCCCTGGGGGGCCTCGCCCCCCTCCTCCTCGCACCCCACGATGGCCGTGGGAACCCCCCACTCGCAGGCCCCGGCCCTCGCCTCGGCCAGCTCGTAGGAGGCGTTCCACGCCAGGTCGTGGGGGAGCAGGAGGGAGACGGGGCCCTGGGGAAGCGATGGCCCTGAGAAACCCACCTGGGACTCGGCAAGCCCCACGACCTTCGCCAGGTAGCCCACCCCTCCTCCCCTGGGGAGCACCAGGACCTCGCGGCCTACGAGGTCCCGGTAGCCGGAGAGCCTGTAGGGGGGATCCGCGGAGAACGCCCTCGAGGCCACCTCGTCCACGAAGCGGCTGACCTCCAGCAGGACCCTGGCCGACCTGTAGGGCAGCACGAGCGAGCACCCCCTGAGCCCCCTGTACCTGAGGAGGACCGCGGAGGCGCGGGTCGTCCCGTCGCAGCAGACCCTCAGGCCGTGCCTGGCGCGGAGGACCCCCTTCAAGGGATCCTCGTAGGCCCCGCCCGGGAAGTCCTCCTCGCCGCGGACCTCGCCGGCTGCCCTGAGGCGCGACATCTCCCTCGAGAAGCTTATGCGGAAGCGCCTCGTGCGCACGGTGGGGACGCCGCACCTCTCGCAGACCTCGGACTTCGTGGCGGCCCTGCAGGAGGGGCATACCCTAGTGGGCTCAGTCAGGGAGCCGCAGGATGGACACCTCACCGAGTACGTCACGGTGCCGCAGATGGGGCAGGCCCTAGCGTTGAGCTCGACCGGCTCGTCCTCGACCGCCGGGAACAGGACGTGGGATCCCGTGGACGGGTTCACCGCGTACGAGCCGGGGAGGACCCTGACGGCGCGCAGCCCCTCGCGCGCCCGCCCAAGGAAGGGGTCCGAGCAGTCCAGGGCGAGGACCCCGAGGGACCTGAGGCCCTCCGGCCCCGCCTCCGGGCCGGGGAGGTCCTTCAGCAACAGCGCGCGCCTCCTGGCCACGGCCCCCGCCACCAGCTCCACGAGGTCGCCCGAGCCCAGGAGGTAGCCCACGGCCCTCGGCAGATCCTCGCTGAAGGCGACCGCCCCCTCAATCCCCACGTCGACGCACTCCACGCGGAAGGACCTGCCCGGGAGGAGGGCGCGGACCCCCGGATCCCGCCTAGGCGACGCTGCCCTGCAGAGGAACCAGGCGAGGGGCCTCCCGCCTCCCCCCGGCTCCAGCCTGAACCTGAGGATCCTCAGCAGCCCCTCCAGCCCCTCCTGATCCACGCCGCCGCACGAGAGGAGGACCTCCCTGGATAGGTCGTCGGCGTAGTCGCCGTCGGGGGTCCACTCGGCGCCCAGCGCCCTGGCCAGGCGGTCGACCATCAGTATGAAGCGCCTGATGGTCGCGCGGGAGGGGCGCATCGGGGACGCCGTGACGCGGACGGACAGCGCCTCCCCGACCTCCACGCCCCCTATTATGTGGCGGGGATCCAACGAGAAGCTGGAGGAGATTATAAGCGCGGAGTGCACGTACTCAAGGGGGCTGAGGACGCCCTCCAGGACCAGGTCGACGAGCCTGCCCGCGGCCTCGGCCGGGGGGAGCGACGCCGCCTCCCTGGCCCTGAAGGGCAGCATCTCCTCCGCCCTCCCGTAGGAGAGGGGGATGAGCGAGGGGGCAGGGTCCAGCCTCCGCCTGGCCTCCAGGATCTCCTCGGGAAGGGCGAACCCGCTCATCTGGACCTTCCGCGCCTGGCGGGGCCCACCAGGGCCCTCAGGTCCTCGGGCCCCATGGTCTCGAGGGCCGTGCCCAGCACTATCCCATCGGCGCCGGCCGACACGACGGCTGAGACGGCCTCCGGGGTCCTGAGGCCGCCCCCCGCTATTATGAACCCGCCGTGGACCGAGCGCGCCGCGGACACCGCCTCGGGCTCCACGTGCCTCGAGGACCCAGAGCCCCCCTCGAGGTAGAGGAACCTCATGCCCAGCATCCAGGCCGCCATGGCGTACATGGCGACGAGCTCCGGCCTGCCAGGCGGAAGCTCGCGCGCGCGGCCCACGTGGGAGACGGCGGAGTCCCCGTGGAGGACAAGGTAAGCGGTAGGCAGGGCCTCCAGCCCGTACTTCCTTATCAGGGGGGCGCCCTGAACCTGCGCCCCTATTATGTAGTAGGGGTCCTCGGAGTTCAGGAGGGACATGAAGAGCACCGCGTCCGCCTTGGGCGTGAGCCCGTTCACGTTCCCCGGGAACAGTATTATCGGGGCACCGGAGAGAGACCTCAGCTCCTCGATGACCTCGTCGAGGGACTCCCTGTCGACCGCGGTGGATCCGCCCACCAGGAAGGCGTCCACCCCCGCCTCCGACGCGTTCCTGGCGGCGCGGCGGCTGAGCTCCCCCTTGGCGGGGTCCACCAGGCCGAACACCACCGCGCGGCCCTCCTCCCTTATGCTAAGGAGGCGCCTCTCGACGCTCACTTGATATCTCCCCTGTAGAAGGCGTCCACGAACATGTTGTATACGTCTATCGGCTCCTTGTGCTGGACGAGCTCCCCGCTCAGCTCCATCCTGAGCCCGCACTGGCCGCAGACGACCGTGTAGCTCAAAGCGCCCTCCTCCTCGCGCCTTATCACCCTGACGGAGTCGGCCCCGCACCTGGGGCACCTGAAGAACTTGGGGAGCGTGCGGCGGGGCCGCCTTATTACGCGCCTTCTCCTCCTGCCCAACCCTTCCCTCGCACCTCCCCGAGGGATATAATCCTGTCGCGGCGAAAGGTGGGTATCGTTTATTAGGACCCCTGGGCGGCACTCGTCCGCCGTGACGCTGATCCCTGAGAGGGAGAGGGAATACCTGAGGGACGTCTTCAGGGAGAGGCTGAAGGGGCCCGTCATCCTGGAGCTCTTCCTGAGCGAGGGGGAGGACTGCGAGTACTGCGGGGAGGCGCTTCAGCTGACCAAGGAGCTCGTGGAGCTTGCCCCCGATGGCCTCCTGAGCAGCGAGATCCACTACCTGGAGAAGGAGCCCGAGGTCTTCAGGTCCAACAGGGTGATAGGGCCGCCGACCATCAGGGTGCGCGCGCCTAACTCGGAATACTACATAGCCTTCTCAGGGCTGCCGGCGGGATACGAGTTCGGCGCCCTGATAGAGGACATATTGGACGCCTCCAGGGGATCCCCCAGGCTATCCCCCTCCACCGTGGAGAGGCTCAAGTCCATCGACAAGGAGATGGAGATAGACGTGTTCGTGACGCCGACGTGCCCCTACTGCCCCCGCGCGGTGAGGATGGCGCACATGTTCGCCATGGCCAACCCAAGGATAAGGGGGGTCATGATAGAGGCGCTGGAGTTCCCGTCGCTCGCCGAGAAGCACGACGTCATGTCCGTGCCGCACATAGTGATAAACGAGAGCTACACGTTCATAGGGGCGCTGCCGGAGCCGATGTTCCTGGAGCACGTCCTCAGGGCCGCCCGCGGCGAGACCGCCTACGAGGTGACGGAGGAGGGCGTAAGCCCCCTCAAGTGAGGCCCGCTACGCCTAAATATCTCCCGGGGCGCGTCGACACATGGAGGACCCCGCGCTCATAATAGTCAGCGGCCGCAAGCCCGTCATGAACTACGTCACAGCGTGCCTGACGGCGCTCCACTCCGGGCACAGGAGCGTGATGCTGAGGGCGCGCGGCAGGTCGATAAGCAACGCGGTCGAGGTCGTGAACCTCCTGAGGGCGGGGTTCCTGCCGGAGCTGAGGGTGGAGAGGATAAGCGTGGGGAGCGAGAGCTTGGACGGAGGGGATCCGGTATCGTATATAGAGATAGTCCTATCGGAGGGATCGAGGGGAGAGGTCCCCAACCCCTAGGCCCTTTCCTTATCCTTAATAATTAATTATTAAGGATATTACAGCTGTGATCGCCCGGCCTGCCCACCGCCTCACAGGAGGGCGAGGGCCGCGTACCCCGCCACCGTGAGGGCGAGGGCCGCGGCGAGCGCGGCCTTGGATATGCTGAGGGACCTGGAGGCCACCTCCATCGACGCGTTGAGGAACCCGCCCCCGGCGAACCTCGCCCTCATGGAGAACTCCCTGAGGATCGCGGGATCGCACGGCCCCAGCGCCTCCATGGCCGAGCGGACGACGCCCTCCGCCGCCTCCAGCGCGCCATCCCCCGCCTCCCCAAGCGCCGAGTATCCGCGCCTGAAGTCGGAGACCCCCGTGGTCTCGTGCGTGTCGGTGGTGCACAGGACGTAGTCGTCGATCCCAAGGGCGCTGAGCCTTCTCCCCAGCTCCTCCCTGAGCCCCGGCATCGCGTTGTTGGAGTCGACGGCCACCAAGGCGAACCTGCGCCCGCCGCCCTCCAGCACTATCGCGGAGACGCCGGCGGAGCCCACGTCGGGCCATATCGCGCCGGGCCTGGAGGCGCACCCGCACCTCTCAACCCTTTCCTCGGGCGGGCCCCTCCTGATAATTGACTCGGCGAGGGAGAGAAGCTCGGACACCTCCTCCTCCCCTGGGTCCGGGCCCAGGCTGTTGTGGGCGTCCACGAGCACCACCTTCACGCCGTTCCTCCTGCCGAGCTCCTCGACCCTCTCCACTACCTCGTCCCCGTAGTCCTCGAGCCCCCTCGCCGGCTCCGCTATCAGGAGGAGGGATGAGCTGCCCACCCATATGCCCCTGAGGCGGACGCGCTCCCCTGAGGCGGCCACGGGCCACCTCAGCTCGGATCCCTCGGCCCCTGCGGCGGGCGCCGCGCGGGCCATGGCGGCCGCGAACCTCCTGGAGTCCCTCGAGGAGGCCAGGTTGCGGCCGTGGTCCACCGCCCCGTGGAGCACCGCGGAGCAGCGGACGCGCCCCAGCTCGGCCGCAAGCCTCCCGGGGAGGTCGTAGCTCCCAACAGGCCTGAAGGGGCCAGGGTGCACGTAGGGGACAGCTATCACGAACCTGGACGTCCCCAGGAGGAAGCCGCGCGCGTTCCCGTCCTCCCCCAGCTCGTACATGAGGCCCTCGAGCAGCTCCCCCCTTGACCCGGACCACGCCTCGAGGAAGGCCGCGAGCATCGAGAGCCCGTTCACGCGCCCGCGCTCGAGAAGCGCCAGGGATACGCCGGCCACCGCCAGCACGGGCAGGCCGAGGGCCACCGCCGTAAGCGACCCGGATCCCAGCCTCTGGACCCCCAGCGCCAGGTTGTAGGCGGGGCCAGGGGCGGTGGATATTATGGCGGAGAGGGCGCGCGGGGTCCTCTGGGAGAAGACCGCGCCTATCACGTATGCGCGGAACGCCCAGAAGGGGAAGACGCTGAGGGCCGCGAGCGAGGCCCTCCCCAGGGCCGCGGCCGGTATCAGGAGGATGATCCACACGGCGTTGGAGACCGCGTAGGCAACCGAGAGGCGGCGAAGGTCCACGAACCTGTAGCCCCTTCCCCACGCCAGCTCCAGCGCCGCCGCCTCCGCCGCGAACACGCCCAGCCCGCCCAGGGCGATGAGGACCCCCGGCACCAGGCCCACGCGCATGGCCGCGGAGTACGCCATAAGGTATGCCGCTATGGTCGTGGCCAGGGCCAGCCCCACCGCGAGCGGCCCCTCGGGTGACACCGAGAGCACACGCGACTTCGAGGAGAAGTACGTGGTGCCCTTCAGCTCGCCCAAGGCGCACCACGTGCGCTAAATCGCCAGGAGGACGATGGAGGCTATTATCAGGCCCACCGCGAGCGCTATTATGACCTCCGGCCTTATCTTGATCCTAGACGTGTCCTCCTCGTAGAACACCATGAGCCCCGCGCTCGACGCCGGCATCGGGGCCTGCCTGCGCCTCCTGCTCACGCCGCCAGGGGGGCCATGCCTCTATAAACGCTTTCCCGGCAAGGATTTATCCCTCCGGGAGGATGAGGCCCGGAATGTCCCAGGAGGATGTGGCCAGATCGAGCTACGCGCGCGTCCTGGAGCTCCTGAGGGAACACCACGCGTGGTTCTCCAGGAGCCTGCCGCTCGTGGCGTCCGAGAACGTGCCTAGCCCCGCAGTCCGCGAGGCCCTGGCCAGCGACCTGGGGAACAGGTACGCGGAGTAGGCGCCGCGAAGCCCGCGGCGCCTCCGCAGGGCTGGCCCGGGGACAGGCTCTACGCGGGCTGCAGGTACATAGACCAGATAGAGCTGATAGCGGTGGACCTGGCCAAGAGGCTGTTCCGCGCCGAGTTCGCGGACGTGCGGCCCATAGCCGGCGTCACGGCAAACCTCTCCGTTTACACGGCGTTTACAGAGCCTGGGGACGTCATGCTCTCGCTCGCAATACCGAACGGCGGGCACATCACATACGGGCCCAAGAGGGTCGGGGGGACCGCGGGGGCCGTCAGGGGGCTCGACGTGGAGTACCTGCCATTTGACGCGGAGAGGATGAACGTGGACGTCGACGCCACGCGCAGGAAGGTCGAGAAGCTCGCGTCCGAGGGGAGGAAGCCGAAGCTCGTGGTCTTCGGGGGCTCGGTCTTCCTGTTCCCTCACCCGGTGAGGGAGCTCTCCGACTTCCTCAGGTCGATGGGGATAACCGTCGCCTACGACGGGGCTCACGTCCTGGGGCTGATAGCCGGCGGCGAGTTCCAGGATCCGCTCAGGGAGGGCGCGGACGTCCTCATGGGGAGCACCCATAAGACCCTCCCGGGTCCCCAGGGCGGCATAATACTGTCCTGGGAGAGGCACGCGGAGAGGATAAAGTCCGCTGTCTTCCCGAGCAACGTCTCGAACCACCACCTGCACCACGTGGCCGGAAAGGCGATAGCGCTGGCCGAGATGCTGGCGTTCGGGAGGGACTACGCCTCCCAGGTAGTCAGGAACGCCAGGAGGCTCGCGGAGGAGCTGGCCGCCAGGGGCTTCAAGGTGCTGGGGGAGTCCCAGGGATACACGAGGTCCCACCAGGTCCTCCTCGACGTAACCCGCAACGGGGGAGGGCTCTCCGTGGAGAGGAGGCTCGAGGCGAGCAACATAATAGTGAACCGCAACCTGTTGCCCTACGACCTCAAGGAGGGGAGGTCCTACAGGGACCCCGGCGGGATAAGGATAGGTGTCCAGGAGGTCACGCGCCTGGGCATGAAGGAGGGGGAGATGGCGGAGATCGCGGACCTGATCTACAGGGCGATAATAAAGGGGGAGCCGCCCGAGCGCGTCGCGGCGGACGTCGCTGAGCTGAGGCGCGGCTTCAACCGGGTCATGTACGCGTTCGACTCGTCTCTGGAGGCCTACGAGTACGTCAGCCTGGTCGGGAGGAAAGGCTAGCGCGGCTCCGCGGGGCAGTAATGGTTAAATATATCATGTTATAACACTCTAGTGGGTTGCGGCGCCGCGCGAATGATCGCCTCGGCGATGGGAGCGCTGCTCCGAGCCAAGGCGGGACGCCCGTGGATGGGAGGCCCATGCCGCTGGCCTCGACGGCGACCCATGACCCCACGGTGATCGCCCGTGATCCGTGGGCGAGGTCGAAGTCCCTGCCGCTTCAGATCGCTACGGTTTCGGGCGGTCTGAGGCGATAGGGACGAGCGGAGCAGCTCCACGGAGCGGCCTATCATCTGCCCTGGCAGGTTCGGCCTGAAGCGAGCCCTGAAGACGTTGCCGCGGCCGTGCCTCCCGACGATCACCCCCTCGTACCTGTTCCCGTGGCGGTCGACCGCGATGGCCCTCCAGCCGGTCAGGTCGGTGGACCCGTCCCAGTCCGGCACCCTTAGAAGGGCGACGTTCTGGTAGGCCCTCCCGGGTCCCCTCCTGTAGCCGACCATGATGGCCATCATCGCCCCCATCTGATCCCCGCATCTTTTAAGGATTAGATCGATTCTGTCAAGATATTTTAAAATATTCAAAGAAATACCAGGATCCCTGCATCCCGGCGGCCTCGCGCCGTGGGCCCTCCGGAGCCGGGCGGCGGGCGCGTCGGCCTTCGTGCGGCGGCAGGCGGGTTGGCGCGGCCGGTAACCGGGTAACGTTAAAAATCGAGCGCGGCCGATCACGGTGACGCGGGGGTGCCCGAGGGGACAAACCCGAGGGGTCCAAAGGGGGCGGAGGCTGCGCCGCCCAGACTTAAGATCCGCTGCCTCAGGGCTTCGTGGGTTCGAATCCCACCCCCCGCACGCTTTTAGGGGAGGGGCGCCCCCCGGAGGCGTGCTTGACCCTATATTCCGCCCTAGGAGCATAGCCGTGGTCGGGGCGTCGCGCGACAGGGGGAAGGTGGGCAACATAATCCTGAGGAACCTCATGGCGACGTTCGGGGGAAAGCTGTTCCCCGTGAACGATAAGGCCGATTCGGTCGAGGGGCTGCCGGCCCACAGGCGCCTGAGCGAGATAGGGGAGCCCGTGGACCTGGCGATCGTGAGCGTCCCGAGGGAGGCGGCGGTGGAGGTCATGGAGGACGCCGCGAGGGCGGGCGTGAAGGGGGCGATAGTGATCAGCTCGGGCTTCAGGGAGACGGGGGAGGAGGGGGCCAAGTTAGAGGAGGAGCTGAAGGAGGCGGCCCGCAGGGGCGGCATAAGGTTCCTCGGGCCCAACACGATGGGGATAGTCACCCCTACCTTCAACGCCACCTTCACCTACGTGGAGGTGAAGCACGGAGGGCTCGCGATAGTCGCCCAGTCAGGCGGGATGGGCGCCTACATGCTGAACTGGGCGCATAGGACGGGGACCGGCCTCAGCTACTTCGTCGGGCTGGGGAACCAGGCGGACGTGGCGGAGGTGGACGTGCTCAGGTTCCTCTCGGAGGACCCGGAGACGAGGGCGATATTCGTCTACCTGGAGGGGGTCTCGGACGGCTCCAGGTTCCTCTCGGAGGTCCCGGAGGTCGCCAGGAGGAAGCCTGTGGCGTTCCTGAAGGGAGGGGCGAGCGAGGCCGGCGCCAGGGCCGCCAGCACCCACACGGGGAGCCTGGCGGGGTCCTACGAGCTGTTCAAGGCCGCCGTGAGGATCGTGGGCGGGATGTTCGTGGAGGACCTGAGCGAGCTACTGAACCTCGCGAAGGTCGTCGGGTCAAACGAGCCAGTGCGCGGAGACGTCCTGGTGATCACGAACTCCGGCGGGCACGGCGTGCTGGCCATGGACGAGATATCGAGGAGCGGCCTGAGGCCCGTTGAGCTGCCCGACAGGCTGAGGGCGGAGCTCTCGAGGATGTTGCCCCCTCACTCCTCCGTGAGGAACCCGCTGGACCTGGGGGGCGACGCGGACGCAGGAAGGTACGCCGACGTTATCCGCGAGGTCCAGGACCTCGACTGCACGAAGCTCGTCGTCGTCCAGTCGCTGGCGACGGTCAGCTGCGTGGAGGTGGCCAGGGTCCTCTCGCGCGTGAGGGGGAAGGGGTTCGTAGGGGTCCTGATGGGGATGGACGAGGACGCGGCCGCGCGCATACTCGACTCGGCCGGGATGCCGGCCTTCAGGTTCACGGAGGACGCCGTGAGGGCGATATCGCGCTACGTTAACAGGAGGGAGCCGACGATCAAGGTCAGGTCCCCGGCCCCCTCGAAGGAGGCCCTGGACCTCGTGAAGGGGAGGCAGCGCCTGAGGGACGAGGAGGCGTTCAGGCTCCTCGAGCTCTACGGAATAAAGGTCCCGCCCTGGGCGGTCGTGGAGGACCCGGATTCGGCGGCCAGGGAGGCCGAGAGGATAGGCTTCCCGTTGGTGATGAAGATATCCCCGGATGAGCCGGTCCACAAGACGGAGCTGGGGGGCGTCCGCCTCAACGTCGAGAGGGACGGAGTGAGGGACCAGTTCGCCGAGCTCAGCAGGATATCGAGGAGGGTCCTCCTCCAGCGCCAGCTGTCCGGGATCGAGGTCTTCGTCGGGGGGATAAGGGACGAAGCCTTCGGGCCGGCCGTCCTCGTGGGGCTCGGCGGGGTCTACGTGGAGGTCCTCAGGAGCGTCAGCTACGGGCTCGCCCCGGTTTCGGAGCAGGAGGCCCTGGAGATGATGCGGGAGAGCAGGGTCCTGGAGGTCCTGACGGCCAGGAGGAGGGGGTACGACGTCAACGCCGTGGCCCGCGCCCTCTCGAGGATATCCGACCTAATAATTGACCTGAACATCAAGGAGCTTGACGTTAACCCGCTGATCGTGAACGAGGATGGGGCCTTCGCGGTTGACGTCCGCGTCGTCCTGTGAAGTTCACTCGATGGCGAGCATCGTCAGGGTGGACCTGACGTGGGGGATCCTGCGTATCCTCCAGGTTATTATGTCCTTGAGCTTCTCCTGGCTGTCGGCCTCGATCTTCACAAGGGTGTCGTAGACGCCGTAGACCCTGTGAGCCTCCTTTATCTCGGGTATGGCCCTCAGCTCCTCGAGCACCTTCTCCTCCTTCCCGGGCTCCACGTTCAGCAACACGAACGCGAGAGGCATGCCACATTTGGTGAAGCGCCCATCTGATTTAAGGATTACTACCGAGCCGCCTGGGGTCCTTCACGCGAACTACCTCGGTGAACGTGGAGCCAAAAAGGGACCGCATAACCCCACCATTTCAACTGGAGCTCCTGGAAATCGGGAGATCACGGCGTGAAGTACGGTGGGCCGACCCCAATGTTTCCTCTGGAGCCCCTGGAAGGTGTAGCCGCTGCGGGGACCTTTACGAGCCCCCGGGCGTCCCTTTGGACGCGAGGTGGACAAAGCCCTCAACCCGTTTGTTCACAACTTCACATGTGAAATGATATTTCGAGCCCCCGTGAAGGATGATAGGCGCTTGCCCGAGCCCCCGAGGCGCCCCAGGGTGAAGTTGGTCAGGGTGATAATCAAGGACTCCAACGATAGGGAGACCACCCTGGAGATCAAGGGGAGGATCGATGAGGAGGGCCTGGAGTATCTCATAGAGAACCTCAGGTCCCTGGTGGCGGGCGGGGGAGGAGAGGTCGAGGAGAAGGACACGTATTATTCGAAGCTGAAGGGGCTCGTCCTCTCCTACTTCAGGAACGGCTACTTCACCTCGATGCAGGTGCGCGAGCTCTACAAGGAGATGTACGGCGAGGACCTGAAGCTGACGACCGTCTCGACGTACCTTGGGAGGATGGTCTCCGAGGGCGTCCTGGAGAGGATAAAACATGGTAAAAGGTGGATCTATGGGGTCGCCGAGGAGGTCGAGGCTGAGGAACGAGGCCCCTCCCCCATTATTTCAACTGGAGACCTAAAGGAGGACCCTCGGCGATGTGATGGGACGGATTGTCAATATTAGTTGATGATTAACTCAACTAAAATATATTAGGTCATTTAAAAGGTTTCCAAAGGAAAATATGGTGTTAGATGAGCGATTGGCGGTCTCCAGTGGAAGGCATGGGGGAGGGGGGCGCCCGCGACGTCCTTGACAATATTTTTAAACGTATAATAGAATCAAAAACTATATTCATAAACAGGGAGGCGCTTCGCAACGACTACATACCCGACCACATCCTGTTCAGGGACGAGCAGATATCCCAGCTCGGGGCGATGCTCGCCCCCCTCCTGAGGGGCTCCAAGCCGTCCAACGTGTTCCTCTACGGGAAGACGGGCACCGGGAAGACGGTCGTCGCCAGGTACGTGATGAGGAGGTTCCAGGAGAAGGCGGAGGAGCTGGGGCTAAGGATAGGGTTCCTCTACGTGAACGCGAGGCTCGCGTCCACCCAATATAGGATGTTGGTGGAGCTCGGCTCGCAGCTGGGCCTCAGCCTCCCCTTCACCGGGCTATCGCTGAGCGAGGCCTACTCCAGGATCCTCGAGAAGCTCAGGCGCGAGAGGATGAGCGCCGTGATGGTCCTCGACGAGATAGATTATGTCGTAAAGAACTACGACGACAACATGCTCTACGAGCTCACGAGGGCCAACAACGCGCTCCCCGAGGGCAACTTCATATCGATAATAGGGATATCGAACGACCTCAAGTTCAAGGAGTACCTGGATCCACGCGTGCTGAGCAGCCTGTCCGAGGAGGAGATAATCTTCCCGCCGTACACGGTGGAGGAGCTCGAGGTTATACTGGCGGACAGGGTGAAGGTCGCCTTCCGCCCCGGCGTCGTTTCGGAGGCGGCCCTCAAGCTCTGCGCGTCCCTAGCGGCCTCGGAGCACGGCGACGCTAGGAGGGCTGTCGACCTCCTGCGCGTGGCGGGCGAGCTCGCGGAGAGGGAGGGAAGCGACGTCGTGACCACGGACCACGTCGCGAGGGCCTCGAAGAGCATAGAGAGGGATCGCACCTATGAGGTCGTCAGGAGCCTCCCCCTACACGGCAAGCTCGTCCTGGCCGCCGTCCTGGCGGCCCCCGAGGAGGTGAACACGGGGAGGCTTTACTCGAACTACGTCTCCATCGCGAGGAGGCTCGGCGTGGAGCCGCTGACCCAGAGGAGGGTCAGCGGCATCGTGAGCGAGCTGGACGTGCTCGGCATAGTCAACGCGCCGGTGGTGAGCAGCGGGAGGTTCGGGAGGTCCAAGCGCGTCAAGCTCGTGGTGCCGAGGGACGTCGTGATGAGGGCCCTTCAGGAGGACGAGCTCGTCTCCCTGGCCCTCAGGTGATGGGTCCCCTCCATATCACGTCCAGCGTCGAGAGATCCACGATCGCGACCCTCGGGATCCTCGGCCACCCCCCGTTGTTCCAGGACGGCGTGGAGAGCAAAAGCACGTTCTCGCTCCTCAGCGCGTCTGCCCTGTGGGTGTGGCCTGCGTGGAACACGTCCGGGAGGTACCTCAGCTCCATCCCCTCCAGGCCCGGGGGGAAGGCGGCGTATCCCATTGGATCCAGCGTAGGGGCAAGGGTGCGCATGGCGAGCAGCTTCCTCATGGCCAGCGCGGGCCTCCTGATCCCCAGGCGCTCCATGGCCCACCTCACGGCCTGCCCGTGGTGGATGAGGACGCGGACCCCGGACATGCTGACCAGCGAGGGATTGCCCAGCAGGTAGGCGTTGGGGACCTCCTCGAGAGCCCCCCTGAAGCGCCTGTCCATCGGCGGCTGCGGGAGGGAAGCCGGCGCGGCGTCGCACTCGCCGGGCACTATAACCTTCACGACGTCCTCCGGCAGCCTCCCAAGGAGGCGCCCCACCTCGCCGTAGGGCCTCCTCGGGTCCTCGCACTCGCAGTCCGCCACGTCCCCTCCCAACACTATGTACCTGAGGTTCCTGGCGACCTCCCTCTCTATGCCCCCCTCCAGGATCATGTGGACGAGCCTCCCCAGCCCCTCGCAGCTCCCGCGGCAGTGCAGGTCCGAGACGAAGGCCGCGTAGATCCTCCTCTTTGGCCTCGGGGAAGGGGGGTGGACAGGGGCGCCGGTCGCCTCGACGCCCCTGACGACTATCCTCCTCCCCCTCTCCTCAAGGCGGAATATCGCTGGCTCGTCCGGGAGGAGGTTCGCGATCCCCTCCTCCGCCTCCTCCCCGACCGTCGCCCTGAGGACCCCTCTCCCGTCCTCGAGCAGGACCTCCAGGCGGCCCCCCTTCGACATCCTCCTCTCCAGGATGAGCGCGAGGACGCGCCAGGGCCCCCCTCCCTGGCCCACGTCCGAGAGGGCGTCCAGCTCCTCCCCCCTCCTCCTAACCGATGCCCTGGCCTCGGCGAGCCTCCTGGTCAGCAGGTCCCTCAGCCCCTCCGGGCTGGCGTAGGGCTGGGCGAACCTGCCCCCGTCCTGAAGCACGAGGAAGTCCGCCTCCTCGGCCAACCGAGGGCTTCAGGCGGCCCTCCCTTATAACGGAGGCGCCGTCAACGTTATCTCCATCGCGGCGCGTGTCCCGGCGTGCCGGCGCGCGCCGTGGGGGTCCTCTGCGGCGGCATGTCGACGAGGATGGGGAGGAAGAAGGAGCTCCTCCCTTTCCGCGGCAGGCCGCTCCTGCTCGTAGCCGCGGAGTGCCTCCTCGGGATGGGCTACGACGTCTACCTGCTCGCCTCCCCGCGCGACGCGGACAGGATATCCGCCGTAGCCGGGGGCAGGTTCCGGGTCCTCATCGACAAGTACGACCTGAGCACGCCCCTGAACGGGCTGAGGAGCCTGCTCGACGCGGCGAATGGGTGCGCCTTCCTGCTGGGCGGGGACTCCCCCTTCGTGAGCAGGGGCCTGATAGAGGACTCCTTGGACCTCTGCGAGAGGGGGTTCCAGGCCGTGCTTCCCATGTGGGCCGGGGGGAGGGTGGACACGGTGCACGCCGCCTACTCCAGCTCGCTCCTCGGGCCCCTGGAGGATATGCTCTCGCGCCGTTCCCCCGATCTCTCGATGGCCAGGCTAATCTCGAGCGCCTCCCCGATCGCGTTCCTGGAGGCCGAGCGCTACTGGCCGGCCCTGGGGGACGCCGACACCGCGATGGAGATGTCGATCCTGGAGCGCATGTACAACGGCAGGGGGTGCGCGTTGGCGCGAGGGCCCCGCGCGGGCCCGGGAGCGGGATCAGGAGGCCGCCTTGCCAGCGCCTCCGGCCGAGCGCGGGGATGAACAGTTATAACTGGTGGCGCCTTATCTCGGTCGTGGACCGAGCCGTAGAGGGGCTGCGCCCTGGGCTGGAGGACCTCGTGGGACGCCGCGCTCTCTACCTGGAGATGTGCCCCAACTGCGGGTCTCACATATCGGACGTGAGGTTGGAATCGGGGCTTCCTTGCGCGTCCTGCTACCCAACCCCCTCGGAGAGGGCCCTGGCCGCCAGGAATCCTGCCAGGAGGATAAGGATAGTGTCGCGCGAGCTGGCGGAGCTGGGGGTCCTCAAGGGGTACCGCCGCGCCTTCAGGACCATCTCGAGGATAGAGAAGTTCAACGCGTTCTTCAGGAGGGCCCTGGGGCACGATCTCTGGGCCATCCAGAGGACGTGGGCCTCCCGCGCCCTCTCCGGGCAGAGCTTCGCCATGGTGTCGCCCACGGGAACTGGGAAGACGGTCTTCGGCCTAGTGCTGGCCCTCTACCACGTGGCGCGCCTGAGGAAGACGACGAGGAGGGGCGAGAAGGCGTACCTGATATTCCCCTCATCCCTCCTGGTCCAGCAGGCGAAGGAGAAGCTGGAGGGGTTCGCGTCCAGGCTGGGGCTGGAGGTCCGCGTGCTGGCTTACTCGGGCCCGGACCAGGACTTCCTGGCGCGCGTCGAGTCAGGCGACTTCGACGTCCTGCTGACGACCAACCAGTACCTCTCGAGGCACTTCGAGTCCATCTCTAGGAACCGCTTCGGCCTCGTCTTCGTGGACGACGTGGACGCCATGCTGAGGGCCAGCAAAAACGTGGACAGGGTCCTCATGCTGATAGGGTTCTCGTCGGACGACGTGGCCGCGGCGTACGAGCTCGTGAGGGTCAAGCGGGAATACGCCCGCGCCCTCTCCTCAAGGGACGAGGAGGCGGCCTCGGGGCTCCTCGGGAGGATGGAGGAGCTCTCGAAGAAGGTTCGCGGGGCCCGCAGGAGGGCGACCGGGATACTGCTCCTCTCCTCCGCCACCGCCCGCCCGAAGGGCCTCAGGGTCAGGCTGTTCCGGGAGCTCCTCGGGTTCGAGGTCGGGAGGCAGAGCGAGATGCTCCGCAACGTGGTGGACGTCTACGCGAAGCCGTCGGCCGGCGTCGAGGAGGAGGTTGTCAGGTACGTGAGGGAGCTGGGGCCCGGCGGGCTAGTCTTCGTGCCGCACGACATGGGGATAGAGTACGCGGAGAGGATAGCGTCCGCGCTCTCGGCCGCTGGGGTGCGCGCGGCCACCACCGCCTCGAGGGACAGGTCGCTCCTTGATAGGTTCTCCAGGGGCGAGTACGACGTCCTCGTGGGGGTGGCCTCCTACTATGGGAAGCTGGTGAGGGGGATAGACCTTCCGGCCAGGATAAGGTACGCGGTGTTCGCCGGGGTGCCGCGCTTCAGGTACCGCGTCGACGAGGGCACCTATAACCCAGTGCAGCTCCTCCAGATGCTCACGGAGGTCCGCAGGGTGATCCAGCGGGGCCGCGCGGCCGCCGAGCTGGATCGCGTCATCGACGCGCTGTCCCACTACCTTCGCACGATGCCCTGGCCCGCCATAAGGAGGGCGATCGAGGAGCTGAGGTCGGGCTCCGCCCCCGACAGGGGGTTCCCAAGGTACCTCAGGAGGGCGTCTGAGCTGGCCGCCAGGTACTACTCGAACGAGGAGGTCCTGCGCAGGATATCGGAGGCCGGCAGGATAATAATAAGGTCCGAGGGAGGCGCCAGGTACCTCCTCATACCGGACGTCCTCACGTACATCCAGGCCTCAGGCCGCACGTCCAGGCTGTTCGCGGGCGGGATCTCGAAGGGGCTGTCGCTCATAGTCGTCGACGACGAGAGGCTGATGCGCGCCCTCGAGGTCCAGGGCCGCATACGCTACGACCTCGAGTGGAGGGACGTCTCGGAGGTGGACCTCAGGGCCGTGATGGAGGAGGTGGACCGCGACCGCCGCCTCATAGCGGAGCTTATGGAGGGCAAGGCGCCGGCCGGGGCCAAGTCGCCCATGAGGTCGGCTCTCCTCCTCGTGGAGTCCCCCACCAAGGCCCGCACCATCGCCTCCTTCTTCGGACGCCCGGCCGTCAGGGTAGTCGGCGACGGGATAAGGGTCTACGAGGTGGCCACGGGTGAATACCTCCTGAGCGTCCTGGCCACCAAGGGGCACATGTTCGACCTAATCACGGAGGGCCAGCCCCCTACCCCGGACGGGGTCCTGAACTTCCACGGGGTCCTCTCAGTCGGCGGCTCCAGGTTCGTCCCCGCGTACGGGCCCATAAAGCGCTGCCTCGTCTGCGGGACCACGTTCGTGGGAGGGGACAAGTGCCCCAGGTGCGGATCCCGGAGGGTGGCTAGCAGCAGGGACGTCGTGGACGCGATCATGTCCATAGCGCCGGAGTACGACCTGGTCCTCCTCGGGACGGACCCGGACGCGGAGGGGGAGAAGATCTCGTGGGACCTCTGGAACCTCCTCCACGGGCTGGTCCCCGAGGTAAGGAGGATAGAGTTCCACGAGGTCACGCGCTGGGCGCTCGAGCGCGCCCTCGCGTCGCCGAGGGACCTGAACGAGAAGTTGGTGGAGGCCCAGCTCGTCAGGAGGGTAGAGGACAGGTGGATAGGCTTCGAGCTCAGCGAGAGGCTCCGCGCGGCTTTCGCCGGGCGCGTGCGCGATCGCTACGGGCTCTCCGCTGGTCGCGTCCAGACCCCCGTGCTCGGGTGGGTCGTGAGGCGCGCCGACGAGTACAGGCGCAGCTGGAGGAAGATGCTGGTCATAGTGATAGGCGACAACATGTCGATGGTCGTCAGGGAGGACGAGGCCAACCTGGAGGAGGTCAAGCGCGCGGTGGACTCCGAGGGGATCAGGGTCCTCAGCGTGAGGTCGGAGGACAGGGAGGTCAATCCGCCTCCTCCGTTCACGACGGATACGATGCTCTCGGAGGCCACTAGGTACCTGAGGGCGTCGGCGGAGCAGGTCATGCGCCTGGCCCAGGAGCTGTTCGAGGCCGGGCTCATAACCTACCACAGGACTGACAGCACCTACGTGTCGGACAAGGGCCTCTCGATAGCGAAGGAGTACATATCGGAGAACATCGACCCCTCCCTCTACCATCCGAGGAAGTGGGGGTCGCCGGGGACCCACGAGTGCATAAGGCCCACGCGCCCCCTCGACTCATCGGGCCTCCTCGAGGCGATGAAGTTCGGCCAGGTGCCGGCCAGGCTGACGGACACCCACGTCGCGCTCTACTCGCTGATCTTCAACAGGTTCATGGCGAGCCAGATGGCCCCCGCGGTCGTCGAGTGGAGGACCGTCGAGGTGCAGCTAGGCCCCGCCAGGAAGGTCCTGGAGGGCGCCGCCGGGCTGCGCTCGCGCGGCTTCGCCGCGGTCTACCAGCCGAGGCTGCCCGAGGCCCCGCCGTTCTCCCAGGGCGAGGTCGTGAGGCCCTCCTTCACAACCTACAAGTACGGCCCGACCGTCTACCTGTACAGGCAGGGCGACCTGGTCGCGCTGATGCGCGAGCGCGGCATAGGCAGGCCCTCCACCTACGCCAAGATAATACAGACGCTCCTCGAGAGGCGCTACGTCTACGTCGGCCCCGGCGGCGGGCTCGTGCCCAGCAAGAAGGGCGAGATGGTCTACGAGTACCTATCCTCGAAGTTCCCGAACATAATATCCGAGGAGAGGACCCGCCAGCTCGAGGACAAGATGGACAGGGTGGAGAGGGGGGAGGTCAACTACCAGTCGCTTCTGCGCGAGCTTTACCTTGAGATGAGCTCCCTCCCGCGCTGACCCTCTCGCCGAGCTCCCTCTCCAGCTGGGATATCTTCCACTCTATCGCGGCTATGAGCTCGGAGTTGTCGTAGTGCTCCAGGCGGTTGCCGCACTCGGGGCAGACGAACATGAGCTCGACCGCCTCCTCGAATGTCCTCTTGGGGCACGTCGCGCTTCCGCAGTGGTAGAACTGGTGGCTCCTCTCGTACTCCAGCTTCGCCCTGAGCCTGTTCAGGAGCCTCCTCCTGACGGTCGACAGGAAGACCTCCGCCCCGTCCGGCTGAACCCTCCACCTGTAGACGTACCAGTCGCGCTTGGGATCCCTGACCCTGACCGCGTATATGAGCGACCTGTTCTGGAGCTCGTACAGGACCTTCCTGACGCGGTTTATCTTCAGGCCAGTCGCGCTGGCTATCTCCTCGTCCGTCGACTCAGGGTTGTTCAGGAGGGCCCTCGCTACCTTCACGAACTCGGGGCCGCCCAGGAGGCTCGCGACCTTCACGAACGAATCCTCGTACTCGAGCTTCGGCACGGTCGCTTGACGGCGTTCCCTGGAAATAAATTCTTCCAAGGGCCCTCGAGCCGGCGCGGAGGGAGGATGCCCGGCTCCCGCCTAGCCGATGGCGCGCGCTATCAGGTCCGCCACCCTGGACGCCTGTCCGTCCTCCAGCCTCTCCCTGAACGTCTCCACGGCCAGGATCCTCATGCCGGCCTCCCTCAGCGCAGCCTCCACGTGCCTTGCGGCGTTGGATCCCCATCCGTAGGACACTAAGGCCGCGGCGGGCTTCTCCACCCCCCTGAACTTATCCCTAAGGAGGTCCAGGAGCATCCTCATCCTGGGGTGTACTCCGGTGTCGTAGGTGGGGGTCGCGAGCAGTATGGCCGAGGCCTCGTTCGCGTCCACCAGGAAATCCTCGAGGTCCGGGAGCTCAGAATCCGTGATGGCGGTCGCGCGCACCTCAATTCCCCTCGAGCTGAGCTCGTTGTATACCCGCGAGACGGCGCCCTCGACCGAGCCGTACATCGAGACGTATGCCATTGCGACGCTCCTGGGCCTTGGCTCAGCCCTGGCCCAGGCCGCGTAGAGCCTTAGGGCCTCCTCGACGTCGCCCTCCCACACGCCCCCGTGGGACGGCGCGATCTTGGAGATCCTAAGCCCCATGGAGCTAACCTTCTCTATGGCGCTCAGCACGTGCTTCCTGTAGTATCCCATGACGGTTATGAGGTACTTCTCCGCGCTCCTGAGGTACCGGGCATCCCTTGGATCCGCGACGTGCCCGGGAGGTATGGAGAAGGAGCCGAAGACGTCGCACGTGTAGAGTATCCCGGTCCTCCCCTGATACGTGAACATCGTCTCCGGCCAGTGGACCCACGGCACGTGGATGAACGTCATCTCCTCGCCCAGGACGCTCATCTCGCGCGTGCCCTCGACGTGCACTATCTCGTTCCTCAGGCCGTACTTCGCCCTCAACACCTTCTCGCCGGCCGCGTTGACTATCACCTTGGCGTCCTTGGCCTCCTCCAGGACCCTCGGGAGGCCCCCCGTGTGATCGGGCTCGGCGTGGTTCACGACTACGTACTTTATCCTGCTGGGGCTCGTGACCTCCCTCAGCGCCTCCATCATGAGGTCAGAGTACGTCGCCTTCCACGTGTCGACCAGCACCTGGCCTTCCGGCGCGTCTATCAAGTACGCGTTGTACGTGACGCCCTCCGGTATGTGCCAGGCGGCCTCGAAGAACCTCGTCCTGTCGTCGTCGAGCCTTAGAAGTTTAACTCCTGTGTCAATATCCTTCACCAAATATTTGACCATGGTTACGAGGATGTTCGATCTGGATATACGCTTTTCGCGCGCGATGGGGCGGCCGCGGGGAAGGTGCCCCAGCGATCCACTGGTCCTCGGCGCGCCGGCTTGGGCCTGAGCGCGCCCCCACGTAAAGTTACGTGGGGGAAGCGCGACCCACCGGGCGTCGCCGCGCCCGCTCCAGGTTCAATATTTCCTCGGGCGGACCTGGACGTGGTAGCGCGGGGGCCCCTTCGGCGTTCCAGGGAGGCGCGGGGCTCAGGCGCCGAGGGCGCCGGCCCTTGAGGTGGCGGGCCGCGCGGCAACGTTCTTCAGTGCCTGGGCCCACACGCCTCCCATGGCGTGCGGCGGCGTGCACGTGCTCAGGATGGGCCATCGCGCCCAGCGCGACAAGCGCGTCACCACGCACGTTGCCCTGACGGCGATGGCGCTAGGCGCGTCCGGCATCACGCTGAGCGGCGAGGAGGACCCCGGGGTCCTTAGGAGCGTTCAGGAGGCCAGGGATCGCTGGGCCCCCGGGTTCGAGGTCCGCTATAGGCGTAGCTGGAGGGAGGTGATACAGGAGGCGCGCTCCTCCGGGTGCGCGGTGGTCCACCTGACGATGTACGGGATCGAGCTCAGGCACCTCCTGGACGGCCTGAGGGCGCTGATCGCGTCGAGGGGGGTCCTGGTCGTGGTGGGGGCGGAGAAGGTGCCCCGCGAGGTCTACGAGATGGCGGATCTAAACGTCGCCGTCACACACCTTCCTCACTCGGAGGTCGCGGCGCTTGCGGTGTTCCTGCGGGAGGCGCTGGGCCCCCTCGCCGCCCGGCCGAGCCCAGTGCTTCCTCAGGTTCGCGGCAAGCTGTACCTTCGGGGCCCAGCGCGCCCAGGATCCTCCTCCTGAGCTCGTCGAGGCCCAGGCGCTCCTTGGCGGATATCGCCACGTAGTCGCGTATCCCCAGCTCCTCCGCCAGCTTGGCCGCCCCCTCCTCGCCCACGACGTCCACCTTGTTCAGCACGTGCAGCACCCTGCGGGGCTCGACCGACAGCTCCTGCAGGATCTCCACGGACGTCTCGTACTTCGGCCCGGCCTCCTCGGGCCCCTCGGACGCGTCTATCACCAGGAGCACGAGGTCCGCGTAGCTGAGCTCCTCCAGGGTCGACCTGAACGCCTCGATCATGTAGTGCGGGAGCCCCCTGAGGAACCCCACGGTGTCCGTCAGGAGGGCGTGGATCCCCTCGCCCAGCCAGATGGACCTAGTCGTCGTGGTGAGCGTCGTGAAGGCGCGCCCGGTGACCGGCCTGTCCTCCCTCGCGAGGGCGTTGAAGAGCGTGGTCTTCCCGGCCCCGGTGTGGCCGGCCAGCGAGATGAGGGGCATCCCCCACCTCCTCCTCCCCTCCCTCTGGACCTCCCTGTGGCGGCTGTACTCGCGTAGCTCCCTCCCTATCCTGACGATCATCCTCCTGACGTGGTCGTAGTACTTCTCGACCTCGTACTCGCCGTAGCCGTAGAGGCCCGGCTGCTCCCCCATCCTGACGCGCCTTATCAGCTCCCTGAGCCTAGGCAGCTCGTAGGTGAGCTCCGCCATCTTGACCTGGAGCTTGGCCTCTGGGGTCCTCGCCCTCAGGGCGAATATCTCCAGTATCAGCTTGTCCCTGTCGACGACGCGGACCCCTGAGTCCTTCATGAGGTTGAACGCCTGGGAGGAGCTCAGCCTCCCGTAGACGACTATGGAGTCCACGCCCAGCTCGCGCGCCCTCCTGGAGATCTCCTCCGCCTTGCCGGCGGGGACCCCCGCCCTTCCCTCCCCCATCCCCCCGGCGCGCACCCCCCCCACCCCCCTCTCG
>CAYFFS010000013.1:0-32650 GCA_964342765.1 uncultured Nitrososphaerales archaeon | reverse complement strand
CCATGTGCTGCTTCGCCCACTCGATAATCTCCTCTGCGGTGGCGCGCTCCCCGGGCTTCAGGACCACAGCGGCCACGGGCACCTCGCCCCTCCTCTCGTCGTACCTGGCGAAGATTGCCACCTCCTTTATCTTCGGATGCCTGAGAAGTATCGACTCCACCTCCGCCGGATATATCTTGAACCCGGACATTATTATCATGTCCTTCTTCCTGTCGGTCACGTAGAGCACCCCGTCCTCGTCTAGGAAGCCCATGTCGCCCGTCAGGAACCACCCATCCGGCATGAAAGACTCGCGGGTGGCCTCCTCGTTCCTCCAGTAGCCCTTCGCGACGGAGGGACCCCTCAGCGCTATCTCCCCGACCTCCCCAACGCCGAGCTCCTTACTCGGATCCTCAGGATCCACTATCTTGACCTCGGAGTACCCTATCGGCGCGCCGACCGACCTGTAGCCCTTGCTCAGGTGCTCCCATCCAGGGACCGTGCCGGTCGCGGATCCCACCACGATGGTCTCCGAGAGGCCGTAGGCGTTCAGCACCGGTATCTTGAAGCGCGCGGCCCATTTCTCCCACAGCGACTGGGGCGTCGGGGCTCCTCCGGTGATTGCGACGCGTGCGGTCCTCAGGTACTCCTCCACGCCGCTTGGCCCGTTGACCAGGTCGTTCATCACGGGCGGCATCAGATCTATTATTGTGGCGCCGTACTCGGCGGCGTACCTGAGGTACTTGTCCATCGAGTACTTCTCCATGAAGATCACGGTGGCGCCGTACCTAAGAGCGGTGAGGGCCCAGCTGAACCCCACGTGCACCATCGGATATATGTAGAGCTCCACGTCGCCGTCCGTCAGCCCCAGGGCCCAGCGCTCCGTCTCCAGCGCGGCAATCCAGTTGCAGTGAGTTAGCATGGCGCCCTTGGGAAGCCCCGTCGTGCCGGACGTGTACTGGAGCTGCGCCAGGCAATCGGATTCGCAGTGTTCCGCCCTCACGGCCGAGCTGGACTTCCCCATGAGCTCCTCCCAAGTTAGCTCGCCCTCGGCGTGGCCCCCCACCAGCACGATGTGGCGCAGCTGCGCCACGTCGTCCCTGATCTCCTTGAGCACCCCGTATCCTTGGGGCGTCGTGACCACGACGCTCGCGCCCGAGTCGTTCAGCAGGTGCTTGACCTCGAAGTCCCTTAGGGCAACGTTCATCGGCACGGCCACAGCGCCCAGCCTCCAGGTGCCTAGGTACGTCACCAGCGTCTCCGGCACGTTCGGCATGTAGACCGCCACCCTATCGCCCTTGGAGACCCCGAGGGAGCGGAGGGCGTTGGCGAACGTGTTCATCTCGGAAAGCAGGTCGCGATAGGTGAAGGATTCGCCCCTATCGGGGAATATCGCGACCTGCTTCCTGGGCCAATAGCGAGCGTTGTTGTCCACGAACGTCGTTAGGTTGACCACGGCCGAGGTGAGATGAAAAGGTACTTTATAAGCGTGAAAGTATATTCCCTACTATAGGGGGCGGAACACTGGAACAGCGACGCCGCTTGATATGTCCTCGAAGTCGACGCGCACGCGCATGCCTGGCTTCACGTCCTCCGGCTTCACGCCGACGACGCGGCCGTAGATCCTGAACCCGTCGTCCATGTCGACTATGGCTATCGCATAGGGCATCTCCTTCTCCCAGGCCGGGGAATTGCCGACGACCACCCTGGCTATAGTCACGGCGTAGACGGTGCCGGTATCCCTGGGCCTAGTCCACTCGAGGTCGCGCGATCCGCAGTACGGACAGGACGCCCTCGGATACCACACGAAGCGCCCGCACTTCTTGCAGCGCTGAACCAGCAGCTCGTGCCTTGCGGCGGCGTCCCAGAAAGGCTTGTTCAGGGGGGTTATCTCTGGCAGAGGCTTCTCGGACATCTCACTCCACCCCCAGCACAAGGACGCCGGAGTTGGCCAGGTTGTTCCCGTAGGCGAGCCCTCCCAGCCCGCTCACGAGGCCCAGCCTGGCCCCGCTCACCTGCCTTCCTCCGGCCTCCCCCCTAAGCTGCCTCACAGCCTCCACGACGTGGACGAACCCGGCGGCCATCCCGGGCTGCCCGTTGGACAGAAGGCCACCGCCGGTGTTCACCGGCAACTCCCCCTTGTACGAGAGATCCGTCCTCTCCACGAACTTGCCTCCCTCCCCCTTGGCGCAGAATCCTATGTCCTCTATCTGCATCAGGACCGCGCCCGTGAAGTCGTCGTAGAGCTGTAGGAAGTCCAGGTCGGCCGGAGCCGCGCCGGCCATCTGCAGCGCGTCGCGGGCCGCCGCCTTGACCCCCGTCGTCGTTATGTCGGGGAGCGCGGGATCCCCCTCCAGGTAGTTGTGGGCCAGCCCGTAGCCCTTGAGGTAAACGGGCTGCTTGGGGCTCCTCGAAGCCCTGCTGCGGCTGGTCATCAGGAAGGCGAGGCCTCCGTTCACGAACATCACGGAGTCCAGGAGCCTGAGGGGATCCGACAGCACGCGGGACTTCAGGTAGTCGTCCAAGGTGAGCGGCGCCTTCACGTATGCTCCGGGGTTCAGCCTGGCGTGCTCCCTCTGCGTTACTGCTATCTTCCCGAAGTGCTCCACCTTGGTTCCATACGCGCTCATGTGCCTGTTCATCATGAGGCCCGCAAGCGTCACGAACCCCATGAGCCCGAAGGGCCTCATGTAGTCTATGTCGTACCTCCAGCTCCTGGCGGTCTGGGTGCCAAATGGGGTCATGGGCGAGTCGGCGCCCAGCACCAGGACGTAGTCGACCAGGCCCGACCTTATGGCGGCCGCCGCCTGCACGGCTAGCTCCACGGCGTTGTTGCCCCCGAAGTCCCCCCTGAGGAGCAACCTCGGCCTGAAACCCAGGTTCTGAACGACCTCCGCGGACCATATCTCGCTGTGAGGCCACTCAGTCCCCGCGACCGCGAGCCCCTGTCCGTCCATGTCGCGCAGGGAGAGGCCTGCCTCCTCCAGCGCGAGCGACGCCGCCCAGGCCGCGTACTGCTCCGCGCTCATCACGACTTCCCCCCTGTCGGCCCTTGCGCGGCTGTAAGGCGTTTCACCTATCCCCACTATCGCCACGTCCAAACTCATCAAGAGCTCATGGTCGATAGAAGATATATTAACTTGTCTGGCGGGGATCCCAACGAGTGATGTGGTATGTCGCAGAAACCCCTTGTCCTTTACGAGAAGAAGCCCGAGGATCGCGTAGCGATAATAACCCTGAACAGGGACGAGGCGCGCAACGCGTTCAACGTGGCGATGCTCCAGGAGTTCTACGAGGCGCTGAAGAAGGCGAACGACGACCGCGACGTCTGGGTGGTGGTGATAACGGGGGCCGGCAAGGCGTTCAGCTCGGGAGGCGACGCCAAGGAGTTCCTGGCGAACGTGGAGGCCGGCAAGTACTACGAGATAGAGAAGTTCAACAGGTTCAACCTGGAGATTTGGCGCTTCATGGAGAAGATGAGGAAGCCCATAATCGCCGCGGTGAACGGCTACTGCAACATAGAGACAATACAGGCGGTCGACCTGGTCGTCGCGAGCAACCAGGCCAAGTTCGGCCTGCCGGAGACCGGCATCGGAATAATGCCGGGCGCCGGCATAACGATAAGGCTGCCGAGGGTGATCAGCAAGTACTGGGCGAAGTACCTGCTCTTCACCGGCGAGTGGATATCCGCGGAGGAGGCCTACAGGCTGGGCTTCGTGAACATGGTGGTGCCGCACGAGCAGCTGATGGAGAAGACGATGGAGCTTGTCAGGAAGATAACCAAGAACGCGCCGCTCGCGGTCGGCGCGGCCAAGGTCGCCGTTAACCTGGGCAGCGAGATGCCAATAGATGAGGGGACGGAGTACCAGCTCAAGGAGAACCTGCTGCTGTTCTACACGGACGACCTGAAGGAGGGAATAAGGGCGTTCTTCTACGAGAAGCGCCAGCCGAAGTTCCAGGGCAAGTAATATAAAAATTATAGTAATATAATTTTTAAAATTTTTTACTTTCCGCCCGCCAGCTTCTCCCTTATGCAGGAGAACATGTCGGAGACGGTCTTGTAGGCCACGTCGTTGAGGTAGCGCGCCCCCAAGCCCGCCAAGGTGCCCGATACGTTTACGTCCGCCACCCAGTCCAGCTGGGTTCCCTGGGGCACCTCCTTCAGTTCCACGGTCGCGTTTATCAGCGCCTTGCTTCCGAGCCCGCTCCCGTCCATCTTCATCGTTATCTTGGACGGGGGCTCCTTCGAAGTAACCTCGTACTTCACCTTCATTGTGCCCTTGAGTATCCCCACCCCGACCTTGACCTCCGCGTCGAAGTGGTCGGCGTCGATAACCTGTATGGACTTAAGCCCCGGAATGCAGTTCCCGACCTTCTGCGGATCCGTTATGAAGTCCCACACGACCTGCCTAGGGGCCGCCACGACCTCGGATCCCTTGAACTGCGGCATGTATCACACCTCCGCCATTTTGCTGGACGCGCCCTTTAATATACGTAATATCAGCTCGGGATCCGCGTGGCTCTCCTCGAGCTGGGCGCCGAAGGGGGCCAGCGCGTCCTCCACGGCGTTTATCACCGCCTGCACGGCGGTTCCGCCTCCCTCGCCCATGCCCTTGGCGCCGGTCGGCGTGAACGGGCTCGGCGTCTCCATGTGGAGCAGGGTTATTGGGGGCACCTCGAGCGCGGTCGGCGCTAGGTAGTCCACGAAGTTCGAGTTCAGCAGGTTGCCGTTCTCGTCGTAGTGGTACTTCTCATAGAGGGCCTCCGCCACGCCGTGCGCGACGGCCCCGTGCACCTGCCCCTCTACTATCAGCGGGTTCACTATCCTGCCCGAGTCGTCCAGCACGACGTAGTTCAGTATCTTCGGCATGCCGGTCTCCGGGTCTATCTCCAGAACGACCACGTGGACGTTGTAAGAGTAGGTCAGGGCGAGGTTGGCCCTCCTGTTCTCGTCGGGGTTCTGGAAGGGCGGCCTGAATATCGCGATCGAGTACAGCCCGGGCTCCATTCCCGGCGGCATCTCGTTGACGTTGCCGTAGGCTATCCTCGCTATCCTCTTCAGGTCAGTTGACCTCTGCGGGTCGGACCTGCAGTAGGCCTTCCCGCCCTCTATGACGACGTCGCCGCCCGGGCACTTTAGGACGTAGGCGGCTATCTGGGCCAGCTTCTGCTTCAGCTTGGCGGCAGCCAGGTAGACCGCGGAAAGCCCTAGCGGCGCGAACCTGCTTCCGTACGTCCCGGAGTGCATGGTGTATATCGAGCTGAAGGAGTCAAAGCCGGTCTGCACGTATATGTCGTCGTAGTCCACGTCGAGCACGTCCGCGACCACCTGCGCCGCGGTGGTCTCGTGGCCCATGCCCTGCGGAGAGGACCCGAGGACCACCCTGACCTTGCCGTCCGGCGTCATCTGGACGAGGGCTCCCTCGGTGCCGCCCGTGTAGGGCAGGCCGGGATTGTACATCTTCACCTGGGCCATGTTGGGCCCCGCGGAGTCCGTGCCGACCGCGATCCCTATCCCTATGATCCTTCCCTGCTTCCTGAGCTCCTCCTGCTTCTTCCTCCAGCCCTGGTAGTCGGCGGCCTCGAGCGCCTTCGCCAGCCCCTCGGGCCAGTTCCCGCTGTCGTACAGGCCGCCGCTGGGCGTCATGTAAGGCATCTCCTCGGGCCTGACCAGGTTCTTCATCCTGATCTCAGCGGGATCCATGCCAAGCTTCCTGGCTATCCTGTCCATCATCCTCTCTATCATGAAGAGGTGCGGGGCCCTCGAGAAGCCGCGTATAGACGTCGCAGGGCACTTGTTCGTGAAGACGGCGTAGAAGTCGTTTTCCAGCGCCTTCAAACGGTAGAGCCCTGTCGAGACCTGAGCCCACACGGTCATGCCGGCCGGCTCGTGCCTCGCGTATGCGCCGTCGTCATCTATGCACTTCATCCTCATGGCCAGCACGGTTCCATCCCTCTGGACGGCGGCGCTTACGTAGCAGGTCCTCTCCGCGTTGTGGGCCGCCGCCAGGAGGTTCTCCGTCCTCGTCTCGACGTACTTAACTGGCCTCTTCAGCTCCTTCGAGGCCAGCGCCGCCAGTATCATGTAAACGTAGTTTATCAGCTTGGTCCCGAAGCCCCCGCCTATGTCCTTCGTGATGACCCTTATCTTAGGATAAGGCATGTTGAGGCCGGCGGATAGCTGGGGCAGCCACTCCATGGGCGCCTGGTTGTTGCAGTAGATGGTGATCACGTCCTCGCGCTCGTTGTAGTCCGCGACGACCGCGTTTGGCTCCAGGGGGGCGCCCGTGAACCTGTGGTAGTGGAACTTGCCCTCAACGATCAGATCCGCGTGCTGGAAGTAATAGTCGACGTCGCCCCATTTGTAGTGCACGTGCGCTATGAGGTTGGTCCCCACCTCCTCGTGCACGAGGGGGGCCCCTGGCTCGAGCGCCTTCTCCGCGTCGACCACTGCGGGTAGAGGATCGTACTCCACCTCTATCTGGGAGGCAGCGTCCTCGGCCGCGTAGCGGCTCTCGGCCACGACCATCGCGACCGGCTCCCCCTGGTACCTCACCTTGTCCACAGCGAGCGGGTAGTCGATCGCGTTCCTAGCCGGCGGAGGAGTCGCCTGGGGGAGCGGCCGCATGCGCTTCTTCACGTCCTCGCCTGTCCATATGAGGAGCACGCCGGGCACGGCCGCGGCCTTGGACACGTCTATCCTCTTTATCCTCGCGTGGGCGTAGGGGCTCCTGGCGAACGCCATGTAGGCCATGCGGGGCAGCTGCACGTCGTCGACGAACATCCCCCTGCCCCTGACAAGGCGGTAGTCCTCCTTGGGCTTCAGCGGCTTCCCCAGCCACTTCAGGGTTAACGCCGAGCTGTCCTGCCTATAGGTGTTGACGAGCTCGGGAGGCGCCTTGGACATCGCGCATCAGCCCCGCGCCTCCGCGGCCATCTTCTGGGCGGCCGCCTTTATCGCCTTCACTATGTTCACGTAGCCGGTGCACCTGCACAGGTTGCCCTCTATGCCCTTCCTGATCTCCTCCTCGCTCGGGTTGGGGTTCCTGCTGAGCAGGAAGTAGGCGGACATCAGCATGCCGGGGGTGCAGTAGCCGCACTGAAGCGCGTGGTTCTCCCAGAACGCCTCCTGAAGCGGGTGAAGCTTGCCGTCCTTCTCGAGCCCCTCCACGGTCAGTATCTCTGATCCATCGGCCTGCACGGCGAGCACCATGCAGGACTTAACGCTCCTGCCGTCCATGATGACCGTGCAGGCGCCGCAGTGCCCGGTATCGCAGCCTATGTGAGGGCCGGTGAACCCCAGGACGTCGCGCAGGAAATCTATGAGGAGCATCCTGGGCTCCACGTCGGCCTCGTACCACTGGCCGTTCACCTTGACCCTCACGTGCATGAGCTCCTGAGCTCCGGCGCCGCTCATGGTTCCACCCCCCTCGCGCGACGCCACGCCTTCAATATAGCCCTCTTCACCAGGACCTTGGCCACCTCCTTCCTGTACCAGCTCGAGGCCTGCACGTCCGATGGCGGCTCGAGGTCCTTGGTGCCCTCCTCAGCAGCCTTCACAGCGAGCTGATCGTCCACAACCGATCCCTGTATGACGCTCTCGGCGGCCGTCGCCCTGTAGGGCCTGGAGGCCACCGCCCCGAGGACCACGCGCGATTCCTTGACGCGGCCGTCGCCGTCCACCGTCATCTGAACTGCCACCTCCACTATCGAGAAGTCTATCTCCCTCTTCGACAGCTTCATGTAGGTCCCTCCGCTTCCCCGGGGCCATGGAGGCAGCCTGACCTCCACGAGCATCTCGTTGGGCTCCAGGGCGGTCGTGAAGGCGTCGACGAAGAAGTCGTCCGCGGGTATCACGCGCCTCTCACCTCCCCTTCTGGCGGCCACCAGCTGCGCCTTGAGCGCCACCATTACGGGCGGCAGGTTAGCCGAGGGGTCGGCATGCGCCAGGCTCCCCCCTATCGTCCCCCTGTTCCTGACCTGCTGATCGCCCAGCCTGTACAGGGCCTCGTGCATTATGGGATAGCGCGCCCTTATGATTGGCGACTGCTCCAGCTCGTCGTACAGGGTCATCGCACCTATGTAAATCCAGCCGTCAGAGCCCTCCTTTATGTAACGAAGCCCGCTTATCCTGTTAAGGTCTATGAGGACGGGGGGCGCCAGAAGCCTCAGCTTCATGAGCGCCAGGAGGCTCTGCCCGCCTGCCAGGAGCTTGGCTCCCTCCTTCTCCTCCAGCAACCTCAACGCGTCCTCTATCGTGGTCGGCGCATAATATTCGAACGGAGCAGGGCGCAACTCGTGAGGAAAGCCCGCCGGAGTTATTTAAAGTTGAAAGCTAGCGGGCCGCCGGCGCTAGAACGTTCTAGGAAGACCGAGCACGCGGCGGCTGATGAAATTGAGCACCATCTCCTTCGGCACGGGCGCCGTCTTGAACAGGCGAAGGTCCCTGTAGTAGCGCTCTATGTCCATCTCCACGGAGAACCCAAGGCCGCCGAACGTCTGAACGGCCTGGTCGGCGGCCCTCCAGGCGGCCTCAGCTGCTATGTAGGCAGCCATGTTGCCCTCGACCGACGGATCCTCGCCCCGATCGAAGCGCCAGGCCGCCTTCTGAAGCAGGAGCTTCGCGGCCTCCAGGTACATGCGTATCTCCGCAAGCGGGAAGCTTATCGCCTGGTTTGATCCAATGGGCCTGCCGAACACGTTCCTGGTCCTGGCGTACTCCGCGGCGAGGTCTAGCACGTATTCGCCGGCACCGGCCGCGACGGACGCCGTGCCAAGGCGCTCCGCGTTGAACACGTTCACCAGGTAGCGCCAGCCGCGGTCCACCTCGCCTATCACGTTCTCCTCGGGCACCGCGGTGTCCTCGAAGTACACGACGTTCTCGCCCAGGGGCCTCATGACGGACGCCGGCAGGCGCGCCGTCCTGACCTTCGACTCGCGCGTGTCCACCAGGAAAAGCGTGAGGCCCTCGCTCTTCTCCTTGACCTCCTCCTTGCGCTTCGTCCTCGCCACCAGAAGTATCGCGTCAGCCCTGTGGGCCAGCGTCATCCAGATCTTCTGGCCGTTTATCACGAACTCGCCGGCCCTGCGCTCGGCGTAGGTCTCTATGTCGAAAGTGTTGACGCCGGCCCCGGGCTCCGTGTGCCCTATGCTGAAGAGCGCCTTCCCCTCCGCTATCCTGGGAAGCCATTTCTCCTTGAGGGCGGGGCTGCCGAACTGCCTTATCGGATAGGTCCCGAACATGTAGGTCCTCATCAGCAGGTCCCCTCCGGGGACCCCGGCGCCGTTCCTGGCCGCCTCGTAGATAGCTATGTGCGCCTCGTACATGTTGAGCCCCGCCCCTCCGTATTCCTCGGGGACCAGGAGCCCTAGCCATCCCTGCTTGGCCAGGGCGTCCCAATATTCCTGGGGAAACTCCTCCGCCTGATCCTTCTGGCGCCAGTACTCCCTGGGGAACTGCTTGACGAGATCCGCCATGCCCTTCCTCAGGAGGGCGTGCTCGTCGGACTCCGCGAAGTCCACGGGGGATCCCCGGGCCTCTGTCGTTTAATAACGATTTAGCGCGACAGGAGATCCCTGAGCCAGCTCGGCATCTCCTTGGAGCGGCCTGTCTCAGGATCTATGTGGACCATGGTTATCCTCCCGCGCGCGACGACGGAGCCGTCGGATCTATCGATGACCGCGCCCTCGAAGACAACCACGCGCGGCCTGACCTCGTGCGGATGAACTACGACATCCAGGGAATCGCCGAGCTTCGATGGCCTCTCCATCCTGGCCCAGTACTCGCCGATGGCGAAGGCGACCACCTCTCCTCCCTCCACGCGGCGCAGAGTTCCATCGGGCAGGAACTCAAGGCCTGCCTTCCTGAATAGGTCCTGTATTGCCCTATCTATCCATATCGAGTACTTCGAGAAGTGGACCCTCCTGCTGCAGTCCGTGTCGTCGAAGGATACCACGGTGCTGAAGCGGCCCTCCAAGTGGATCACGCCGCTACTGCGATGCCCTGGCGGACTTTATCGCGCGCAGGATGTTCTCAGGCGTCAGGGGGGCGCGATCGAGCTTTACGCCCAGCGGGGACAGCGCGTCCTCTATGGCGCTGAAGAGCGCGGGAGGAGCGCCGATCGACCCTCCCTCGCCCATCCCCTTCCAGCCGCCGAGCTGCGGGCTCGGCGTCTCTATGTGCTCCACCTCTATGTTAGGCACCTCGAGAGCCGTCGGCACCAGGTAGTCCACGAACGTCGAGTTGAGCAGGTTGCCGTTCTCGTCGTACCTGAGCTCCTCGTACATGACGCCTCCTATCTCGTGGGCTACGGCGCCGTGCGTCTGCCCGTGCATCGTCATCGGGTTCACCGATATGCCTGCGTCCTCGAGGACGTAGTACTTCAGTATGTCCACCTTGCCCGTCTCCGGGTCTACCTCGACAACCACGAAGTGCCATCCATGGCTGGTCGTCGTGTACACCTGGGGCTCATACGTCGTGACGACCTCGAGCCCGGGCTCTAGGTCCATGGGTATCCTGTGGACCTCCTGGTAGGCTATCCTGGCCACCTCGGAGAACGATATCCTCCTCGAGGGATCCGACTTCACGTAGAACCAGCCGCGCGCCAGGTCGACGTCCGACGGCTCCACGCCGAGGTTGAAAGCCGCTATCTTGATCATCTTGTCCCTTATCATCCTGGCCGCCTTCACGGCGGCCCCTCCCACGACGACGGTGGCCCTGCTGGCCCAGGCGCCGTAGCTGTAGGGCGTGTCCTCCGTGTCGCCCTCCACAACCGTCACGTCGTCCACGTGCACCTGCAGCTCCTCGGCCACTATCTGAGCGAATATCGTCTCGTGGCTCATGCCCTGGGTCGACTGCCCAGTGAAGAACTTCACCTTGCCGGTCGGCTCTACCCTGAGCCTCACCATGTCGTAGCCCCCTACCTTCCATCCCAGCCCCTCGGACAACCTCTTGGAGGAGGGCGCCGTGTACTCCACGTATGTCGAGACCCCTATCCCTATGTACCTGCCCTGCTTCCTGAGCTCCTCCTGCTTCTTCCTCCAGCCCCAGTAGTCGAACGAGCGGAGGGCGGTCTCCAGGGCCCTCGGGTAGTCGCCGCTGTCGTAGATTATGTTGGTGACCTGGCGATAGGGCATCTCGTCGCGGCTGATCAGGTTGCGCCTCCTTATCTCAACAGGATCCAGCCCGAGCTTGCGGGCAGCCGCGTCCATTATGCGCTCCATTATGAGCGCCGCCGTGGGCCTCCCGAACCCCCTGTGCGCGGAGTAGGGGGCCTTGTTCGTGGCGACGCAGTAGAGCTCGAACTCGTACGCCTGCATCTTGTAGGGGCCAGGCGTCTGGGCCTGCGCGACGAGCGCCGGCTGTATCTCCGTCCAGAAGGCCCCGTAGACGCCGAAGTCGGCTATGCCCTTAACGCTGACAGCGAGCAGCTTTCCGTCCTTCGTGAACGCGCCCCTGTACCATATCTTCCAGTCCCTGGCGTGCCCCGTCACCTGCAGGTTCTCGGTCCTCGTCTCCACCCACTTGACCGGCCTCTTGAGCTTGAGCGCGAGCTGGAGCACCGCCACGTCGTCAGGGTATACGTGGGACTTGGGGCCGAAGCCCCCGCCAACCCTCTTAGCTATCACCCTTATCTTGTTCTCGGGGAACTTGAGGACCTGGGAGATGTACGTCTTGAAGACGTGTGGGAACTGGGTGGTAACCCATATGTTGAAGACGTCCTTCACGGTATCGTAGTGCGCTGTTATCGCGCGCGGCTCCAGGGGCGTCGGCGAGTGCCTGTTGCTTATGAGCGTGCCCTCGACGACTAGGTCGGCGCGGGAGAAGGCGCCCTCAACGTCGCCGAACGACGCCTTCCCATGGTAGATCACGTTGTCCCCCCACTCCTCGTAGAGCAGGGGGGCCCCTGGCTCGAGCGCCTTCTCTGCGTCGACCACCGGCGGGAGGGGCTCGTACTCCACGTCCACCAGCTGAACGGCGTCCTCGGCGGAGTACCTGTCGGTCGCCGCTATCGCCACGACGGGCTCCCCCTGGAACCTGACCTTGCCGACCGCCAACGACGTGCGGGGCACCTGCCTCATACCGGGGAATTCCATCCAGGAGTGCAGGGGCACGGCCTCGTCCGGCGTCAGGACGCCCACCACCTTCGGATGGCTCAGCGCCTTGGACACGTCTATCCTCTTTATCCTCGCGTGGGCGTAGGGGCTCCTGACGAACGCCACGTAGACGGCGCCCGGCAGCCTTACGTCGTCCGTATAGGTTCCCTTTCCCCTTATAAGCTCAGCATCCTCCTTCCTCTTTATAGATGCGCCGACCCACTTATATTTCTGGAGCTCGAGCTGCTCCACAACCTGTACAGCCATCCTAGCTTAAGTGCCGAGGACCGATATAAAAATCTGAAGCGCAAGGGGGAGGGGAAACCCCATATCCTTCCCATCGCTGAGCTGCTCGATGGTCTACTCCAACATAATCTACGAGGTGAAGGATGGCGCGGCCTGGATAACCATAAACAGGCCGGAGGTGAGGAACGCGCTCGACGTCAAGACGAAGGAGGAGATCCTGAGCGCGCTCGAGGAGGCGGAAAGGGATCCCTCGGTCTTCGCTGTCGTGCTGACGGGCGCCGGCGACAAGTCGTTCTGCGCGGGCGCGGACCTGAGGATGTTCCTTACGATGGACGAGGAGGAGGCCCGCTCCTACCTGGTTATAACCAAGGGGCTCGTCGATAGGATAGAGAACCTGTCGAAGCCCGTCATAGCAATGGTCAACGGGCACGCGTTCGGAGGCGGGCTAGAGCTGGTGTTGGCGAGCGACATAGCGGTGGCCGCCGAGGACGCCCTGCTTGGGCAGACCGAGATCAACGTGGGCCTAATACCGGGGGCCGGAGGCACCCAGAGGCTTCCGAGGCACGTCGGCGTGAAGATGGCTAAGGAGTTGATATTCACTGGAAGGACGCTGACGGCCAAGGAGGCCGAGGCGCTTGGCCTGATAAACAGGGCGGTCCCCAGGGAGGAGCTCGTGAACGTCGTCAGGAAGTACCTTGAGGACCTGAGGTCCAAGAGCCCGCTGATACTGTCGTTCGCCAAGCGCGCGGTCAACGCTAGCTACCAGAGGCCGTTCGATGAGGGAATGCGCGTGGAGTCGGAGCTCTTCGCCAAGTGCTTCTCGACCGAGGATCAGAAGGAGGGCGCCAGGGCCTTCCTCGAGAAGAGGAAGCCCAGCTGGAAGAACAGGTAGGATCGCTCAGTGCGGCATCGTGAACCCGCCATCTATATATATCGTGTGGCCCGTTATGAACGCCGAGTCGCCGGACGCGAGGAACATTATGACCGGTATCACGTCCTCCACCTGGCAGATCCTCTTCAGGGGCGTGTTCTGGAGGACGAACTTCCTCCTCTTAGGCCAGTCCGGCCTGGCCTTTGTCGCCTCGGTCTCTATGTAGCCCGGCGCGACGGCGTTAACGCGGACCCAGGGCGCGAACGCGTTGGCGTAGGACTTCACGACGCCTACGACGCCGAACTTCCCGGCGGCGTACTGAGGCGCCCTAGGGCTGCCCGTCGTCAGGACGTTTGAGGCCATCGCGACTATCGAGCCGTACTTCTGCAGGTCGTACATCCTGCGGCCTATCTCGTGTATGACGAGGAGGCTGCCCAGGGCGTCGACGTCTATTGCCTTCCTGACGTCGGCCTCGGTCTTCATCTCCCTCCAGCTCATCTGGCCGGTCACCATCTCGCCGACCTGGTGCACCAATATGTCCAGCCTCCCCCACCTCTTCCAAATCTCGTCCGCCATCCTCCTCACGTCGTCCCACTTGGTTACGTCCGCCTGCACGGTGAACGAGTCCCTCCCCATCTTCCTGATCTCCTCCGCCACCCTCTCGGCGCCCTCCGCCGACGTGTTGTAGTGCACTGCCACGTCGGCCCCGTCCCTGGCGAACGCCAGGGCGATGTGGCTGCCCAGGCCGCGCCCCGCGCCGGTGACAAGGACCTTCTGGTTAGCGAACCTGTTGCACGGGGGCGTCACGTTCCTCCTATGGACCTCGGGGGGAACCTCCTCTGGAACCTCCTCCAGGGCACCCCAACTCATTGTGAGCCCTACGCCAGAGGTTCAATATATCTCTGTACTGGCCTGGCTACGCGATCGCCTCGTCCATCTCGAGCACGCGCTTCCTCAGCTTTATGAGGTCGTCTATCTGCGCGTGAAGGCGCGAGCGGTGCTCCATCAACATCTCGTAGAGCAGCCAGTCGTCCTTCACGTCCTCTATTGCGTCGTCTATGTTGACAAGAGCTACCTTGAGCGAGGTTATGCACTTGTTGAGGACCCTGTCTATGAGGCGGCGCCTGCGCTCATAGGGGTCATCGACCCTCCAGGATCCCTTCTCCTCCCTTATCACGCGCCTCACGTGTTCGCGCTTCAGCCCCTTCTCGACTATGAGGTTGGCCAGCTCCTCTATCTTCTTCGGATCATCGATCGTCGCCAGCTCCGCCGCCACGCTCGGAGCTATGCGCCGGCGCATAACTTCCTCCTGCACCTTCTGGGGGAGCTTGAGCAGCTGAAGCCTCCTGCTGACGTACTCCTGGCTCTTCCCTATCTTCCTGGCCAGCTCGCTCTCCGACCCGTAGCCATAGGTTTCTATGTACGCCTTGAAGGCCATGGCCTCCTCTATTGGATTCAGGTTCTTCCTCTGGATGTTCTCAACGAGAGCCAGCTCGTAGGCCGATTTATCGTCCATGTCGACCACCAGGCAAGGCGCCTTCCTTCTCCCTAGCAGCTTAAGGGCGGCCAGCCTCCTGTTCCCCGCCACGACCTCGTAGTACCCATCCTTCGGCCTAACTATCAAAGGGTGAAGGAGCCCCTTCTCCGCTATCGAGGAGGCCAGCTCCTCCACGCCTTCCTGGCGCGCGCGGAAAGGCAGGTCCATTGGGCGGAGCTTGCTGATGTCCAGTTCCTGCAGGACGCCGCCCTGCCAGATCACTGCGCCTGTCGCCAATCCGCTCTATAAAAACATTATTTTACTGTGTGGAACAAAGTGGAATGAACTCTAGTTGCGGCGACCGCACCTCAGTTGGGAGCCCTACAGGATACGCTTACCTGCGGGGCGCGAGCGCGAATGGCCTGATGAGGCTGCCGGTGGCGCCCTTGATCTTCAGCGGCGCCACGACGACGAAGGACTGGTACTGCCGATCCTTCGCCAGCTCCTCCAGGTAAAGGCTCTTCATCAGATAGATCCCGTTGTCGACCAGCAATATCAGGTGCTGCTCGAACGGCTTGGGCACGCCGAAGGCCAGGTTATCTATGCCGACGAGGCTGGGCCCCTTCGACGCTATCCAGCGCGTGGCCTCGGGCGACATGCCGGCGAACTTGTGCATGTAAGCGTCCGGGTCGCTCTGGAAGAACCTGGAGTAGCCCGTCCTTATGAGCACCACGTCCCCCCTTTCCACGCTCACGCCCTCCCACTTGAGGGCGTTCTCCAGGTCCTCCGGGGTTATTGCGTAGCGCTCGGGCAATATGTCCAGCCCCTTGGAAGCGGGCACGTCGATTAGCACCCCCCTCCTGGCGAATATGGGCGCCTCGTCCACGCCGTACTTCGTGTAGCCGTCGAACCTCTCTATGTCGGCCGCCCGCACGCCGTCCTTCAGCAGGCCGTTCCTAGACATGTGGCAGAAGGAGTCGAAGTGGGTCCCCGCGTGCATGCTGGTTATGACTATCTCCATGGAGTCAGCGAAGCCGAGGCCCGGCACCACCTTCTCGAACATCTTGATGGTGTTCTCGTGATATCTATAGATCCACATATGGAATGGAGGATCCTCCGGGTGCACCGGCATGCCGTTGAAGTAGTACTGGCTCAGGTCGTAGATCTTCATCTGGGAGGCCAGCCTAAGGAAATCCTCAAGGACGCTCATCGTGCAAGTTGCGCCTTGGAATTATATAAGAGTTCAAAGATAATGGGCGCATTGCGGCGCAAGGAACTGAAGTATGGCGCCAAAAAGGCAGTTGTTTTAGAACTATTTTGAAAATTTTATGGTTATATTGGACAGAATTCACTTAGACTCGCTTATGGGCGGCTTAATTCTCCCGGGCGGGCCCGCCACGACCGGATTCCTGACGACCCCTATCCTCTCTATCTCCGACTCTATGACGTCGCCCGGTTTCAGGTAGTACTTGAAGGGATCCTCCCTGAAGGCGGCGACTCCGGATACCGTGCCGGTCGAGATCATGTCGCCCGGGTACAGGGTTATCACGGAGTAGCGCGAGACTATCTCGGGCACCTTCACCGACAGGTTCCAGGTCCCTGACTGCTGCCTCGGCTCGCCGTTCACCCTGAGCTCCATCCTGAGGTTGTGGGGATCCGGGATCTCGTCCTTCAGGGCTATGCAGGGCCCTAGTATTGCGAAGGTGTCCATGTTCTTGCCTAGGTTCAATAGGCCATTCTTCATCTCTATCCTCTGGATGTCCCTCGCCGTTATGTCGTTGAAGACGGTATAGCCAGCTATGCAGTCGACCGCCTCCTCCGGCGTAACCTCCTTGCACTTCTTGCCTATTATTATGCCCATCTCCAGCTCGTAGTCGAGCTCCTTGGTGTAGCTGGGGTAGATGACGGGCTCGTCGGGGCCCACCACCGCGTCGGGGTTCTTGAGGAATGATATCCACTGAGGTATGGGGAACTCCCAGCCCGCCTTCTCGGCCTCCCGCGCGTGCTCCCTGAAGTTGCCGGCCGTGTGTATTATCTTGCCAGGCCTCAGGGGGGCCCTCAGCTTCACCTCGCTCAGGCGGAAGGACGCCTTCTCCCCGCGCGGGCCCTCTATCGTCTTTCCCTTGTCTATCTGTTCCTTCGCGAAGGTCAGCACCTCCTGGGCGGCGTTCAGGGAGCGCCCGCCGCCCCTCAGGACCTCTAGCAGGCTAGTTGGGAGCAGGCCGTCCGCGATCCTGTAGGCGCCCTCCGTTATCCCCTCCCTGTAGAGTATGGCGGCGTAGGTCGAGTTCAGGTCTATCACGTAATCCCCATAGAGGATGCCGGACCTGTCCTCCATCGTGTACGGATTGCGGTAGGTGACCAGCTTCATTGCGTTGAAGCAGACGGCTGAGGGTTTTAACGTTTTTCAGGTGGTGAAGCGCCCGCCTAAGATGTGGAGGCCCCTGTCTGGCGCCTGGAGACCATTATGCGGAACTCGCCCTCCGAGACCTTTTGCCCGCCCTGGTTGAACGCCTGATATGACAGGACCACTATGCCCCTTCCGCCGCTCACCTCCTTCTTCTCCGAGACCCTGACGCGCGCAGAGAGCGTGTCGCCGGCCTTAACGGGGGCCAGGAAGGAGCCGCGCGCCTCCAAAAGCGCCACGAATCCCTCGGTGAAGAACCCCTGGGGGAGCTGATAGATTAGCCCCAGCACGACGCTCAAAGTCAGGAGGCCGGGCGCTATCCGGCCCCCGAACCTCGTCCTCTTGGCGTATTCCTCGTCGAGGAAGAGGGGGTTTACGGCGCCGGTCATCGAGGCGAATATTACGACGTCGGCCTCCGTCAAGGTCCTGCCATACGTCACGTACTCGCGCCCAAGCTCGAAGTCCTCGAAGAACATTGGAGCTGATGCCCCAAGCCCCCTAGATAACGTTTGCCGCCGGCAGGTCGAGGCCAGCCGTAAACCCTTATTTCAGCTCACGGACATCGCGCCGCAATGTTCGACGACGAGGTGAGGGCCGCCGGCGGATTCAGGCAGCTCTTCGAGCGCTGGAGATCGGAGGGGAAGAACGTGGCCGAGGAGGTGAACAGGTACTTCTCCGAGGAGACGGGGATCTACGGCGCGCTGGGCTTCAAGGTCATCGAGGTGGGGGATGGGCGCGCCGAGCTCGAGTTCCCCTTCAGCCACATGGCCTCGGGAAGGCGCGGAAGGCCGCATGTGCACGGCGGCGTCATAATGACCGCCCTCGACACGACGTGCGGCCTCGCGGTGATGAGCGTCAACACCAGCAGCGACCAGTCAACCCTGGAGCTCAAGGTGAACTTCATCAGGCCCCTCCTGAAGTCCCCCTTCAGGGTAATCGGAAGGGTTGTGCACCTAGGGGCTCACACGGCCGTGGTGGAGGGGGAGGTCCTGGACTCGGAGGGCAACGTGTGCGCACGCGCACTCGGCACGTGGTTCATATTCAGGTAGCGCGCCAAGGACAAAAATGGTTATCTTTTGGGCGTGAGCCGAGGGGCCGTGCGCACGGACGGGTTTGACCTGGACGGGGAGTCGTTCGAGAAGGGAAGATGGGTCTCCGATAAGTTCTGGGTGAGCCACTTCAACTACGACCGCGAGGTGCTGTCCCGCCTGCACTTCCCCGAGGAGGTCGTCTTCCACGACGTCACCTTGAGGGACGGCGAGCAGACGCCAGGGGTGGTCTTCAGGAAGAACGAGAAGGTGGAGATAGCGAGGATGCTGGACGAGGTCGGCGTGCAGAGGATAGAGGCGGGCATGCCGGTCGTGTCCAGGGAGGACTTCGAGGCGGTGCGCGAGATAGCCCACCTGGGGCTGAAGGCCAAGGTGATAGCCTTCTCGAGGATGCTGAGGGAGGACGTCGACGCGGCGCTCAGGGCGGACGTCTCCGGCGTGATAACTGAGGCGCCCGTTGGGATCCCAAAGTTGAAGCAGTTCGAATGGACGTACGAGCAGGTGATAGAGAAATCCATAGACGTGGTCAGCTACGCCAAGGCCCATGGGCTATGGGTGGCGCTCTTCGGCGTAGACTCGACGAGGGCCGACCCTGAGTTCCTGATCAGGCTGTTCAGGGAGGTCGACGCCGCGGCGCACTACGACTCAATAGTCTTAGCCGACACCTTCGGCTGCACGTCGCCGGAGGCATATGGAAAGTTCGTGTCGATCGTTAAGCGCTCCGTGCCGCAGACCGTGGAGGTCCACACCCATAACGACTTCGGGCTCGCCGTCGCTACGGCCATCGCGGGCCTCGCCAACGGCGCCTCGGTCGTCCACACATCGGTCAACGGGCTCGGCGAGAGGGCCGGGAACGCCAGCTTCGAGGAGGTGGCGCTGGCCCTCAGGCTCCTCTACGGCGTCAACGTCAAAGTGAGGTTCGAGAAGCTGAAGGAGCTCTCCGACCTCGTGCAGCGCTACAGCGGCATGAGGCTGGCCCAGAACAAGCCCGTGGTCGGGGACAGGGTGTTCACGAGGGAGGCTGGAATCTCCATAGCTGGATGGCTGAAGTACCACCTTGGATCCGAGGCGTACCTGCCCGAGATGGTGGGCAACAGGCACGGGGTCCTCCTCGGGAAGAAGTCCGGCCTGCACACGATAGAGTGGAAGCTCGGCGAGCTGGGGATTAGCGCCACCAAGGAGCAGATGAAGGAGATACTGGAGAAGGTGAAGGCCCGCGCGGAGGAGAAGAAGTCGAACATAACGGATGAAGAATTTTTAGAAATAGTTAAATCAGTGATAAAGTAAATTCCTCATCGAGCAGAAAAGGATTTATTGTCCCGATGAAGGGGAATGGCCAGCCGGCCATAGCGACGGGGACCCACCCGGTCTCGCCCGATCCCGGAAGTGAAACCCGTCGCCGCCGCCGTGTTAGTGAGGTGCGCGAGCCCTCGCGAAGCGGCGGTGCCGGCGCCCTCTCGCTAATCCTCCACGCCACAGGCCGGCCTCCTCTCCCATAGGTAGGCCTCGGGCGGGCGCGTCAGGTGCCTGTGCGCCCTCGGAGGGGGCGTGAACTGGCCGCGCACGAGCCTCCTGGGGACGCGGACGCGGGTGGGTTCTAGGCCGGCGTCAGCGTAGCCGCAGGCCGGACACCTGTAGCCCTTTCCAAGGCCGGCGCTCTCCATGCGGTGGCCGCACCTTGGACACGTGGGGGCTGCCCTGCGGTAAACGCTGACCAGGTCCAGGACCTCCATCGACTCCAGGTTTATCGTTGGCGGCTCGGGCGGGCGAGGGCGATAGGATCCAACGACCCTCACGCGATCCCCGGGCTCAAGGGAGAGCACTATGCGCCTGAAGTGCTTCGTAGGCTCATATGCTGCCACCCTTATCCGGTCGCCGTAGGCATCCTCCAGCTCGAAGAAAGCGTGGGATCCAGGGCCAACCCACGGCCTGGCGCTTACGCGCCCCTCGAGCCTGACGGTTGTGTAGGGCCTCAGGTCCCTCACCCCGCCCACGTCCACCACGTGGGATCCCGAGCCGTGGTTGGTTCTGTAGAGCGCTACCCTCTCCACGCGATCCTCGACCCTTATGAGGTCGTAGGCCCTGAACAGGGACGACCTGTCAGGACCCCTTATCCCAAGGAGCACGGGATCGGGCCCGTGGGGGGCCACGAGCGCCTCCATGTAGTACCAATCGTAGTTATCGTACGTGAGAGGCCAGGTCTCCAGGTCCGCCAGGCGAACCGATTCCTCGTCCACGGCGCGCGGGCCCTTCAGCGGGATCGGCGGGCGATATGCCAGCAGCTCGTACATCCTGGTCTCCTCCTCCGGCGCCCCAATCGCGGCGAGCGCCCCTATGACGCCGCGCCCCTCCTTGAACCAGCTGGCCACCCCGCCCAGCCTGACTATCAGGTCGAGCGCCTGCCCGATGCTAACTATCCCCCTCAGCGCGGACCAGTAGAAGCCCGAGAGGGCCTCCGGGGGCCTTCCGTCCGACTGTATCGCTACGATGCCGGGATCCGCCTTTGGATCCCCGAGCGCGGCCAGGCGCGCTACGACGTCCTCGGCCTCCTTCAGGATCATCGGCAGCTCCTCCCTCCCGCGAACGTGGTACCTCAGGTGAACGGCGCCGTTCCCCCTGGTCTTCGTGGGGTTGGCGGGGTTCAGCCTGACCAGCCTAGGCTCCCCGGCGCTCGCGAACCCTAGGGCCCTGAGCCTCTCGTCTAGGACTGCCCCTATGTAAGTCGTGCACATGCCGAGCTCGTTGGAGTCGGTGTCGTCTATCCCTATGTGAGCCACCGGCAAGCCTGCCTAGTCGCCCACCACGATCATGCTGAGCGTGGATTTTACGTAGTCCATCCTCCTTATGCGGGAGCTTATCGTCTCCTTCACGGCCTCCAGGGTGTCGGCCTCCACCTTAGCTATCACGTCGTACACGCCGTAGATCGCGTATGCCTCCTTAACGCCGGGTATCTGCCTGAGCTGCTTCAGGACGTCCTCCTCCTTCCCCATCTCGGTGTTTATCAGCACGAACGCTTTGGCCATCCCTAGCTTAGCGGGGACGTCTGCCTAAAAGCTTTGCCATCGGACATGTCGCGGAAAGTATTTGTAGGAAAGGCGCCACAGCTCTTCTCGGCGCGCCGAGCTGGCGGGCGGGCCACGGGGATCTCCCGGGGAAGCTCCTCCCTCCAGCGGGGGGCGCGGCGCCGCGAGGCGCGGCGAGAGATCGCCGGCAACGGAAGAGAAACGGGACCCCCCGACGCGCTATGTCGGTGATGGGGGGCAACCCCGGAGGAGGCGTCGGGGAGGGTGAAACGGCCGACCCGCGCGGAGCAAGGCCGAGCTGGGCCTATGAACGCCCCCGGCGAGGCCCGGGTGGGCCTCTTAGCCCGATCCCGCCTAGAACAGAAGGAGGGCTACGGCCAGCACGGCGCGCCTATCCCCTTAAGCTGGCCAGAGGAGGCGGCATCCTGCCGCCGCGCGAGAGCAGGCCGGAGGCCCCCCTGCGGGGCACGTCGAGGACGACCCCCGAGCCGAAGAGGCCTCCGAGCTCCACCCTGTCGCCCGGCCTGGCGCCGGGGACCGGAAGGAGCCTGACGCCCACGGGCTTCCCCAGCGCTACTCCTATGGCCACCTGGTCAAGTATTATGGAGGACAGGACCTCCGGAGGGGTGTCCCCTGGCACGGGCACCATGTCGGTCCCCACGGCGGAGACGGCGCTCATCGCCAGCAGCGCCCAGATGCCGAGGGTGCCCTCGGCGGCCCTCCTGGCCATCCCCAGGTCCTCCGAGATGGGGGTCATCACGCCGCTGAAGCCGCCGGTCCTCGAGGCCGCCATAGCCCCTCCCTTCCTGAGGGAGTCGGTGAGCAACATCATCGCGCCGACCGTGCCCGGCAGCCCGACGGCCTCAAGCCCTATGGCCTCCAGGACCTCCGCGACGCTTTCGCCCTCGGCCGGGGCCGGCGCCAGGGATATGTCCACCGCTCCGAACTCGGCGCCCACGCGGGACGCGACCTCCCTGCCCACGAGCTCCCCCACCCTGGTTATCTTGAAGGCGACGCGCTTTATGACCTCGGCCAGCTCCGCGACGCCTGCCCCCGCCGCGCCCTTGATGGCCGCCAGGAGCACCGCCGGGCCGCTTATCCCCACGTTGATCACCATGTCCTTGGAGCCAACCCCGTGGAACCCCCCTGCCATGAACGGGTTGTCGTCCGGCGCGTTGGCCAGCACCATGAGCCTGGCGCACGACTCCCCCTTTCCCCCAGGCGACAGCTCCGCCGCGCGGGATATCACGCGGCCCATCCTGAGGACCGCATCCAGGTTTATCCCCGAGCGGCTGTCGGCCACGTTGACGAAGGAGCACAGGCGCGACGTGTCGGCCAGCGCCTCGGGTATGCTCTCCTCCAGGGCCAGGTCCGACTGCGACTCCCCCTTCTGGACCAACGCCCCGTATCCGCCCACCATGTCTATCCCGGCGTCCGCGGCCGCCCCGTCGATCTCGCGCGCCAGGCCCACGAGCTCCCTCGAGGCGGCGCTACCCACCGCGCGGACCATGGGGGAGGCGACCAGCGCTATGGGGGTCAGCGCCAGCCTCCTGTTGACTATCTCGACGCCGTAGCGCGCGCCGACCTCCTCGACCGCGTCCACGAGGCGGGGGGCCACGGACCTGATGGCGGACGAGATCCCCCTCCTGAGCTCCTCGGGATCGCCCGAGGCGAAGGGCATCACGTTGAGCCCGAGCGTGACCGCCCTTATGTTCAGGTGCCTGTACACCAGCATGTCGACGGTCTCCAGGATCTCCTCCAGATCTATCCTAGAGGACATCCCTCACACCCTGTGCATTACCTTGAATATATTATAATGGTAAACGGCCACCTGGACCCCCAGCTCCCTCCCCCTCGCCTCGAGCCTCGCCTTGAGGGATGGGAGATCCTCCTTGGAGCTCGAGAGGTCGGCCAGGAGCACCATGACGAAGAGGTCGCCCATCTTCGTGGAAGCCAGGTCCACTATGTTCGCGTTTGCCTCCGCCAGGGCCTGGGCTATCCCGGCGACTATCCCTATGCGGTCGGCCCCCAGGACCATTATCACCGCCCTGTCCTCGTCGCCCATGGACGACGAGAGGCCGGAGGCCGTTATTTAAGGATGGCCGGCCCGGCTCTCGCTTTATAAGCATCCAAATTTGAGGGAGGAGGCAATGGGGGATCGGCACGACGTAATAGTGGTGGGCGGCGGGCCCGCGGGGCTGGCCGCCGCGAGGTCCGCGGCCGAGGAGGGCGCCGACGTCCTGCTGCTTGAGAAGGAGCCCGCCATAATGGCCTGGAAGCCGTGCGGCGAGGCCACGAGCAAGGGAACGTTCGAGACCGCGGGGGTGGATCCGAGGCCCTACATAGTCCTTAAGGAGGTGTACGCCAGGGTCTACGCGCCGAACGGCGACTACGTGGAGATAAGGGAGCTCGGCTACAGCATAAACAAGACGGCGCTCCTTCAGGCGATGGCGGAGCGCGCCGCCGAGGCGGGGGCCACGATAAAGGTGCGCGAGGGCGTGGAGGCCGTGGCCAGGAGGCCAGATGGATCCATGGAGGTCAAGGCAAGGGGAGGAGTTTACCGCGCGGCGGTCGTAATAGGGGCAGACGGCTACAACTCAACGGTGGCCAAGTCCCTGGGCATAAGGGAGCGCTCCGAGCCCATACCCACGGTCCAGTACGTCCTCGCGGGCGCGAAGCTCCGCGAATGGGACGTAGTTAGGTTCTACCTGGGCAACTCCGTGGCCCCGAAGGGCTACGCGTGGATATTCCCGAAGGCCGGCAGGATCGCTGAGGTTGGCATAGGGACCAGGGGTGCGCCGGCGAAGGAGCACCTGGACAGGTTCGTGGCCGAGCACTCCGACGAGGTGGGCGGGGCCCAGGTAATAGACTACAGGGGTGCGCCGGTCCCCATCGGCGGGATAATCCGCAGGAACGTCGTAGACGGGGCCATATTGGTGGGGGACGCGGCCGGGACGGTCATACCGTTCACCGGCGCGGGCATTCACTCGTCAATAGCGGCCGGGCTCGTCGCCGGAAGGGTCGCGGCGCGCGCCGCCAGGGAGGGCGACAACAGCGAGCGCAGGCTTAGGGAGTTCGACTCGCTCTACGAGGAGCCGTGGGGGAGGCGCATAAGGGACAGCCTGAGGGCCATGAGGGTCTTCGAGCGCCTGAGCGACCAGGACCTGAACGAGCTGGCGGAAATCCTGAGCCCGCAGGACGTGGTGGACCTGGCTAACGGGCTGAACTTGAGGCAGGTGGCGACGAAGCTGCTGTCGCACCCGAGGCTCGCGCTCCGCGTCGCGAGGGCCCTTCTCTCCTAGCGGGCTCCTCCACCGCCTCCGGCCCTCCCGCGGGCTGGGAGGCCAGGTCGAGCCTCAGGAAATCCTCGTAGCTGACCTCCACCAGGTTCGCCCTGACGAAGGAGGGCAGGAGCGAAAGGTACTCCCTGCGCGAGTACCTCCCGTCGGCCAGGAGGAATATCCCCCTGTCCTCCTCCGACCTTATGACCCTCCCCAGGGCCTGGGCCGCCCTCCTCAGGGCTGGCACCACGTATGCCAGGTACCTGCCCCTCTCCTTTCCGTACATCCTCTGGTAGTAGGAGACGTACGTCCTCATCCTGAGGGTGGGGCGCTCGAACGGTATGCCGACGACGGCGGCCGCCTCCAGCTCCTTCCCGGGGAAATCGGCCCCCTCCGCGAACCTCCCGGACGCGCTCGCGAAAAGTATCCCCTTCCTCTCCGAGCTGGCGGCCGCCTTGAACTCCTCTAGAAGCCTCCTGGCCTCCTCCCCCCTCATGCCCTCCCTCTCCACGTAGGCCCTCTCGAGGAGCTCGCGCGGCAACACCTTCAATATCTCGTCCTGAACCCTGTAGCTCGAGGAGAAGACCGCGACGTTCCTGTCGGACAGCTGGGTCAGGAACCTCACGAGGACGTCGCGATAGCGCCTGAGCATCTCCTCGCCCAGCCTCTCGCCCCTCGTGGATACCCCCCTAACGAGGTAGGTGACGACCCTCCTCGGATCCACGCTGAACTCGGCCCTCACCTCGGAGCATCCCTTGACCCCCGCCACGTCCGCGAACGCGTCCAAGGGCTCCAGGGTGCCGGACATGAATATGACCCCCTTGAAGTTCCCCCACACCTTTGAGAGTATCTCGGAGGCCCTCATGTCCCACCTCTCGAGCTCGTAGCCCCCCTCGGTCCTGCTCAGGAAGAAGGCGACGCCCTCCTCATCAGCCACCCTCAGGGACTCCGAGAAGAACCTGTAAATGTGCCAGAGGCTGGAGCGCGGCCTCTGCCCGTTCCTCAGCCTCCTCATCCTCACCGAATCCCCTGCCCTCCCCAGGCCGTCGAGGACGCCCCCTATGCCGGATTCCTCCACGACCTCGCCCAGGCGAACCCTCACCTCCTTCCTGCGGCCGAGGGCGGAGCGCAGGGTCGAGTCGAGCCTCCCGAGCGCCCCATCCAGCTCCTCGCTCCCCCCGAGCTCCCTCAGCTCGGCCCTGGCCCTCTCCACGGTTCCGCTCGTGATGGAGTCGCTGTTCAGGTTCATGGCGGCGAACTGCAGGTTGTGCGCCTCGTCGACCACCAGGTAGGCCTCCCTGAAGTCGACGAGGTCCCTCAGCGTCCAGGAGAACTTCTCGTTGAGTATGTAGTTGTAGTTGACCGAGACTACGTCCATCAAGGGGAGCACCTCCCTCTGATAGTAGTAGGGGCAGATCCCCTTGCTCATGCCCATCCTCAGTATCTCCGAGTACAGCATCGGCCCCCTTGGGGGCTCGCCGCGCGGGAGGTTCTCGTAGTAAGGGCATGACTTCCTGCTCTTGGAGCAGAAGTACGCCACGTCGTCGTAGTCCACGTCCTCGCCGAGCTTATCCCTGGCGAGGAGGCACATGTCCCTCTTGCCCCTGAAGGATATGCCCAGGTAGGGGCCCTTCGGGCCGCGGAAGTTCTTCAGCTCCTCTATCGGCCTGTCCGTCTCGGTCCCCGTGCGCACCGCCCAGACTATGGGATATCCCGAGTCCAGCAGCGCCGCCAGGACCAATGGCGTCTTGCCGAATCCCGTAGGGGCCTGAAAGCACACCATCCTCCCCTGCCCTATGGCCCTCACCAGGGCCTCGTAGGCCTCGCGCTGGCCCCTCCTGAAGGGGTAGGGGAAGGAGGTCACGCGGGTCCTCCCGCGCCGCCTGAGGACCGCGGCCCTCGATCGCCCAGCTCGGAGAGCCCCTTGGATGAGAAGAGGATCTCGCGCAGCTCCTTATCCATGGCGGGGTCGTGCCTCCTTATCCACTCCAGTATAAGCGACGCGTGCTCCTTCTCGTCGTCCCTGTTGTGCTTCAGAACCTCCCTCAGCTCCTCGTCCTCCGTCTCCTCTACGCGCTGGTCGTACCACATGATAGCCTGAAGCTCCTCTATGAGGGATTGCCTCGCCCTGTTAAGGTCGCGCGTCGAGGCGGGCATGCGGCGAAGAAGGGGGTTCCCCGAATTTAAGGGTTCCAGGCGCCCCGTGGTCCCGCGGGCAGGATTTGAACCTGCGCCCCTCCGGTCTCTGTCCGCCTGGTAGGCTGGGGCCCTCGGCCCCGGCCGAGGACTACAGCCGGACGCTCTACCAGGCTGAGCTACCGCGGGTGAGAGCACTTGACGGAAACGGGATAAAAATCTTTCGAGGGAACGCCCGCGTCACTCCACGTTGATCTTGATGCCGCCCTTCTTCGCCTGCTCCTTCGCCTTGAGCCTAATCTCTAGGACGCCGTTCTTGTAGTTGGCCTTCGCGGAGTTGGGGTCCACGCGCACGTCCAGCGGCACCGTGGTCTCGTACTTCCTGTCGGATCCCTCGGCCTTTATGTACACGTAGTCCTCCGACGCCTCCACGTGTATCTTGTCCTTGTCGACGCCCGGCATCTCCGCTATGACCTTAACCTCGCCCTCCTTCTCGTCGTATATCGTGTCGACCAGCGGCTCGCGCACCTCGCTGAAGGCCGCCTTCTTGCCCGCCTTGACGTTGCCGAACTCCCTGATCACCGGCCTCCCGTCGGGGCCTATGGTGACCGAGAAGCCGTAGAAGAAGGGCCTCCTCGTGCCCCCGCGCTCCAGCGCCCTGAACATTTCGTCGAACATCTCGTCGAACATCTCGAACTCCCTCTCTATCTCGTCGAACATCCTCCTGAACCAATCCCTCCTCCTGTCCTCGTAGGACATCCTGGATCAGGGAAGGGGCCGACATTGATAAGCGTTGCTGAGCCATCGAGGCCTCGCTCAACCTGGATCATGGCGGGCACGAGCTCCTCGCCGGAGGCCTCCTCAAGCGTCATCCTTGCAGGCTCCCTGAGGAGCAGCGTTATAGCGGCCCCCGCGATGCTTATGGCCGCTAGCACGTACAGCGTCGTGGATAGCCCGTACGCGGACCTGAGGTAAGGTACCAGGAACAGCGTGCTTATCCCGGCGCCAAGCTTGCCCATCGCCGCCGATATTCCGTGGCCGGTCGTCCTATACCTGACCGGGAAGACCTCTGACGGTATTACGAAGGTCGTGGTGTTGGGGCCCGCGTCTATCATGAAGAAGGAGAGCGAGTATATGCCGAGCCCCAGGAAGGCGGGGATCGCGCGCGTGATGACGCCGCCCGTGACGGCCAGCAGGTAGCCCATGTACGAGTAGATGGCCGCCATCCCTAGGAACCCCCCGATCTGAAGCAGCTTCCTGCCGACCCTATCTATCAGCGCCACCGCCGTGAAGTAGCCGGGGACGCCCACCATGAAGGGCATGCCGGCCTCGAGGATCGTCGTGAATATGGATCCGGAGGATCCCACAATGCCGCTCACTATGCTCGACGAGTATATCCCGGTCCCGTAGAACGCCACGTCCATGAGGAACCAGGGAACTGCGGCGGCGACCAGGGTCACCCAATACCTCCTGATGAACTTCCCGATCCCTATGCGCCTAGCGACTACGCCCTCGCCGCCGAGGCTTGCCCCGAGCACGCCGGCCGCCTTTCTGGCGGTCTCGTAGTCGCTCCTCACGAGCGCAGCGTAGCGCGGCGTCTCGGGGAGCTTCCTCCTCAGGTATATGACCGAGAGCGCCGGTATCGCGCCCACGCCGGCCATGACCCTCCAGGCGAGGTCCGGCGGGAACAGGAGGACCGATAGGAGCGCCACCGCCACGGCCGCCAGGGTTCCCAGGCCCTGGTTGGCGAACACCAGGGAGACCAGCTTCCCCCTGTTCCTGTAGCCGGAGTACTCGCTGGCTATCGTCGCGGAAAGGGGGTAGTCGCCGCCTATTCCCACCCCAAGTATTGAGCGGAACGCGAGAAGCCAGTATATGTTAGGGGAGAAGGCGCTCAGCAGGGCGCCAGTCGAAAGTATCATGGCCTCTATGCCGTAGATGAACTTCCTGCCGGCTATGTCCGCGATCCTTCCGAAGACGACCTGGCCAACTATCGCCGTGAAGATCGCGGAGGAGGCGAGCAGCCCCTCCAGCCCTGGATCATAGAACCCAGGCAGCCTATATATATTGAAAATAGTTATTATGATCCCGATGACGAAGAGGTCGTAGGCGTCCGTGAAGAACCCCATGCCGGCCGTGAGCCAGACCTTCAGGTGGGACCTCGTGAAGGGGAGCTCCTCTATACCCCTAAAGATCGATCCACTGGGTTCCTCGCCGTACTTCATCTGGAAAAAGGTTGAATTCGGGATTATTTATAGACTTCCGCAATAATATATTGTGGTACGCCTCTTAATATATAGGCTCAATAGTAGTGCCCAGCCCCGGGCGGGATTTGAACCCGCGATCTCCCGCTTACGAGGCGGGCGCATTGACCGAGCTATGCTACCGGGGCATCGAATGCCCCGCGCTCTGCTTTTAAAAGCCTTACCCCAACGCGCCGCGTGGCGCGCAGGATAGGGGAGAGGGACGCCATAGGCATACTAAGGGGAGCGGCGATGCCCCCCTCCATAGGGCTCTACGACGACGCGTACCCTGTGAGCTGCTGCGGCGGCCTGGTGCTCGTGAAGCCCGACGCCGTGGCGAGGTCCACGGATCTTCTGCCCGGGATGAGGCTGGACCAGCTCGCCAGGAAGGCCGTTCTCGGCGCGGCCTCCGACATAGCCGCCAAAGGGGGGAGGCCCAGGTGGTACACGTCGTCCGTAATGGTGCCGCCCGAGGAGGCCACCGAGGAGGCATTCTCCGCGATAAGGGACGGCTTCGCCAGGGCCTCCGAGGAGTACGGGCTCGAGCTGGTCGCCGGCGACACGGGGTCCGCGCGCGAGCTGGTGATAGACGTGACGGCCATCGGGACCGCCAGGCGCTTCGTGGGAAGGGTCGGCTGCGAGGAGGGCGACGCCGTGTTCGCGGTTGGATGGGGGTTCGGCTACACTTGGCTGGGCTACAGGGTTTTGCTACGGGGGGAGAGGCCGGCCGTGGACGAGGAGGTGCTGGAGAGGGCCATAAGGCACCTGTACGAGCCGAGGGTGCCCCTGGGCTTCGGGGAGAGGGCTGCCGAGCTCATGAGGGCCTCCATGGACTCCAGCGACGGCCTCGCGGCCACGCTGCACGAGCTCGCCAGGCTAAACGAAGCAGAGATAGTCCTGGAGGATCTGCCCTTGGAGGACGAGCTCAGGGACGCGCTCACGAGGGCCGGGATGGACCCCGTGGAGGCCGCCCTCTACGGAGGGGAGGAGTACGGCTTGGTGGGGTTCGTCGCGCCCAGCGCCCTGGACGACCTCAGGGACGTCGCCGAGAGCCTGGGCGTTCCGCTGTGGGTGATCGGGAGCGTGAGGAGCGTCGGAAGGGGGGCCAGGGTGTTCCTCAAGGGGAGAGGGGACGTGAGGGCCGAGGGCTGGACGCACTTCTGAATTGGTGGGCCGGCCAGGATTTGAACCTGGGACCTCCGCCGTGTGAGGGCGGCGTCCTGACCAGACTAGACGACCGGCCCACGCGACCTAAGTCCGGCGTCCTTTTAGCCTTTCGCGATGGGCTTCGCTGCGCGTTCAGGGCAAGTCAGCCCTTTACGCGCACGTGCAGTCCTGTCAGTAATCACCGCTAAAGATGCCCCAAGCGAGGCAGCACGCGCTCGGCGAATGCGCGCTCGCTCCCTGAGTCCATGAAGTGCAATAACACGCCGTCCGCGCCCGCCTCCTCGTACTCCTCGAGCCTCTCCACGGCCTCGTCCGCGTCGCCTAGTATGAAGGTCTCGCGGAGGAACTCTTCCGGTATCTGATCAGGCGTCTCCGGCTCCACGTCGAACCCATGTTTCCTCAGGAGCCTGTATCCGTAGTCCTGCTTCTGGATCCCTGGCATGACCCCGAAGGCCAGCTCGCGGGCGAAGGCGATACGCGCGTCCCGATCGCCGGTCAGGGCCGCCCCCGTCAGGTAGTAGCCCTTGATGGAAGATGGATCCCTGCCCATCCCCGAGGCCATCCCCCTCACGCTTGAGAGGAAGTCCGCGAAAGCGCCGGGGCTGAAGAGCCAGTTGGCGAGCCAGCCGTCGCCCACCGCGGCGGCCGCGCGAAGGGAGCCCTCCGACGTGCCGCCCACCAGCACCTGCACTGCGGAGCCCGGGACTATCGCGGGCTCCGCCCCCTCCATCGAGAAGTGCTCGCCGTGGAAGGTCACCGATCCGCCGCGCCAGAAAGCCCTCAACGCCTCGACGTATTCCCTCAGGTAGGCGAAGTCCACCTGCTTCCATATGCCGAGCGCGAGGTCCTGCCTCCTGGCGCCCACCCCGAGGCCCAGGTAGATGATCCTGCCCGAGAGCCTAGAGAGCGTGGCCACCTCCTGCGCCAGCACAGCTGGATGGCGCCTCAGCACGCCGAGGACCGCCGTCCCTAAGTTTATGCTGCTGGTGGAGGCAGCCGCATATGAGAGAGCGGTCAGCGGCTCCGCGTGCTCCCTCCCATCAGGCCTCTTCGTCAGGAACTCAGGGAGCCAGATAGATTCGAAACCCTCCCTCTCCGCGAGCGCCGCCCTCAATGGGACATCATCGGCCGAGGAAAATAGGAATAATCCAACTCTCAACGCAATATACCATCAGCGCTCGCATAAAAAGCTCATCCGTTCGCATGGCTTTGGACGACCCGGAACGCGGCTATCCGAGCGGTAAGTGCTTCGACTCGCCCACGATCCTGCGAAGGCCGTGGGCGCGAGCCGCTGATGCTGTGCAGTGGCGCCTTCCAACGTTTAAATCCCAAGGCGCCCCACAGAGCACACGTGAAGGGAACCCCTGGTGAAGTGGCCTACACGTTCTGCGACGCCTGCAACCAGATACCCTTCTGCGGGGTGAAGGTAAGGATCTCCGGCGGGCGCGCGGTGGGCATTGAGGGATGGGAGGGGTTCCCCAACGGCCCGCCCTGCGCTAAGGCGTACGCTACCCTTCAGGAGGAGTACCACCCCGACAGGCTCCTTCACCCGATGATAAGGACGAGCCCGAAGGGCTCCAGCGACCCGGGGTGGAGGAGGGCGACTTGGGACGAGGTTCTTGACCTGATAGCGAGGAGGCTCAGGGAGGTGGCCGATAAGTACGGGCCTGAGTCGGTGCTGTTCTACGTAGGGGATCCGAAGGAGCCAAGGCTGGCGGTCTCAAGGCTTGCCGCGGCCTTCGAGTCGCCGAACTTCGGAACCGAGAGCTCCACGTGCTCGAGGGCGGCCTCGCTCGCATCACAACTGCTCTTCGGCCTCAGGGCCTGGGGCACTGCGCCCTCGGAGCAGACGCATGGGGTCGTCCTCTGGGCGGTGAACTCCGCCTGGACGGGGACCCATTACCTCCGTAAGCTGGTGGCCGCAAAGGACAGGGGGGCCAAGTTCTTGGTCGTGGATCCCAGGAGGACCCCCACATCCGAGAGGCTGGCGGACCTCCACCTGAGGCCCAGGCCGGGGACTGACGGGGCGCTCGCCCTCGGGATAATTAACCTCCTGATCTCTAGTGGGCGCTACGATCGCGACTTCGTTGATAGATGGGTCCATGGGTTCGAGGCCCTGCGCGAGTACGCCTCCAGGTTCACGCCGAAGGAGGTCGAGAGGATAACGTGGGTGCCCGCCGAGGACGTCGAGGAGGCGGCGGAGCTCCTGTGGGCTAGTCGCCCCGAGACCATATACCTTGGATACTCAACCCTAACGCACACGACCAACGGCGTGCAGAACGTGCGCGCCATACTGACCCTGATGGCGATCCTGGGGAACATAGACGTGCCCGGGGGCGTGGTGGTGCCGACGCGGCCGCCGGTGCCCTACCTTTCTATGACCGACTACCCGCTCCGCAGGCCCGAGGACGTCCTGAGGTCGGGCGCCGACTTCGCGCTAATGTACAGGAAGATAGAGCTCAGGGACAGGAGGGCGGACGTCGACAGGGTGCCCGTGTGGGCCGAGCTCGTGCCGGAGCAGATCCAGGTGAACTTCCTGCCCGAGTACGTGAGGGAGGGAAGGATAAGGGCAGCGCTCCTGTTTGGGGCGAACGCCGCCATGTGGCCGCAGTACAGGGAGTACCAGGAGGCGCTCGACGCCCTGGAGTTCTCCGCCGCCGTGGACTACTTCTACA